>WLKK01000028.1 GCA_009701305.1 Actinomycetota bacterium | reverse complement strand
TAAACCTCTGCCATACTGGTACCTGCGCGGCCGGGATTGGCCCTAAATCAATCTGCTGGCGCGCGACCCCCGGAAACTTCCGGGCCACAGGCTTCGTTCTGTTAATTCAGAACATTAGAAAAGTGTTTCAATTATTTGGAGCACGTGAGAGTTGATGTCATGGCTGCAACGCCACGTAAAGGCGGGTCTAAAAAGATCACACCTTCCACCCTTAAACCGGCTGGTAAAGCTGAAAAAGCTGAAAAAGTTGAAAAAGTTGAAAAGGTTATTCCGGTTAAGAAGAGTGCTATTAAAAAAGCAGTCACTCCGGTTGGCACCAGCAGCGCAGCAGCGCCGGTAAAGGCGAAGAAAGCCAGTGCGGCAGTTCCAGTTCCGTTATTTCAAGCCCCAACCAAAGCAAAGAGTGCACCTAAAAAAGTTAGTGCAGTTGCCGCAGTTGGTAGCGGGGAGAGCAGTGATAAGAGTGAACCGACTGAAAAGATTGAAGGAAGTACAGAGCGCACTCGCGGTGGCCGTACCCGCGGAAGTCGTGGTGGTCGCGGACGTGGTCGCGGACGTAATGAAGAAAATCAAGTTGAGAGTGAGTCAACTGGTACAGATGCAGATGAGGAAAATTCCGAAGGCGGGGTTCATCGTCGTCGACGTCGCCGAGTTGTCGGTGCCGATGTAGAAGTTGCAGCAGGTCAGACTGTTGATGAAGATGGCGTCGTAACAACTATTCGGGTTCGTGAACCGCGGGAGCGCAAAGTATCAACGACAAGAGTTGATGCAAAGCGAGAGCGTGATTCGAGAGACAGCAGGGGCCGCAGTAATCGTGGTTCACGTGACCGCAATGACCGTACAGAAAGAAATGACCGGAATGACCGTCACGAACGTCATGATCGCCGACGTACTCCAGTTATTACCGAAGCCGAGTTTTTAGCACGCCGTGAGTCAGTTGATCGCGTGATGCTTGTTCGTCAAAGTGGAGACAGAACTCAGATCGCAGTTCTTGAAGATAATATTTTAGTTGAGCATTATGTAAATAGAAATACAAATGCATCTTATGTAGGAAACGTTTACTTGGGTCGCGTACAAAATGTGCTTCCAAGTATGGAAGCAGCATTTGTGGACATCGGGAAAGGCCGTAACGCGGTTTTGTATGCGGGAGAAGTGAATTGGGATGCGGCTGGATTAGCTGATGGAACTCCACGCAAAATCGAAACTGCATTAAAAAGTGGACAACCGGTACTTGTGCAAGTTACTAAAGATCCAATTGGTCAAAAAGGTGCTCGTTTAACCAGTCAAGTAAGTCTTCCTGGTCGGTATTTGGTTTATGTTCCTGGTGGCGGAATGAGCGGTATTAGTCGACGTCTTCCTGATCAAGAGCGCTCTCGCCTTAAAGCAATTTTGAAAAACTTAGTTCCAGAAGAAGCCGGAGTTATTGTTCGCACCGCAGCAGAAGGTGCAACTGAGGAAGAATTAACTCGCGATGTAACTCGATTACAAGCTCAGTGGGAAGATATTGAGAAGAAAACAAATGACTCAAATGCAACCGCCCCATCATTGCTTTATGGAGAGCCTGATCTAAACATTCGTGTTGTTCGCGATATCTTCAATGAAGATTTCAATAAATTAATTGTTGAAGGTTCAGATGCATGGGATGAAATTAATAATTATCTAGGCTTTGTTGCTCCAGATTTGTTAGCTCGTCTTGAGAAGTGGCACAAGAACACTGACATCTTCGCTGAGCACCGCATCGATGAGCAATTAGCAAAGGGTCTTGATCGAAAAGTTTATTTACCATCAGGTGGATCGCTGGTAATTGATCGAACTGAAGCAATGGTTGTAGTAGATGTAAACACTGGAAAATTCATTGGCAAAGGCGGAAACCTAGAAGAGACTGTTACTAAGAATAATTTAGAAGCAGCCGAAGAGATCGCTCGCCAACTTCGTTTACGCGACTTAGGTGGAATTATTGTTGTTGACTTTATCGACATGATTCTTGAATCTAATCGAGATTTAGTATTGCGTCGATTAACAGAATGTTTAGGTCGCGACCGAACTAAGCATCAGGTTGCCGAAGTAACCTCACTTGGTTTAGTACAGATGACCCGTAAACGTGTTGGACAAGGATTGATTGAAGCGTTCTCAACTACTTGCGAAAGCTGCAATGGTCGCGGAATTCATATTCATGTAGATCCAGTTCCGGTTTCACCAGAGAATTTACGCCGGGATGAAGTCGCCGCGACTCCTGGGGCTAGAGATGAAGATGAAGAAGAACGAGCTGAAATTGATGGGGATGAGGATGTTTTGGAGGTGGCTGCTGTCGAGAAGGGTGAGTCGGACGATCATTTCGAAGCTGAAATTGCTCCAGTTGCTCCAGTTGCTCCAGTCTCCCCAACAAGACGAGGCCGTCGCCGGGTTACCAGCGGGGGAATCATCACTCCTGGGGCCCAAGAATGAGCCTCGCCGCCCAATAGTTCTCAGTTTGACCCAAAGGTGCGTGAATCCGTACCCTTAGCACTTCAATTAGAGGAGTTCCCATCGTGTATGCAATTGTTAAAGCTGGCGGCCGCCAGGAAAAAGTAGCGGTCGGAGACACCCTGCTCGTTGATCGGGTAGCTGCGGCTACTGGCGCGACAATAAAGTTGCAAGCTCTCTTGCTCGTCGATGGTGCAAAAGTCACAACAGATACTGCCGGCATTAATGTCAGCGTCGAAGTTCTTGAAGAGATCAAAGGTCCAAAGATCGACATCCTTCGTTACAAGAGCAAGACCGGTTATCGCCGCCGCCAAGGTTTTCGGGCAAAATTAACTCGCGTTAAAGTCACATCCATCAACGGTGTGAAATAGGAATTGGGGGAACTTTCAAATGGCCAGTAAAAAGGGAGTCTCGTCAACACGTAACGGTCGCGATTCAAACGCGCAGTACCTCGGTGTAAAACGCTACGGTGGACAGATCGTCAAGAGTGGCGAAATTCTTATTCGTCAACGTGGAACCCATTTTCATCCAGGATTAAATGTTGGCCGTGGCAAAGATGACACATTATTCGCACTCGCTGCAGGAATTGTTGAATTCGGACAAGCACGTGGCCGCCGCGTTGTAAAAGTTGTACCGCAATAAATTTACCCGTATTAAAAAAGCGGGTCCGATTACGGACCCGCTTTTTTATTTTCATGAGAAGGAGCGATCAAAATGACCACCTTTGTTGATCGCGCGCTTTTAATTGCAACAGCCGGAAATGGTGGCGATGGATGTTCATCGGTTCATCGTGAAAAATTTAAACCACTAGGCGGACCTGATGGTGGAACAGGTGGACGAGGTGGCGATGTAATTCTGGTTGTAGATCAAAGCATTACAACTTTGCTTGATTTCCATTACAGCCCTCATCGTCGTGCAACATCTGGCCGATTAGGAAAAGGTGGACACAAAGATGGTCCAGATGGAGAAGATTTAATAGTTCCAGTTCCTGAGGGAACGGTTATTCGCGGCGCAGATGGCGAACTCATTGCAGATTTATTAGGTAATGGAACAAAGTTTATTGCTGCACGTGGTGGCGCGGGCGGATTAGGAAATGCTGCACTCTCTTCCTCAAAAAGGCGAGCACCAGGATTCGCGTTACTTGGTGAACTCGGTGAAAACGCTCAACTCTCACTTGAATTAAAAAGCGTTGCAGATATTGCGCTAGTTGGATATCCAAGTGCCGGTAAATCATCATTAATCGCTGCGATCTCTGCTGCACGTCCAAAAATCGCTGAGTATCCATTCACAACTTTGGTTCCTAACTTAGGCGTTGTTGAAATAGGCGAACACCGTTTTACGGTGGCAGATGTCCCAGGATTAATTCCTGGCGCAAGTCAAGGTAAAGGATTAGGCCTAGAGTTTTTACGCCATGTCGAACGCTGTGCTGCACTCGTACAAGTGTTGGATTGCGGAACACTTGAATCTGATCGAGATCCAATCCATGATTTTGATGTAATCGAAGCAGAACTCGCACTTTATGGCGGACTCGATGATCGGCCAAGAATTGTTGCGTTAAATAAAGTTGATCTTCCTGATGGGCGCGCGATGGCTGACATGGTTGAAGAAACATTGCGCGAACGTGGACTCGAGGTTTATCAAGTGTCTGCAGCGACTCACGAAGGTTTAAATGATCTGCAATATGCGATGGCAAGATTAATTAAGCGAACTCCAAAAGAGAGTACTGATCCAATTCGGATTATTTTGCGCCCACGTGCAGTGGATGAATCAGATTTCAGCACCTTTAAAAATGATGCTGGCATTTATGTAGTCCAAGGAATTAAACCTGAGCGTTGGGTTAGACAGACAAATTTCAGTAATGCTGAAGCCATTGGTTACTTAGCTGACCGATTAGCACGCCTCGGAGTTGAAAAAGAATTATTTAAACTCGGCGCACGTGGAGGTAGTGAAGTTCAAATCGGACTCGGGGAAGACGCCGTGAGTTTTGATTGGGAACCAACTCTTGAAGCGGGTGCTGAGATTTTGCTTGGGCCAAGAGGACAAGATTTACGTTTAGATATGCGCCACGCCTTATCTGGAAGCACTGGAAGTGCTGGTGAGGGCGGAGAATGGGAAGAGGTTGGTGCATTACTACTAGGTGATGGTGAAGATGACCTCCAATAATTCAAATAATTTGCGGGATTTAAGAGATGAAGTATTAAAAGCGAAACGTGTTGTGCTTAAAGTTGGTTCATCTTCATTGACCGGAAGTGCTGGGGCTGGGCTAGACATAAGCGCAGTGGACAAATTAGTTGACGGCGTAGCGATATTGAAAAAACGTGGAGTAGAAGTTTTAGTTGTTTCATCTGGCGCAATAGCAGCAGGCCTTGCTCCACTTGGGTTAACCACCCGTCCCAAAGATTTAGCAACACAACAAGCGGCAGCATCTGTTGGGCAAGGAGTTTTGATTTATCGATACTCCGAATCATTTGCCAGATATGGAATTACTGCTTCACAGGTTTTAATAACAAGTGATGATGTGATTAGACGCAGTCATTATCGAAATGCCCAACGTACTTTTGATCGACTGTTGGCCCTTGGGGTAGTACCTGTAATTAATGAAAATGACACAGTAGGGACTCAAGAAATTAGATTCGGAGACAACGATCGCCTTGCTGCGTTGGTATCTCATTTAGTGCAAGCAGATTTATTAATATTGCTCTCAGATATTGACGCTCTTTATGATGCGCCACCAACTTCTGCGAATGCAAAACAAATAACCGATGTCAGAGATTTCGCGCTACTTGGCGATTTTCAAATTGGTGGTGCTGGAACGGCTGGAGTTGGCAGTGGGGGAATGGTTACCAAAGTCGAGGCCGCTCGCATTGCAACAGGTGCGGGGATTCCAGTAGTTCTTACATCTCTTGCGAACGTCGAAGCAGCCGTAAGCGGTACAGAGATTGGAACTTTATTTCACGCAAACGGTGTCCGTACCCCATCACGTGCACTTTGGTTAGCACATGCATCTTCTCCAAAGGGAAAGTTGCATCTAGATGCTGGAGCAACTACCGCAATTCGTGAACGTGGAACTTCATTACTTCCAGCAGGTGTAACTAAAGTTGAAGGAGATTTTTCTGCTGGGGACCCTGTCGATTTACTTTCGCCAGAAGGCAAAGTAATCGCCCGTGGCTTAGTTGCTTTTGACGCTGATGAGATTCCACAATTACTTGGAAAATCTACTAAAGAGTTAGGTGCATCTCTAGGGGCAGAGTACGAACGCGAATTGGTGCATCGCGACGACCTCTCTTTACTTTAATTATTTTTTAACTTATTTTGTAAGCGAGTGCTTCCAAAATTGCCGCAGTTGGCTCTTCATCGGCATCCACTAAACTATCGCTCAACTTTACGATTACAGTTCTAGTCTTTGGAACTACGTAAACGAATTGACTGTGCAATCCCAGCATCATTAGTGATCCTGGATATGGGTGCCAAATCTGAGCACCGTATCCCCAATTATGATCTAGTTTTTCCACTGGATTTGATAAGCGAGTAATCCATGAGGCACTCACAAGTTGTTTATCTCCGACGAATCCACCCATTGCTAAAAGATTACCGATGCGGGCATAATCTCGAGCTGTAGCGTTAAAGCAACAGAAAGTTTTTTCTTGACCGCCGATGCGATCAACATTCCAAGTTGCTGGGCTTTCTGCTCCGATTGGCTGCCAAAAATTAGTAGAGAAGTAATCAGCAACTTTTACACCGGTAATTTTTTTAATAATCATGCCGAGCATTTGAGTATCGACACTGCGATATTCGGCATCAGTACCTGGTTCAAATTTCATCTTACGGTTGTTGCCCATAAACCACGGAATATCTGTGGAGGCATACATCTGAGCAATTGCAACGCCCCAACCAGATGGTCCTGTTGGGTAGTTGTCGCTAACTCCGACACCGCTACGCATATCCAGAAGTTGGCCGATTGTTACTTTGTCAAAAGATGTTCCATTCGATAACTCTGGGAAGAACTTAATGAAAGTATCACTCTCGCTTATTTTGCCCTCAGAGATTAATTTCCCAATCATTAAAGATGTTAAAGTTTTCGCAACGGAATATGAAGGAAATTGAAATTCAGGAGTAAATTTTTTGTTGTACCACTCATAAGTTATGGTGCCATTTCGCATAACCAGGAGAGCATTCGTCTTTGTCTGCTTTAAAAATTTCTCAAATTTAATTTGGCGACCATTGAAAAGCACTCCATATGGCATCTCTTCCTGAACAACTTGAAGCTGGGTAGGTGTTGCGGCAGGTGCTACCAAATGGGCTGGAAGTAACTTCGGCGTAGCAGAAGGTGCGGCAAGGCCGAGACGGGCAGTGGCGATTGGGTTTGGGTAGTGGGCGACTCGCAATCCACTAAATCCGACTAGAAAGATTCCGATTAGGCTAACGGCAACAATCCGACTGAAACGCAAAAGAATTTTCATGCGCCTTATCTTAACTGTTGGTTAGGCTGATCCCATGACCACTTTGACTGGGCAGATCGAAACTCTGGCTACTGCGGCTAGATCAGCGGCACGAATATTGGCTGCCACAAAACGCGAAGCCAAAGATCGAGCATTAAATGCAATTGCGGAGCATCTCATCGCTCATGAGAGTGAAATTTTGGCGGCAAATAATGAGGATGTACTTAGGTCGCAGGCTGATGGAATCAGCGACTCTTTGATTGATCGCTTGAAGTTAAATCCTCAGCGAATTGCCGAAATCGCAAATGGCGCCAGGCAAATTGCTGCACTTCCTGATCCAGTTGGTCGAATAATTCGGGAACGCACGCTCGAAAATGGTTTACATCTAAAACAAATTGCTGTGCCATTTGGTGTTGTTGGAATGGTTTATGAGGCAAGACCAAATGTAACTGTTGACGCAGCAGTGATTTTAATTAAGGCTGGAAGTGCGGCGTTATTGCGCGGCTCATCAACTGCCGCAAAAAGTAATGAAGTGTTGGTCAATGTAATGCGAAGTGCGATCACATCTGTAGGCCTTCCAGCAGATATTGTGCAATTAGTTTCATCACATGATCGCTCAACTGTCCGTGAATTATTAAACGCCCGTGGATTAGTTGATTTAGTAATTCCGCGTGGAAGTGCTGCATTAATCAGAACAGTTGTTGATAAATCATCAGTGCCTACAATTGAAACTGGTGCAGGTGTTTGTCATGTTTACATTGACAAGGATGCAGATTTCAATAAAGCCATTCCAATTGTGATTAATTCAAAATGTCATCGACCAAGTGTTTGTAACGCAGCTGAAACTTTGTTAGTTCATGAAGCCGTGGCTACTGAATTTTTGCCATTGGCATTAAAGGCATTGGCTGAGCAAGGGGTTCGCTTGCATGGCGATCCTAAATCAATCGAGATAGCCAAAAGTTGTGGCATAGAAATGGTCTTGGCAAGTGAAGAAGATTGGTCAACAGAGTATGGAGTATTAGAAATGAATGTTGGCATAGTGGCCGACCGGCAAAGTGCAAATGACCATATAAATAAATATGGCACTCAGCACACAGAATCTATTGTCACCGAATCAGAAAGTACCGCAGCAGCTTTTATCGCGAATGCGGATGCCGCCGCGATTATGGTAAACGCATCCACGCGGTTCACTGATGGAGAGCAGATGGGTTTTGGTGCTGAAATTGGTATCTCAAATCAGAAACTTCACGCACGTGGACCGATGGGTCTCGAAGAGATGACTACTACTACTTGGATTGTGACTGGTAGCGGTCAGATCCGCGAGTAAGACGCGGGTAGGATTGGGAATATGTCCCGGATTTCAAATGAAGAAGTAGCGCGCATTGCGCAATTAGCCCGTCTGGACTTGAGTGCTAATGAGATCGCTGAATTAGCGGGCGAGATGGAAGCGATTTTAGGCGCCGTGGCCAGAGTCCAAGAGGCAGCAAAAAGTGATGTAGTACCAACTTCACATCCACTCGCATTGGTAAATGTGACCCGTCCAGATGTGGTTCGCCCAGGTTTAACTCCAGCAAATGCTTTATCGGGAGCACCAGCAAGTGAAGATGATCGATTTAGAGTTCCACAAATATTAGGTGAAGAAGCATGAGTGAATTAATTTATAAGAGTGCAGCGCAATTATCGGAGAGCTTGGCTAAGAAGGAAGTTTCTGCACGTGAGGTAACCCAAGCGCACCTGGATCAAATTGCAAAAGTAGATAAAGCGGTGCAGGCATTTTTATTTGTAGATACAGAGGGCGCATTGGCTCAAGCCGATCAAGTTGATGCTGCTCGCGCCAAGGGCGAAAACCTAGGACCGCTTGCCGGTGTTCCACTCGCGCTTAAAGATATTTTGGCGCAAGAAGGAATTCCGACAACTTGTGGTTCAAAAATATTAGCAGGTTGGCGCCCGCCTTACAGTGCAACAGTTGTAAAAAAATTACGAGCTGCAGGTGTGGTAATTCTTGGCAAGACAAATATGGATGAGTTTGCGATGGGATCATCAACAGAGAACTCTGCATTTGGTACAACTCAAAACCCTTGGGATTTAAAGCGGATCCCTGGTGGTTCTGGTGGAGGTTCAGCAGCTGCACTTGCGGCATTTGAGGCACCTCTTGCGATTGGTAGCGACACTGGTGGATCGATCAGACAACCTGCAGCACTAACTGGCACTGTCGGAGTGAAACCAACTTACGGTGGTGTTTCTCGGTATGGAGTCGTCGCATTCTCTTCTTCATTAGATCAAGTTGGGCCCTGCGCACGTACTGTTTTAGATACCGCATTGCTACATGAAGTTATTGCCGGCCATGATGATTACGATGCAACAAGTATTAATGCTCCAACTCCACCTGTAGTTGCTGCCGCAAAACGTGCAGATGTAAAAGGCATGAAAATTGGAGTAATTAAAGAGTTGTCTGGTGATGGTTATGAAAGTGGAGTAAGTGAAAGATTTGAAGAATCCCTTGAAATTTTGCGTAGCCAAGGCGCAACAATTGAAATGGTTTCATGCCCAAATTTTGATTACGGATTAGCTGCTTACTATCTGATTGCACCAAGTGAAGCTTCTTCAAACTTAGCCCGTTTTGATGCGATGAGATATGGATTACGTGTTGGAGATGATGGTTCACGTAGTGCTGAAGAGGTTATGAGCATGACTCGTGCGGCAGGATTTGGACGTGAAGTAAAACGCCGAATCATTCTTGGAACTTACGCACTTTCTGCCGGATATTACGACGCATATTATGGAAGCGCGCAGAAAGTTCGAACATTGATCACCCAAGATTTTGCTAAAGCATTTTCATCAGTAGATGTATTAGTTTCACCTACAACGCCAACAGTTGCATTTCCGATCGGTGAGAAAAGTAATGACCCGGTAGCAATGTATTTAAGTGATGTAGCAACCATTCCAGTAAACCTTGCCGGAGTTGCCGCAATGTCCCTTCCTGCTGGTCTATCTGAAGGATTGCCCGTAGGTTTTCAAATTATTGCACCAGCAATGAAAGATGATCGCCTGTATCAAGTCGGGGCAGCCCTCGAGCGCGAGCTAGCGGCAAAATGGGGTGGAGTGCTTACTACTAAGGCACCTAAATTAATTTCTGCGGCAGGTGCATAAAGATGTTGAGCTATGAAGAGATAATTGAAAAATATGAGCCGGCCCTGGGTCTTGAAGTGCATGTTGAACTTGGAACTAAAACCAAAATGTTCTGTGGTTGCCCAACTGAATTTGGTGCTGAGCCAAATACTCAAGTATGTCCAGTCTGCTTAGGAATGCCTGGCGCATTGCCATTTGTGAATGAACGCGCGATTGAAAGCACCATATTGATTGGGTTAGCACTTAACTGTTCGATAGCTCCTTGGTCACGTTTTGCGCGTAAAAATTATTTCTATCCAGATATGCCAAAGAATTTTCAGATTTCTCAATACGACGAACCTATTTGTACTGATGGTTATTTAGATGTTGAGTATGAAACTCCAGAAGGTATGAAAACTTTTCGAATTGAAATAGAGCGGGTCCACATGGAAGAGGACACCGGAAAATCTTTACATGTTGGGGGAGCGACAGGTCGGATTCATGGCGCCGAATATTCACTCTTGGATTACAACCGAGCTGGCATCCCACTAGTAGAAATTGTTACTAAAACTGTTTTAGGAACTGAAAGTTATGCACCACAAATCGCGAAGGCGTATGTAAAAGAGTTACGGGATATTTTGCGAACTCTCGGTGTGAGTGATGTGAAGATGGAACAAGGCTCGCTTCGTTGCGATGCAAATATTTCACTGTCACCACGTGGAAGTGGAAAACTTGGTACTAGAAGTGAAACCAAAAATGTGAACTCACTTCGTTCAGTAGAACGCGCAATAACCAGCGAAATGCATCGTCATGCACAAAGACTTGAAGCAGGGGAGCGCGTTGTACAAGAGACCCGCCATTTTCAGGAAGATTCTGGAACTACCCGCTCGGGACGTTCAAAAGAACAAGCGGAGGATTACCGATATTTCCCTGAGCCAGATTTATTACCAGTTGCACCTTCTGCGGAATGGATCGAGCAATTAAGAGGGCAACTTCCAGAGCGACCTTCTGCGCATCGAGCAAGATTGCAACAACTTTGGCAAGTTCCCGATAAAGAGATGGCCGCGATGATTAACGCAGGGGTCGTTGGAGTTGTTGAAGAAACAGTTGCGGAAGGTGCAGACCCAACTAAAGCGCGAACTTGGTGGCTAGGAGAAATTTCAAGAGTTGCAAATGAGCGAGAAGTTGAAGTTGTTGAAATGCCGATTACTCCAAAAGATGTTGCCGAAATTATTGCCTTAGTAGCAGCTGGAGATTTAACAGATAAATTAGCTAGACAAGTAGTTGAAGGTGTAATAGCTGGTGAGGGAAGTCCTGCAGAGGTCATCGCAGCACGTGGAATCAAAGTTGTATCTGATGAAGGAGAATTAGTTGCAGCTATTGAACGTGCAATCGCGGCACAACCAGATACTGCACAAAAAGTTAGAGATGGAAATATCCCAG
Organism: Actinomycetota bacterium; assembly: GCA_009701305.1. Classification (GTDB taxonomy): domain Bacteria; phylum Actinomycetota; class Actinomycetes; order Nanopelagicales; family Nanopelagicaceae; genus UBA3012. The sequence goes on along the minus strand of WLKK01000028.1, from coordinate 5,838 downwards.
CAGCAGGTGCATTAATTGGCGCAGTTATGAAAGACACTAAAGGCCAAGCAGATGCAGCGCGGGTACGTGAGCTCCTACTTGGCTTATTAGGACAGAGCTAAGCTTTTTCGGCTAGGGATTCTTTCCCAATTTTTAAAAGTACCGCCATCACCACTGCTGCGATAAGCAAGAAGGTCGCACCAGTTTTAAATGCAGTTGTGTAACCGTGGGTTAAAGCAAAAAATTGCGCTTTATCTCCTAATTCAGGATGGGTTATTAGGTAATTTGCAGCGGAAGTTGCCGCGATGGTATTTAACAAAGCAGTGCCAAGAGATCCACCAACCTGTTGACTGGTATTGAGTGCAGCACTTGCTACTCCAGAATCACGCCCACCGATTCCATGGAGTGCTGTTGTTGAAATTGAAATAAAAACTAAAGCCATGCCAGTACTTATTATTACTAACATTGGAAGTACATGTGTCGTATAACTTGTATCCGGGGTAATAGTTGATAAAAGCAGTAATCCAATTGATCCTTGAATTAATCCCCAAACAATCAACGGCTTTGGCCCGACGCGAGGTAATAGTTGAGTGGCGACTCCTGCAGATGCAATTACTCCGAGCGAGAACGGCAAAAAGGCAAAACCAGTCTTTAGGGGGGAGTAGCCCATAATTACTTGGAGGTATAAGCCGAGAAATAAGAACATCGAAAATAAACCAGCACCAACCATCATTGAACCAAGATATGAACCACCACGATTTCGTTCGGTGATAATGCGTAACGGAAGCAGCGGATTTTTAACATTTTTTTCAATTATGAAAAAAGCAAACAATAAGATGGCGGCGATGCCAAGGAAGGAAAGCGTTGAACCTGTTGCCCAACCAACTTTTGCCGCTTGCGTAAATCCATATACCAAACTAAGTAAACCAAGTGTTGCAGTGATCGTCCCAGGCAGATCATAAGAGTGATCTCCTCCGGCTTTTGATTCGTGCACAAAAGGATAGGCAAGAAGGGCGGCGGTAATTGCGATTGGAACATTGACCCAGAGACACCATCTCCATGAAGCAAATTCAGTAAGAGTGCCACCGAGAATCAACCCAATCGCAGCGCCACCGCCGGCAATAGCACCATAAACACCAAATGCTTTTGCCCGCTCTTTAGGAATGGTAAATGTTACGTTAATCAGCGAAAGCGCCGATGGAGTCAGCAACGCCCCAAATGCACCTTGCAGCGCGCGGGAAGCAAACAAAATCTCCTGTGATTGTGCTATTCCTCCAAGTGCTGAAGCACCAGCGAAACCAAGCAGGCCGATAATAAAACTTTTCTTCCGTCCAATAAAATCGGCGATTCGACCGCCGAGAAGCAGCAAAGAGCCAAAAGCAAGAGTGTAAGAAGTTACCACCCAACTTTGATTTGCATCGGTAATTCCAAGATCAATTTTTGCACTTGGGATAGCAATGTTTACGATTGATGAATCGAGAACGACCATTAATTGGGCTATCGCAATTACAAAAAGCGCCCGCCATCTGGTTGGATCTGGAAGTTGAGTTGGTGGTTGGGCGAAACTCATCACTTTGGCTGCTTTCCAATTTGTTGCTTATAGTATGAGCACTATGAGCCAGACCACTAACTCTAACCCAATGAAGCCTCGATCAGGAATGGTTACCGATGGCCTTGAACGAGCACCTGCGCGCGGAATGTTGCGGGCTGTTGGAATGGGTGATGCTGATTGGGTTAAGCCACAGATCGGAATTGCATCTTCATGGAATGAGATCACTCCATGCAACCTTTCATTAGATCGACTTGCATCAGCATCGAAAGAAGGCGTACATGCTGCTGGTGGTTTTCCGATGCAATTTGGAACCATTTCGGTTTCTGATGGAATTTCAATGGGACATGAAGGAATGCACTTTTCATTAGTTTCTCGTGAAGTAATTGCCGATTCTGTCGAAACAGTTATGCAAGCAGAACGACTTGATGGAATGGTTTTGTTAGCTGGTTGCGATAAATCTCTTCCGGGAATGATGATGGCGGCTGCGCGTATTGACGTAGCAAGTGTTTTTATTTATGCAGGAACAACTTTGCCAGGAAATGTTGACGGAAAAGATGTAACACTGATCGATGCATTTGAGGCAGTTGGTGCTTGTGCACGTGGATTAATTACCCGCGATGAAGTAGATCGGATTGAGCGCGCAATTTGTCCAGGAGAAGGTGCATGTGGCGGTATGTACACCGCAAACACGATGGCATCTGTTGCTGAAGCGATTGGAATGTCATTACCAGGATCGGCTGCCCCACCAGCGGTAGATCGACGCCGTGAAAACTTCTCACGCCAATCTGGTGAGGCAGTTGTTGAATTAATTCGTCAAGGAATAACTGCCCGCGACATTATGACAAAACGAGCTTTTGAAAATGCGATCACAATTGTTATGGCACTTGGTGGTTCCACAAATGCCGTGCTCCATCTTTTAGCCATGGCACATGAAGCAGATGTTGATTTGGAATTACATGATTTTCACCGCGTCGGATCCAAAGTTCCATTACTCGGAGATTTAAAGCCTTTCGGTAAATTTGTAATGAGTGATGTAGATAAAGTCGGCGGAATTCCAGTTGTGTTACGCGCACTTCTTGATGCAAAACTTTTGCATGGAGATTGCTTAACTGTTACCGGGAAAACAATGGCTGAGAATTTAGCAAATCTTGCGCCACAAAAAGCAGATGGAGAAGTGCTTTATTCAACTAGCACTCCATTTTCACCAAGCGGTGGAATTACAATCCTTGGCGGCTCACTTGCACCTGAAGGTGCAGTAACAAAAGTTGCTGGAATTGGTGTTGATGTATTTGAAGGACCGGCACGAGTTTTTGAACGCGAGCAAAGCGCAATGGAAGCACTTGAAGATGGCACCATCCAAGCCGGTGATGTCGTTGTGATCCGTTATGAAGGTCCAAAAGGTGGACCTGGAATGCGGGAGATGTTGATGATCACCGGCGCAATCAAAGGTGCTGGCCTGGGTAAATCTGTCCTTTTGCTCACCGATGGTCGCTTCTCAGGTGGAACCACGGGATTATGTGTTGGCCATGTTGCCCCCGAGGCGGTTGATGGTGGCCCGATTGCACTTGTTAGAGATGGGGATCGAATCAAGATCGACATCATCGCGCGCACCTTGGACCTATTAGTAGCGCCAGCTGTGTTAGCCGAACGGGCCAAATCATTTAAGCCTTTACCGAACAGATATACCCGCGGCGTTTTGGCTAAATACGCCAAATTGGTTGGAAGTGCCTCGAAAGGTGCGGTCTGCGATTAACTAAGTTGATCAAGTTGATGAGGTAGGCCACATAAATTGGGGTTGACCAAAATATGGGTAAGAGAGGACAATAAAGCCATGTCAAAAATTCTCGTGGTAGGACAGCGCGCGATCTAGCATCTCTTGGATCGTGTGCCACCCCTCAGTGCAGACACTGAGGGTTTTCGCATTAAATGGGAGTTTTTGCACTTACCGCCGATAGTAAGGAAAAGGAGCGTGAACAATGAGCGATAAGAGCGATAAGAAGATGAATGGGGCAGCTAGCCTGGTGCGTTCATTGGAGCACGCTGGCGTTGATGTGATGTTTGGAATTCCAGGCGGTGCAATTTTGCCGTTCTACGATCCGCTTTTCGATAGCAGTATTCGCCACATTCTGGTTCGTCACGAACAAGGAGCTGGTCATGCTGCAACCGGTTATGCGCAAGCAACAGGTCGAGTCGGTGTTTGCATAGCGACCTCAGGTCCTGGTGCTACAAATTTAGTCACTCCAATTGCAGATGCGCAGATGGATTCTGTTCCCATGGTTGCCATTACTGGCCAAGTTCCATCAGGTGCAATCGGTACCGATGCATTTCAAGAAGCAGACATTCGCGGAATATCGATGCCAATTACAAAACATAATTATTTAATAACAAATCCAGCAGATATTCCACAGGCGATTGCGGAAGCATTTCATATCGCCGCGACCGGTCGTCCCGGAGTTGTGCTTGTAGATATTGCCAAAGACGCACTAACTTCGGAAACTACTTTCAAGTGGCCAACCTCTATTTCACTTCCAGGTTATCGCGATCATTCGCAACCAAAACAAAGTGATGTTGATGATGCCGCAGCGTTAATTGTGCAATCTTCCAGGCCAGTTCTATATGTCGGTGGAGGAGTAATAAAAGCAAATGCGTACCGCGAATTACTTGCACTCGCCGAAGCAAGTGGAATTCCAGTTGTGACAACCTTGATGGCGCGCGGTGCTTTCCCTGATAGTCATCCGCTTCATTTAGGTATGCCTGGCATGCATGGCACCGTTGCTGCAGTTACTGCGCTTCAAAAATCAGATTTATTAATAACCTTGGGCGCACGTTTTGATGATCGCGTTACTGGAAAGCTTTCAACATTCGCTCCTGGTGCGAAAGTTATTCACGCCGATATCGACCCAGCTGAAATCGGAAAAAATCGTAAAGCTGACGTTGCAATTGTTGGAGATGTAAGAAATACGATCTCCTTATTGTTGCCTGCATTAAAGGCTCAATATGCAAAAGCTCGTCCAGATTTCACGGCTTGGATCAAACAAGTTAATTCTTGGCGCTCAACTTTCCCACTTGGATATGACATTCCTAAAGATGGCGCGCTTTCACCGCAATATGTAATTGAAAGATTAGGAAAGATCTCTGGTCCGGATACGATCTTTACCGCGGGAGTAGGCCAGCACCAAATGTGGGCTTCACAATTTATTTCATATGAGAAACCCCGCACTTGGCTTAACTCCGGAGGCTTAGGAACAATGGGTTACGCAGTTCCTGCAGCGATGGGAGCAAAAGTTGGCGCACCAGATACCACCGTGTGGGCAATTGATGGCGATGGTTGTTTTCAAATGACCAATCAAGAATTAGTTACTTGTGCACTAAATAACATTCCGATCAAAGTTGCAGTTATAAATAATGAAAGCCTTGGCATGGTTCGTCAATGGCAAACTTTGTTCTACAACGAGCGTTATTCAAATACCGATCTGCACTCGAAGCGAATTCCAGATTTTACAAAATTGGCAGATGCAATGGGTTGTATTGGATTGCGTTGCGAACGTCCCGAAGATGTTGATAAAACAATTGAAAAAGCGATGTCAATTAATGACCAACCAGTTGTAGTTGATTTTGGAGTTTTTAGAGACGCGATGGTTTGGCCGATGGTTGCTGCGGGAACATCTAATGATGAGATTATGGTTGCGCGCGAACTTGCGCCCGACTGGGATTCGCAGGAACTCTAGTGAAACTAGAACGCACCTCCCACATAATTTCAGTATTAGTAGAAAACCGATCTGGAGTTTTAGCGCGCGTATCGGCACTTTTCTCACGTCGCGGTTACAACATTGAAGGCTTATCTGTAGGGCCAACTCAAGATCCAGAAATTTCCCGAATTACTATCGTTGTAAGCCTTGAAGGTCATGCACTTGATCAAGTTATTCAGCAACTAGATAAATTGATCAACGTAATTGCAATTGAAGAGATGCATGAAAGTTCTTCAATTCAGATTGAACTATTACTTGTGCGGGTCTCAGTCACATCCGCCAACCAAGAGAAGTTGCTGGCATTGGTGAGCGAGCACGGAGCAAAAGTGGCTGAAATGGGCCCAACCTCGGCAATCGTCTCTCTAACTGATACTTCAGCCAAGATCGAAGCCCTCATAATCGCCCTTAACCCGTTCGGAATCCTCGAATTAACGCAGTCCGGGCTAGTCGCGATGAGGCGTACGATATAGCCCGATTCATATAGGAAAACCCAGTCCAGATCCAACTAGAAAGAGAGTGCTCCTGTGGCAACTATGTATCACGATGACGATGCCGACC
>WLKK01000027.1 GCA_009701305.1 Actinomycetota bacterium | reverse complement strand
TTTCCAAAATGGTAGTTGGGTTGAATTTAATAGCATTCAATCCACGGTCTAATTGAACTTGTGTAGTTTTTAATAAATTCTCAATAAGTAAATTTGGATTTCCAAAATCCCAAGGATCGCCCCCATTTACGTGCCCGTAGATTCGGATCCGATCACGAACTGCGCCACCAAGTAATTGATAAATAGGAACACCTAATTTTTTACCAGCAATATCCCAAAGTGCTTGATCGATTCCTGAGACAGCTGAATTTAATACTGCTCCGCCGCGATAAAAGCCACCTTTCATCATCCGTTGCCAATGACGTTCGATGTGCATTGGATCTCTGCCAATTACATGATCCATCATCTCGTCAACGGCGGCGGCAACTGTGTGCGCTTTACCCTCAAGAATGGGTTCTCCCCATCCGGTAATGCCTTCATCTGTTTCAATCTTTAGGAAAAGCCACATTGGATCCATATGAAAGAGTTCAAAGCCAGTTACTTTCATCGCGCTCTCCCCGCCTAGTGCCGAATTGGATTCAAATTATTAAACTTTATTCAAATGCGCGGGTACCCGAACCAATCGTGACCGTACGAATAAATGAATAGAAAGCCAAGCCTTCTTTTCCTTGCTCGCGCTCACCGTATGAGGAATCTTTCGTGCCACCAACAGGTGCGTGGAAATCAAGACCTGCCGTAGGTGCATTGATCTTTACCATTCCGGTTTGCATGTTTTGGGCAACACGAAGAGTTGCTTCCAAATCCCGACCGTGCACACTGCCTGTTAAACCAAAACGGACTGCATTCGCAGAGGTAATTGCATCACCAACAGTTTTTGCTCTGATCACACCAGCAATTGGACCGAAGGTCTCTTCCTGGTTTAACGGATCATTTGCATCTAAATCACAAATCAATGTTGGAGTGTAAAACCACCCATCGCGATCAAGTGGTGAAGCTCCGTATAGAACTTTTCCACCACGTGCAATCGCGCCCTTGGCAGCGTTTACAACATCTTCCCGTGCACTCTCAGAAATCACTGGACCAACTAATACCCCATCTGTAGCAGGATCATTAGGAACCATCTTTTCTACTCCAGCAACCAGTGCTTCGCAGACTTCTTTGTAACGTGCATCATCACCAACAACAATTATGCGACTTGTTGCTGTGCACTTTTGTCCTGCAAATGCCATCGATGCATTTGAAAGGTGTGCGGCGGTAAGAGCTAAATCAGCATCAGCAAGAACAATTGCTGGGTTTTGTCCACCCATCTCTGCTTGAACAGGTTTACCAAGCTTGGCGGCTTGCGCAACTATTTGGCTACCAACTTCAGAAGAGCCAGTAAATGAAATTACATCTGAGAATTCGATTACTGCTTGTCCGCACTCTGCACCACCAATTAATACTTGGAAAATATCTTTTGGTAGGTGCTCAGCAAAAATCTCTTCCATAAATTTCGCAACACCAATTGCCATTCCACTTGGTTTCATTACAACTGCATTACCAACGGCGAGCGCAGGTGCGGCTTTCCAAGTTGGGATTGCAATTGGAAAATTCCATGGTGTGATTAATCCAGCAACTCCGTAAGCCTGACGAACTGCAATTAAATATCCAGGTGTTGTTGGTGGAATTACAGTTCCAATTGGATCAAGAGCTGCTTGAGCGTTGTAATCTAAAATTGCAATCGCACGTGCGACTTCACCTTTTGCCTCTGCACTTGCTTTTCCGACTTCGCGAGTAATTAACGCAGCCATCTCAGCACTGTGTGCCCGCATTCCTTCAGCACATCCACGTAATGCCGCAGCTCGTGCAATCGCATTTTCGCCCCAACTCTTTTGGGCTACGCGTGCCCGCACAACAGCTTCAGCAACTTGCGCGGCAGATGTTGCCGGAGATTCAAGAACTACGTCGGATGGTTTTTGTGGGCTGGTGCTAGAGATTATTCGAGTCATAGGAAAACTGTAGTCAATCTTTGGGCACAGGCTAAATCTCTCAAAAAGCGCGTACTGTTAGGTTCAATACATGCGATTTCTGGGGGTGCGATGTGGCTGATAAGCCAGTAACTACCAGTTATGACTTGCCGGTTTCCGAACCACTCCGCCAACTCATGCGCACCGGATGGGCCAGCCCCGACCAATCAGTTAATTCGGCTAAGGCTGAGGTGGCCGATTTCGCCGCTGCTCGGCGCGCAAAAATTAGTGCTGCTTTCCCAGGTTTGCGATTAGTAATCCCGGCTGGAGTATTTAAAGTCCGCAACAATGATTGCGATTACCGCTTTAGAGCAAATACCGCTTTTGTGCATCTAACTGGAATGAGTGCCGGTGACATAACCCCAGAATCAGTATTGGTTTTGAATCCCATTTCTGGTGGACATGAAGCGCTGCTTTATATCCACCTTCGTAATGATCGCAATGAAGAAACTTTTTATCGTGATCGCAGACATGGCGAATTCTGGGTTGGTCCCCGTCTTTCAATTGCCGATGCTGAGAAAATTTATGGAATTAAAGTTTGTGATGTTAAAGAATTGAAATTACTTCTCGATAAAAAAGTTGAAAGTATTGCAATGCGTGGGGAAGATAGTTTCGTAGATCAAAATGTTGCAGCGCATGCTCGCGAAAATGATTTAATTATTGCGCTTTCAGAGTTACGTTTAATCAAAGATGATTTTGAGATTAAACAGATGCGCCACGCAGTTGATGCAACCATTAAAGGTTTCGCTGACATCGTAAAAGCACTTCCGCAAGCAGTTGTTCACCCTCGTGGTGAGCGAGTTATAGATGCTGCTTTCTATGGTCGCGCTCGCGTCGAAGGAAATGAACTTGGTTATGACACGATCGCTGCATCGGGTGCCCACGCTTGCGTGCTGCATTGGATTCGTAATGATGGTGTTGTTAAATCTGGTGATTTGATTTTGGTCGATGCAGGTGTTGAAGTTGAATCTCATTACACCGCAGATATCACGCGCACCATCCCAGTAAATGGAAAATTCAACTCAGCACAACGCCAAATTTATGAATTAGTTTTAGCGGCGCAGAGTGCTGGTATCGCGGCTGTAAAACCTGGAGCAAAATATCGCGATATCAATAATGCCTGCATGAAAGTTCTTGCTGAGGGCTTGCATGAGCTTGGCGTACTTACGATTTCAGCAGCGGAGTCATTAAAACCCGAAAATGGTCTTCATCGCAGATGGAGTGTTCACGCAAGCGGGCATATGTTGGGTCTAGATGTTCATGATTGTGCAAAAGCCCGCAGCGATCAATATCTTGATGGAGTTCTACAAGTTGGCGAAGTTCTAACTGTTGAACCTGGCTTATATATCCAACCGGATGATCAATTATTTCCCGCTGAATTTCGTGGAATAGGCGTGAGAATCGAAGATGATATTTTGGTTACCGAAAACGGATCTGAGAATTTGAGTGCAAAACTTCCGCGTACAGTTTCTGAGATTGAGAATTGGATAGTTGAATTACAGAAGTAATTAAATAGCCAAAAATTTGCCGAGTGCTGCAAAGATGAAACCAATACTTATATTGGCAAATAAATTAAGTAGAAACCGCTTTGGCTTATGTCTTTGCGCATCTAAATCAATAGCAAAAGTCGACCAAGTGGTTAGCGCTCCGGAAAATCCCGCTCCAAGAAGTGCGCTTACCTCTGGTCCAGTGTTACTAACTAACCCAAGCAAGAAAGATCCGGCAGCATTCACAATTAAAATACCAAGTGGGAACTCAAATCGTCTTCTAAAGGCATGGTCAACTACATATCGCAATGGGGCACCAAACCCGGCACCAAGTACGACCATTAACATTCTCATTGCGACACCGGCCTACGAATTATTCGCAATAGCGCTAGTGATATTAAAACAGTTGCGGTTACATAAAACCCAGCCGTAGCTATGGAGACATCAAGAGCGCCAACATCTAGCGCACTGAAAGTTGTGAATCCACCACAAAAACCGGTTACCAAAAATAATCTTTGTTCTGTTGAGAGATTTACCCGGTAAAGAAATATTCCAGCTAATGCGACACCAGAGATATTTACAATAAAAGTCGCGATTAATCCTGAGTTTATTAACTCTGCGATAGCCCAACGAGACAGAGAACCCACGACGCCACCAAGTGATACATATGCGAGGTGGCGCGCTTTGATATTCAACCTTAGGAGATACCTTCTCGCTTGCTAATTTTTGATCCGAGCCAACGAATTGGATCGTACTTCTGATCCACTACGCGCTCTTTCATCGGAATGATGGCGTTATCGGTGATCCGGATATGTTCTGGGCAGACTTCCGTGCAACATTTTGTGATGTTACACATTCCGAGACCATGTTCTTCTTGCGCAGTTCGCTTGCGATTGCGCAAGGTATCAAGTGGGTGCATATCTAATTCAGCGATTCGAATGAAAAAGCGTGGCCCAGCAAATGATTTCTTATTCTCTTCGTGATCGCGGATAACGTGGCAAGTGTCTTGGCATAAGAAACATTCAATACATTTACGGAACTCTTGGCTGCGCTCTACATCGATTTGTTCCATTCGTGCCTCGCCAGGTCCAAGATTTGCAGGTGGCGAATAGGCCGGAATTTCAAGCGCTTTTTTGTAATTAAAAGAAACATCTGTTACCAAATCGCGTATTACCGGGAAGGCGCGAAGTGGCGTAACGGTAATAGTTTCATCCTCTTCAAAAGTATTCATTCTGGTCATGCAAGCAAGACGTGGTTTGCCGTTAATCTCCATTGAACAAGAACCACATTTTCCAGCTTTGCAATTCCAGCGAACGGCTAAATCTGGCATCTGTGTCGCCTGAACGCGATGAATCACATCAAGAACAACTTCACCCTCATTGGCCTCAACATTTACATTTTGAAAATCGCCATTTTCTTTATTGCCACGCCAGATTCGTAATTTCACTTGACGGCCCATCAGTTGGAACCACCTTTCACTGAAGCTAACTCTTCATCGGTGAAGTACTTAGCAAGTTCATCTGGATCAAATAATCCGGCCAACTCTTTGCTCATCATTGTTGCTGGTTTTGCCGTTGATGAGGTTCCTTCCCCATCTGCGGCGCAAACTAAATTGATCTGTCGCCATTTTGGATCCATCTTTGGGAAATCTTCACGAGTGTGCCCGCCACGTGATTCCTCACGCGCAAGGCCAGAACGAGCAATACATTCAGAGACAATTAACATATTTTCTAAATCAAATGCCAGGTGGAAACCTGGATTGTATTCACGACCGCCGGTAACAGTTACATTCTTAATTCGAGTACGGAATTCTTGCAATTTAACAAGTGCCGCTTCTAACTCACTTTTGATTCGGATAATTCCCACCAAATCATTAGTGGTTTGCTGTAACTCTTGATGGATTGTGTATGGGTTTTCACCACCGGTGCGCGCAAATGGAGCATTAAGTCGTGCATGCGCTTTTGCAACAATTGCATCAGAAAGTTTTGGTTTTGTACTCCCATCCTTTAAGTAAGCAACCGCACCAAATCCAGCGCGACGACCGAAAACTAATAAATCTGAAAGCGAGTTTCCACCAAGACGATTTGATCCATGCATTCCACCAGCAACTTCACCAGCAGCAAATAATCCAGGGACTCCAACGGCTGCTGCAGTATCAGGATCTACCTGCACTCCGCCCATCACATAGTGACAGGTAGGACCAACTTCCATCGGAACTTCAGTGATGTCCACATCAGCTAGCTCTTTAAATTGATGCCACATACTTGGCAATCTACGTTTAATTTCTTCCGCCGGAAGGCGAGATGAAACATCTAGGTAAACGCCGCCATGCGGTGAACCGCGACCTGCTTTAACTTCAGAGTTAATTGCTCTGGCAACTTCATCACGCGGCAATAACTCAGGTGGCCGGCGGTTATTTGCTTGATCTTTGTACCAACGATCTGCTTCTTCAGCGGTATCGGCGTACTTATCTTTAAATATCTCAGGAATGTAATCAAACATAAATCGTTTGCCTTCGGAGTTGGTCAAAATTCCACCATCACCGCGAACTGATTCAGTAACTAAAATTCCGCGAACCGAAGGTGGCCAAATCATTCCGGTTGGATGGAATTGGACAAACTCCATATCGATTAATTTTCCACCAGCACGAAGTGCAAGGGCGTGACCGTCTCCGGTACCTTCCCAAGAATTACTGGTAACTTTAAATGATTTTCCAATTCCACCAGTTGCCAGAATAACTGCAGGTGCTTCAAAGAGAATTTCACTACCGGTTTCACGGCGATATCCATAAACACCTGTCGCGGCGCCATTTTCGATAAGAACATCAGTAATAGTGACTTCAGCAAAAACTTTTAAGTTGATTTCTGCATCGCCGTACTCTTTTGCATCTTTTTGTTGCAATGCAACTATGTGTTGTTGCATGGTACGGATTAATTCGAGGCCGGTGCGATCCCCAACATGTGCAAGTCTCGGATACTCATGTCCGCCGAAGTTTCTTTGTGAAATTTTTCCTTCTTTTGTGCGATCGAAAAGCGCACCCCACATTTCAAGTTCCCAAACGCGCTCAGGTGATTCTTTTGCATGTAATTCGGCCATGCGCCAATTGTTTATAAATTTTCCACCACGCATAGTGTCGCGGAAATGGACTTGCCAATTATCGCTGCTATTAACATTTCCCATTGCAGCGGCAATTCCGCCTTCGGCCATAACGGTATGAGCTTTGCCAAAAAGAGATTTACAAATAATTGCAACACGGAAACCAGCTTCTCGTGCCTCTACCGCAGCACGCAGACCTGCACCACCTGCACCAATTACAACTACATCGTATGAGTAGCGTTCGATATCAGTATTAGTCATCTCAACTCTCTAAAAGAAGTAGTAGTTAGAAATAGCACCAGTTGCAACAAAACGTACATATACATCTGTAAGTGCCACACCGAATAAGGAGATCCATGCAAAAACTGGATGGTAGTGGTTTAACTTAGAAACTATTGTCCATCCTTTGTATCGGACTGGGTGTTTAGAAAAGTGGCGGAGTCTTCCACCCATTATGTGTCGACATGTGTGGCATGAAAGCGAATAGAGCCACAACAAAGTTGCATTTGTTAATAAAACTATTGTCCCAACACTCATACCAAAAGATCCATCTTCATGTTTAAATGAAATCAAAGCATCATAAGTAAGAATTACGTTAAATACTAATCCGGCAAGAAAAAACCAACGGTGACCATTTTGTAGAATTAGTGGAGCACGTGTTTCGCCAGTATATTTTTTATGTGGTTCTGCAACTGCACATGCAGGTGGTGACATCCAAAATGAGCGGTAATAAGATTTTCGATAGTAATAACAAGTTAATCTAAAACCTAATGGGAAAATTAAAATTAATAACGCAGGTGACAATCCAAATCCCAAAATACTTTGCGGTGCTACAACACCAAATAATTGTGCGCCCGGCTCGCATGAAGCCGATAGGCAAGGAGAATAAAATGGTGAAACTAAATGTGAGGACTCGACAAAGTAATATCCATTTTCAAATGCGCGAAATGTTGCATAAATAATAAAAGAAACGAGAACAAAAACAGTTATTGCAGGTTGCAACCACCAACGATCAACTCGAAGGGTGCGCTCTTTAATACTCGCCCGACCTTCAGCTCTTACCCCTGCCATTAACTTCCACCTAACTGCCAACTTACAAAGTTGATGGAATCATTTTCCGCTAAGGCTTCGCAGGAGCGCTATACCAGAAGGGTAAATTGGCCTATATATATGTATGAGTTTTCCCACAGTTGAGCGTAAAAATGGCGGAGGGCGTGGGATTTGAACCCACGAAACTTTCGTTTGCCGGTTTTCAAGACCGGTGCACTCGGCCGCTATGCGAGCCCTCCGTGGGGAAATCTACCGGAAAGTTCGCATACCTCGAACTCGACCTTACTTAGGAAGTTCTCCAGTTACCTCATACAGGTAATCGTGCGCATTTTCCGTGAAGTCAACACCCGCACCGATTCCTGGCGGAGGTGTGAACCAACCATCAATAGGTGCATGAGTTCCGGTGAAGATTGGATCAGGGTTTGGCTTATTGTTTTCGCCAAAGATGAAGTACTCGGCGTATGGGATGCCAACTTCTGCAAAAATCAGATGAAGGTCCCAATGACGCAATCCACCACCGTGCGGAATTACTGGAATCGCTTGAGCAGAAGCCATCGCGCAAATCTTTTTAGTTTCAGTTAATCCACCACACCATTGGATATCTGGTTGCAAAATTTCAGCACCTCGAGCATCAAGTAATTGCTGGAAGCCGTAACGGGTGTACTCGTGTTCACCAGTTGCAATTGCAGTTGAGGAAATTTTCTTATTTAAAATTCCATAACCTTTGTAATCATCTGGTGGAAGTACTTCTTCAATCCACTTAACTCGGTAAGGCTCAATCAGTTGTGCCATTCTTACTGTGTACTCAACATCCCATGCCATATAACAATCAAGCATTAATTCAACATCCCAACCAATGCTTTCACGAGTTTGTTTTACGAGAGCAACATTTCGATTCATGCCCTCACGGCCTGATGCTGGCCCACATGGCATCGCTAACTTATGTCCCATAAATCCAAGACCTTTAGTTCGCTCGATGTCATTTCCGGTTAAATATGCTTGAACAGTATCTTTGGCTAAACCACCAAGTGATTGATAAAGCGGTTCTTGACGCTTTTTAGAAATTAAATCCCATAATGCATAATCAACTGCGGAAATCGCCATAATCGGCGCACCTTTGCGGCCATAAGGAAGTGAAGCGCGAAACATAATGTCCCAAAGTCTTTCTACTTCAAATGGATTTTTCCCAATTAAAAATTTCTTCAAGTGGCCAGCAATTATTTCAGCTGATGCGCGCCCGCCTGCGCTCTCACCGAGTCCGTAAGTTCCATCCTCAGCAATAACTTGAACGATGGTACGACCACCCATTCCGATCCAAAGTGAACGAGTTGGTCGGTATTCGGCGTGAATAGACATTGGGTTTGCAATCTCAGTTTCAGAGAGCCAAGCGCCCTTGTTCTTTGCATCTTTTTCTGGATTAGATTTACTTGGCCCAGTTAAGAAAACTTTAACTTCTGCGATCTTCATCTTTTCTCCCTCGTTATTGATGTTTGGCACTCTGGATTAACTGATTAAAGCTCCACCATCGACTGCAACTAATGAGCCGGTAACCCACTCACTTGCATCAGATAGTAAAAACAGGGTTGCATTTCCCAAGTCTGTTGGGAGGCCTCTACCTCGGACTCCGGGTGGATCAACATAAGGTTTTCCATCACGAGCTTCTTGTTCAGCTCTTTGATTTATATTGATATCGGTTGCAACACCACCACACAAAATTGCATTGACTCTAATTCCAAAACCTTTTACTTCATGAGCCATAGAAGTAGTTAGGCCGTTCAATCCGCCCTTGCTTGAAATGTAGTGAACCTGTTTGTTTCCACCCCGAAATGCTGAAACTGTACTGATATTTACGATTGCACCTTTACCTTTTTCCTTCATAAATCTAGCAACCGCCTGAGATAAGAAAAAAGGGCCAGAAAGATTCACATCAAGATGCCTGTGCCAATTTTCTGGAGTTATTTCAAAAAATGCAGCGAAATTACAAATTCCCGCATTATTAACGAGCCCATCAATGCGGCCCAAATCTTTATGAATTTTAGCTACGGTACTTTCAATCTGATCTTGGAACCCGATGTCGCACAAATAACTGCTTGCTTTCCCACCGGCTATTTCAATTTTCTGAATCATCTTTTTCGCGTGAACTTCTTCACTTTCTACCGGATAGATAATCGCAACATGTGCACCAGCGCCGGCAACTACCTCTGAAATACCGCTCCCAATGCCGCGGCCCCCGCCGGTAACTATCACCACTCGATCAGCAAGTGCTTTACTTTCGCTCACTTAAATCACTTCCTTCTAAACCTTAGGCGCATCATTCAAACGCCTACTTATCTTCGGAACGTAGAACAAAAAGGACAAACCGAATCTAATCACATATGACACTATGAAAATAGAGGTGAGTGCAAAATGGGCAGTGAAAATTGGAATGAAAAAGGCAGCCACAAAGCCAATACCTGCAGAGATTCCAACGTATAGATTAATTAACACGTCACGACTTTTATCTGAACCCAATCTATAAAGCCCAAGTTGAATCCCTAGATCAGACCCCGCGTTCATAATCCCAGTGTAAAAAACTGCCAATAAAATCATGTATTGGTTTGGGAAAATACTCATGAGCACAAAGTACAAAGGAGCTAGTGGGATCGTAATGGTCAGGATGCGAAAGCTGCCGAATCTTTTTTGTACTCTCTGCCAAATTGAGATCCCAACAACAGCACCAAATGCTAAAAGGATGGCCCATGTACCCATCCATCTATCTGAAAAATTTAACTCTTTCAAGAAATAGACTGTTTGGAGCGGCCCCGCAACTGACATTGCAGAAATAGCTAGACAAATAACTCCAATGAATAATAAGAAATCCTTTTCTTCTCCAATTTTTTGGGTTTTTAATTTGCTTCGTAATTTTCCTTTGTCGGAAGTATCCGCTTTGGGTACCCGAATCTTAGAGACATTATAAATTTCTAAAACTCCAAATAATGTTGAAACAATAAAAATAAAATAATAATTATTGGGGAAAGTTAGGAAAATCATTCCTGCACCAAACAAGATATTTGCAGCCATAAATCCAGAATTTGCAATTCTAATTCTCGAACTGATGATCTTAGGATGTTGATCTTGCTCAATGGCGACCCCAGGAATTGGGATCCACAATGCTCCATAAACTATTGCCGGTATTGCGAATACTATGAAGGCGGCCGTCGCAAAAATCGCATCATTTTCTCCAAATAATGGTGCAAGCATTGGTACAAATAAACCAATGCGTGCAGCAAAACCTGAAACTAGCATCCATACTCTTTTTTGGGATGATCCCTGTAAGTAGATAACAATTGCTGGTCCCAAAACAAGTGGACCCAGAGCCGTTAATCCGACATAAACACTTATTAAAGTAATTGAAGCGTCAAGTCGAAGTAAGTACGGAATAGCAAAAACGGGATAAGCGGCAAGTGCCCCGCCCCAAGCGGCTTGCCCACGTAAATATTTCCGATTACTTTCCATATTTTCTAAAGTAACTCCTCTAAAACTTGAGCAACGCCATCATCATTACATTCTGGGGCAATCGATTTTGCAGCAGCTTGCGCCGCTGGGTGTGCTGCGGCCATTGCGTATGAACGGCCACTCCATTCAAGCATTGAAATATCATTTGGATTGTCGCCAAAAGTGATTACATCTGCGGCGGAAATATTTAAACGTTGTGACAACTTCGCAAGCGTCTCGCCTTTGCTCACACCGATTGCCGAAATTTCCAAAAGAGACTCATCGGAGTTGGAGTGAGTAGGAGTAGCGATTCCTTTTAACTCTTTTTCCGCAATCCTAAGCATCTCATCAGAAGATAATTCGTGATTAACACTTCTAACTAAAAACTTCATAGCTGGATGATCAAAATGTTCCTCTATCTGTGCACTACCGGCATTATCAATTCCTAAGTCCCATCTAGCCAAATATTTTTGTTCTCGATGGAATCCATCATGATTTTCAACCGCAAATACCGCGGATGGGATGCTGGCTCGTAAAACTTGGGTCGCCTTATTTAAATTCTCTGTACTAATTAGCCACTCTTCTAGGATTTCATTTTTATGAAAATCATAAATAACTGCGCCATTACCGCAAACCCCAGTACCAAATGAGAAAGCTTCGCGCACCTCATTCATCCAACGCGGTGGTCTTCCAGTAATAAAAAATATATGAATCCCTAAATTATTTGCTTTTGTAAATACATCAATAGTTCTTTTAGAAATATGGCCATCAAACGGAATTATTGTTCCATCTAAATCAGTTGCGATAATTTTTGGCCGTGTCACACCGGCTCAAATCGATCTTTCCCTAAATAAGGAATTAATGCTTTTGGTATTAGGACTGAACCGTCAGCTTGTTGATGATTTTCCAAGATCGCCACAATTATTCGAGGAATCGCACATAAAGTTCCATTTAGAGTTGCAACAGGTTTAGTTCCATCATCATCTTTGTAGCGAATATTCAATCTTCTTGCCTGGTATTGCGTGCAATTAGAAGTACTTGTTACCTCACGATATTGACCTTGAGTTGGAATCCATGCTTCACAATCAAATTTGCGTATGGCGCTTGAGCCGAGATCTCCGGTAGCAACATCAATTACCCGATATGGAATTTCAAGTGCATTAAGAAACTCTTTTTCCCAATTTAATAATCTTTGGTGCTCTGCCAAAGCATCTTCAGGATCGCAAAAAGAGAACATCTCTACTTTATCGAATTGGTGTACCCGAATAATTCCGCGAGTATCTTTTCCGTAAGTTCCAGCTTCGCGCCTAAAGCATGAAGAGAAACCTGCATAACGTAATGGGAATTTATTGCTATCTAGTATTTCATCCATGTGATAAGCCGCAAGTGGAACTTCACTTGTTCCAACTAAGTAAAAATCATCCTCTTCTAAATGAAAAACATTTTCAGCGGCCTGCCCAAGGAAGCCAGTGCCTTCCATTGCTGGTGGTTTAACTAACACTGGTGGAATAACCGGTATAAAGCCATTTTTAACAGCGGTCGCGATAGCAAAATTGATTAAAGCAAATTCAAGTAATGCACCGTTGCCGGTTAAGTAATAAAAACGTGAGCCAGAAACTTTGGCACCTCGCTCAGTATCAATGGCACCTAATATCTTCCCAAGTTCAACATGATCTTTTGGTTCAAAATTAAATTTAGTCGGAGTGCCGATCTCTTCTAAGACTACAAAATCTGCTTCACCACCAACTGGTGCATTTGGATCAACTAAGTTTGCTAATCCCATAAATAATTTTTGGGCACGCTCATCTAATTCAGCACGTTTGGCATCTCTTTGTTTTACATCGGCCGCTAACTCTTTGGAACTTTCTAGTAATTTCGCCTTTTCATCACCTTTGGCGGCTCCCACGCTTTTAGATAGAACATTTTGTTGTGCTCGTGCAGATTCAAATTCGCTAATGGCAGCTCGTCGTTCATTATCGGCGGCAATAGCGGCATCTACTAGTTTCTCATCTTCCCCGCGTGCACGTTGAGATGCTTTTACTAAATCTGGATTATCACGAAGTAATTTAATATCAATCACTTTTTAATATCTCCAGATCTAATTCGCTTTAACCATGTCTCTGCTGTGTCAAATGCTTTGTCTTCTGTTGCCTTATTTAAAGTCGGAAGAACTTTATCTGCACGTGCGTAAGATCCTAAGAATCGCACATCGGCACAGATTCGATATAGCGCTTTTAAGGTGTCACCGACTCTTGCATCCTCGATATGTCCTTCGACATCAATAATGAAGTGATACTGGCCTAATTCAACGCCATTAGGTCGTGATTGAATGAAAGTTAAATTAACTCCGCGCACAGCAAATTCAGTCAGAATTTCAAGCAAGGCACCGGAGTGATCCGCAGCAATAAAAACAACTAGCGAAGTTCGGTCAGATCCAGTTGGAGCTGCGATCTTTCCAGGTCGAGACACAGTTACAAATCGTGTTACTGCAGCTTGTTTATCACCAACATCTTCAGCAATTATCTCTAAATCAAAATTCTTCGCTGCAACAGCCGCGGCGAGCGCACCATCTGCTTCGCCTTTTGCAACCGCTTCTGCTCCAGCAGCTGTTGATGCGGTCATAATCACCTCGGCACCCGGAATCTTTTTAGCAATATATTCACGACATTGCGCTTCAGCATGAGGGTGAGTAGCTAAACGTTTAATATCTGAAATTTTCATACCTGGTTTCACCATCAGCGCGAAACTCACTGACAAAATACTTTCGCCAATAATTAAAAGTGGCGCACCACTTGCCAACTCATCCAAAGTTCTGGCGACAACGCCTTCTACTGAATTTTCAATTGGAACAATTGCATAGTCAGCGGTACCCGATCGAACCGCGTCAAGAGCTGCGGTGACATTCACGGCTGGAACCGATTTATCCTCTGCTTTGAGGAGTGGAATCAAGGCCGCTTCGGTAAATGTTCCTGCTGGCCCAAGATATGAATAAACCGACACAAGAGGGATGTTACGCGAGTTAGAGCACTAGAGGGGCGGGTAAATCGCCCGCTTCTACCTTCGGCTTGGGCAAGGTTAGAATGAAGTTCATAATCTTTGTTGCGCGTTGAGAGGCGGGTGGTCGGCGATGCATTTTCAAAGCGTTGCGCTATCTGACCGCGGATTAAATCGAGAAATTAATGAGGACTCGGCTTGGATTGGCTCGCAGATTATTGCCGTAGCCGATGGCCTCGGTGGTCACGCTGGCGGCGAAGTTGCCTCTGCGATTGTCATAAATAGATTAGCTAAAGCCGAGAAAAAAGAATTCACCAAAGAATCTGTTCATGATTTAGTGATTGAAATTACGGCCAAAGCTAATGGTGAGATCGCTAAAAAAATCAAAGATTCCCCCAAATTAAAAGGGATGGGAACAACTCTCACCTCGCTAATTACCACTGAAGACAAAGTTGCACTTATCCATATCGGTGATTCTAGATGTTACCAATTTAGGGATGGCAAATTAACTCAATTATCAAAGGATCACACTTTAGTTCAGGAGTTAATTGACCAAGGAAGATTGAGCGTAGAAGAAGCAAGCGCTCATCCACAAAAATCATTAATCACAAAAGCTTTGATGGGAAATAGCGAAACTGAACCTTTTATTCAATTAATAAATGTCGAACCTGATGATTTATTTTTACTTTGTACTGATGGTTTATCTAGTGTCCTAAATGAATCCGAAATAAGTAAAATTTTGCGTGAGGATGGGCTTACCGAAATTGCAGTTGATAAATTAAAAGATGCTGTATATAAATCAGGGGCCCCCGATAACATCACATTGGTATTAGCCAAATTAACAAGTGAAGCTACACATACGGTTGGAATTCTTGGAGCTGCGGCGGTGGTTGCATGAGCAGAATTCTCGCCGGCCGGTATGAAGTCGGAGATTTAATTGGTACCGGCGGGATGGCCGATGTTTATCAAGGACGAGATACCAGACTTTCCCGTCCGGTTGCAATAAAAATTTTACGTAGTGATCTTGCACGTGACCCATCATTTTTAACCCGATTTCGACGCGAAGCACAAGCTGCTGCAGGTCTTAACCACCCATCTATCGTCTCTGTTTATGACACTGGCGAAGAGATAATCGATGGAGGAGTGCTCCCATACATAGTTATGGAGGAAGTGGAAGGTCGCACCATCCGCGAAGTAATTCGAGACGGCGAAAAACTTCCTGTTCAACGTGCCATCACAGTCATTCATGGAATTCTTGAAGCACTTGATTACTCCCACCGCCATGGAATTGTGCACCGTGATGTAAAACCAGCGAACGTCATGATTACAACTTCTGGGGATGTAAAAGTAATGGATTTTGGAATTGCTCGTGCATTAGATGATGCAAATGCAACCGTTACACATGCTTGGACAGTTGTGGGTACTGCGCAATATTTATCACCCGAGCAAGCCCGTGGAGAGATTGCTGATTCACGAAGTGATATCTACTCGGTTGGCTGTTTACTTTATGAATTACTCACGGGGCGGGCACCATTTTCTGGAGACACTCCCGTTGCGATTGCTTACCAACATGTATCTGCTAAACCTATAAGTGTTAATGATTTAAACCTTGATTTACCTTCGGGATTGAGTCAAATTATCGATGGCGCATTGGCCAAAGATCCATTGGCGCGTTACCAAAGTGCTGCCGAAATGTTGGCTGACCTTGACCGAATTTCAAAAGGTGAGCGGGTAAAGATTAGAGTAAATAAAAATATTGATCGTCGCAAAATTATTGCCGGCGCGATCGCGCTTGTTGTAGCAATTGGTTCTGGTGGTGTACTACTTTCTCGTGGAGGAAGTGCAATAACTTCAAACACAGTTGCAGATGTTTCTGGTCTAACTGAAGTTCAGGCACGAGAAGCACTTGCCGGATTTACTATCGTCATTGCTCATGCGCCAGATCCACGTGTGCCCGAGGGACGCGTTGCTTTACAAAATCCAGTAGCCGGAACAAAAGCAAAAGCAAATAGTGATGTCACGATAACAATTTCTGATGGACCAGGTAAAACTTCAATCCCAACTAATTTAATTGGCAAATCTCTAGAAGATGTTCGTTTGATACTAAGTAGTCTTGGTTTGGTTTTGTCGCGTACAAATGCCGTTGACTCAAGTGAATCTCCCGGAACAGTTGTTGGCATCACGCCTCAAGC
The DNA here is from genome assembly GCA_009701305.1 of Actinomycetota bacterium. GTDB lineage: Bacteria > Actinomycetota > Actinomycetes > Nanopelagicales > Nanopelagicaceae > UBA3012. The sequence continues at coordinate 1,167 of WLKK01000027.1, read as the reverse complement.
CGGAAGTGCAGTAAATGCTGGAAGTGGAGTTGTTTTAGATATTGCTAGTGGAAATGTTACGGTCCCAGATGTTGTCGGCATTCCTTCAATTCAAGCTCGAACGATTTTAATTCAGGCAGGGTTTATGCCTAATTTTGTTGAAGTGGCAGATACCGGACTGGAAGAAGATGTAGTTCTTGCACAAGCGCCAGAAGCGCAAACTAGTGCGCGCATTGGAAGTTCAGTAACAATTACTATCAATAACTTAAAGGGGTATACCCCACCGCCGCCTAGCGGCCAATAACTGGGGATAATCCCACTGCGCGTTTTGTAGCGTTTGGATCCCCGCAAATGGTTAACCAATTTGCAAGTAATTGGTGACCGCCTTCAGTTAAAACAGATTCCGGATGGAATTGCACACCCTGAATTGGCAAAGTGTTGTGGCAAACAGACATGATCACGCCAGTATCTGTTCTGCTGGTAATTTTTAATTCTGGTGGAGTACTTCCATCTTCAATCGCTAAGGAGTGATAACGAGTCGCCGTAAAAGGAGATTTAATTCCCTTTAAGACACCTTCACCGGTATGAGTTAGTTGCGAAGTTTTTCCATGTAACAACTCAGGCGCACGATTTACTTTGGCACCAAATGCAACCGCTATCGCTTGATGGCCTAAACAAATCCCCAGCAAAGGAATTTTGTTTTCTGCACAAAACTTAACTAACTCAACGCTGATGCCAGCTTGTTCAGGAGTTCCGGGTCCTGGTGAAATCAAAACGCCATCAAATTCCAAAGCTTTAGCCACGGGTATTTCATCATTTCTAACCACCGTGCAGACCGCACCAAGTTGGCCGAGGTATTGCACAATGTTGTAAACAAATGAGTCGTAATTATCAATCACTAAAATCTTGCGATTGGCATCTGCGTGGTTTGGCACGGGTCTATCTTGCCCCACCCAGTGCGCCTCCCGCTAAGCAGAAGGGGTTGCTCGGACATTCCATGGACACTCCTTAGGCAGGGTAGGATTGCTCCTGTTATTCATTTAATGAATGGGGTGGCTTATGCCAAAATCTCGAATTCGTAAAAAGGTAAAACAAGAGCGCACAGTTCAAGCACAAGTTGTGCAGACAACCCCAGAACCAACTGAAAGCCCTAAATGGCTAGCGCCTGCGATGTTGACCGCTTTCTTG
>WLKK01000026.1 GCA_009701305.1 Actinomycetota bacterium | reverse complement strand
GATTCACCGCTGCCATTAAATGCAATGTTTTTGCGCGTCTTTGCGTCGTGAACTACAAGGAATGCGTCACCACCTAAATGCGAACAGGAAGGCTCAACAACAATAAGAACCGCACTTGCTGCGATTCCCGCATCAATGCAAGAGCCACCCCGTTGGAGAATATTTAACGCCGCCGAAACCGCCAGCGGCTGACTGGCAGCAACGCCGCCATTGTTTGAGTGAACTACGGCGCGGGATGTTTGCATACTCATAGCCTAAGTATGGTTCTATTTTAGGTTTTTGAATAGTGCCTTAGAGATTTTGAATTAACTAAGAGGCCGTAGTTCCACCCTGTCCAGTAATTGTCTTATGGCTTCCATCGCACCACGGTTTATCTTTACTTAATGAACAACCGCAGAATTTAACATTTTCTTTTGTTTCCAAAAAATTGCCGTCTGCATCTACAAAATCTACAGCTCCGAGAATCTTAATTGAGCCACTAATCGGGTTGATATAAATAGTTGGATTTGCCATGGATATCGTGGTTTAACTTCAGATTCTCGCGGAGCACATGTGAAATTTAGAGGTAGGAATCGCTAAGAACTTTTGCATTAGTTAATCCTATCTCAAACAGAGATACTTATTTCATGGAGAATGTCGAAGTCCGTTTTTTCGCTGCTGCAAGGGCTGCCACTAAAATTGAACAGATCACGGTTGACTCGGCCACTCTCCTAGAAATACTTGCTACTTGTATCGCAACTTACCCAGAACTCGAGCGAGTTATTCCTCAATGTTCTTTCTTGATAGATGGCACAGTGAACCATGATTCTAGTTTGGTCATTAAAGGTGGAAGTCAAGTTGATGTACTCCCTAAATTTGCTGGCGGTTAAATTCATCCACCGATAGCTGACATCGGCCTTCGTGGCTGTACAAAAGTTGGATCATTAATTCCGTGCCCTGATAGCTTCCCCGCAATTGTTTTATATAAACGTGCTGCTATTTCATCTTCAATTTCCCCACTAGTAAAATTAGGGTTGCGTAATACCTTACGTAAATCCATTTCTTCTAAAGAGAAAAGGCATGATCGAAGCTGTCCATCAGAAGTTAAACGCAGACGATCACAAGCACCGCAAAAAGGTTGAGTGACGCTAGCAATTATTCCGACAGTTTCTAACGTGCCATTAATGTAGAACTCCTCGGCTGGCGAGGAACCACGATCCGGCACGGGGAATAATTCAAAATGTGGTAGTAACGAAGTCATAGTTTCTTTAGCTGTAACCATTGTGGTTCGATCCCATATTCCCCCAGCATCCAATGGCATCTGTTCGATAAATCGCATTGAAAATCCTTCATTCATCGCCCATTTCAACAATGCAGGGGCTTCTTTATGGTTAATTCCGCGAAGAAGCACCACGTTGATCTTGATTGGCATTAGTCCAGCATCGCGAGCTGATTTAAGTCCGGCAAAAACATCATCGATACGATCTCTATGGGTAAGTTTTTTGAAGTTATCTCGGTCTAGCGTATCGAGACTCACGTTGATCCGTTCGAGTCCTGCATCTTTGAGCGGTCTTGCAAGTTCGGCTAGGCGCAATCCATTTGTGGTTAGTGAAAGTTTTGGTGCATTTGGGAGTGCAGAGATTCTTGAAACAATATCTACGATATCGGGACGCAGTAGCGGCTCTCCCCCAGTAAGGCGTATTTCCTTAATTCCAACTGACACTGCGGCACTAATAACACTCATAAGTTCGTTGGTGTTAAGCAGATGGTCAGATTTCTGCCACCCTGAGAAATTTTCCGGCATACAGTAGATACAGCGCAAAGAACATTTGTCTGTCAGTGAAACTCTTAAATCTTTGTGCCTGCGGCCGAATGAATCGATGAGAGTGTTCATGCGCAGTTGACCCATTGGTTGGTTCCATCGGCGAAAACTTGATACTTCCAAATAGGTAAGCGCGCTTTTACCTCATCGACAAGTTCAGAGCATGCGAGAAAGGCGGGGTCGCGATGCACAGCAGAAACTGCGACCACGAAAGCACTCTCCCCTATGGGAATTGCACCGTAGCGATGAACTACTGCCACATTTCCTAAATCGTATTTGTCGATAACTTCAGTGACGATCGAACGTAAAACATGTTGAGCCGAAGGATGAACTTCATATGTCAATGAAATTACCTCTTTCTCTTGATCAATATTTCTAACATCTCCAGAAAAAGTAACGACTGCCCCAAAAGCATCAGCGGCTACAAGCTCCCCATAGAAAGACGCGCTGATAGGTTCATTGCTAATAATTGTTGTAATCATTTTTGGAGGTGATCGATCCCGTGAGTTTGATCCAAAATATGTCCAGCAAGACTTGCGATAATTACTAAACCATCGCGAACCCCGCCTGGAGAGCCCGGTAAATTGATAATCAAGGAAGTTCCATTTGTGCCAACTAATCCGCGTGTGAGATCTGTAGTAGGAATTGCAACTCGTGAATTTGCCCGCAAAGCTTCACTAAAGCCGGGTATGAGTTTTTCAATAAATGGCGCTGTTGCCTCTGGCGTTACATCTAAAGGAGAAAGACCTGTTCCACCAGTTGTGACAATTAAGTCAATCCCAGATTCCAGTGCACGCGAAATTTCAAAAGCAATCGATTCGATTTCATCCGCAACAACTACTATTCCAATTACGGAATAACCTAAATCTCTTAATCCATCTGCAAGATTTGTTCCACTTAAATCTGCATAAATTCCAGCTGATGCACGGTTACTTGCTGTTATGACCTTCGCGCTGTACCTGTTCAATCTCGCACCCACTCCCCGTTGCGACCTCCAGATTTGGTTTCAACACGTACATCGCAAATAGCTGCGGATGGATCTAACGCTTTAACCATGTCAATAACTGTTAATCCAGCAACAGCTACTGCGGTGAGAGCTTCCATTTCCACGCCTGTTCGATCTGCGGTTTTAACTGAAACAGTAATTAATACGCCCTCATCATTAATCTCTAGCTCCACATCTACTCCGTGCAAGGCGATGGGATGGCATAGCGGTATGAGGTCTGGCGTGCGTTTAGCCCCCATGATTGCGGCAACACGTGCCGTCGCCAGTACATCGCCTTTGGGAACTCCGCCTTCGCGCAAAAGTGCTACGACAGATTTGGAAAGCTTCACCCAACCTGAAGCGGTCGCTGTACGGAGGCTGACATCTCGATTGGTTACATCAACCATGCGGGCTTGGCCCTTCTCATCCAAATGAGTGAAATTTGGTTCATTAATCATGATTGCGATCTCATGTTAAACAATTGGGAGCCATTTCACTTGTGACCCTGCAGCTCCAACACCGTCAGGCGCAACAGCAAATCCAGTTGCATGAGCTAATCCTCGTAACATGGCAGAACCTAAATGCTCACCTTCACTAAAAACTCCGTTACTAACATTTCCCAAAACCAAACGAGTGAAATCTTCTCGGGCTCTAATCTCGTTCATAGTGATTACATTCTCTAATTCACATACAGGGCGTCCTAGAAGAGCATCAATCACTGGTTGCCCAAGGCTCATCAAGCCAACGATTGCCGATTGCGGATTGCCTGGAAGTCCAATAAGTGAAACAGAGTCAAAATCTGCCAACAACATCGGGTGACCTGGTCGAACTTTGACGCGATCAACAATAAGTTTTGCGCCAACACTTTCCAATGCATTATGTAAATGATCGCGTGGTCCATCTGCAGTTCCACCAGTTGTCACAATTAGATCGGCACGAGTGCGAGCCAAAGTGATTGCATCAACTACAAGTTGGAGCTCATCGGCGACATAACTCATTGCTACAACTTCCGCGCCCATTCGCTCAAGCCACCCTGGCAATTGCGGACCTAGAGCATCACGTACTAATCCATTTTCAGGTATTCCTGATAATTGAATTTCATCACCTAGTAAAATAATCTCCACACGCGGTTTACGGGTTACTTCTAAATTATCCCAACCAGCAGACGCTAGTAACCCAATCCACGCTGGCGTGAGAACTGTGCCTGCTCGAGTAATTACTTGGTCCTTTCGACATTCCAAGCCAGCTGGACGTATTTCGCCTCCTTGATTTACCACTGCATAAAGAGTTTCATCAACAACATCAGCAAATTCCCAGCGAACAACACCAAAAGTTCCAGAAGGGATTACTGCGCCGGTTGCTATTCGCACAGCGGTACCACTTTCCAATAATTCAGTCATCGGTGCGCCAGCTTTCACATCCCCAATGATTTTCCATGGACCATTTCCCGAAACTGCATAGCCATCCATCGCTGATGTTTCATAGGTAGGTAAATCAACCAAAGCTAAAAGATCTTTAGTGAGAGTGCGGTCCATACATTCAGAGAGTGCGACTACCTCTGAAGGCAATCTAGTAACACTTCCTCTGGCTGCCAGTCGAGCAAGATCCCATTTTGCCTCGTGCAAAGTGCTCATCACTGTCCTCCTCGCAATGCCGGCATTTAAACGAGAATCAGAGTCAGAAATGGCGTTTCTCAAATCCGCTTGCGTATCAATATCTGAAATAAGATGTGTATCTTCAATATTTAGATTTACATTCTCAATTTTTAGTTTACGCAGCAGAACCCGCATGGAAGTATTGATCAATGGCTCTGAATCTTGCAAAACTCTTCGCAATGAAGAGAGTCGATAAATGCCAGAGAATGGTTGTTGAAAACCTTCTTCATCGACAACAGTCACTCCATCTGAATCATTTGATAGTTTCTCAAAAAGAAAGGGAATCAAAGCTGCTGAGAAAGGCATGTCTGTTGCGAAAATTGCCACGTACTCCGTTTGAATTAGCGGCAAGCCGGCCGCTATCCCAGCAACGGGACCTCCCCCTCGTGGAATTTCTTGAATTACGTCAATACAGGTTGAAAAATTGTCACGGTCGGGTCCAACAACAACGATTGGTACGGCTTTAGGGATCGAAGAAATCAGAAAATCGATAAGTGCTGTTCCGTCAATTATTGCTTCAGATTTATCAGAGCCAAAACGTTTGCTTGTTCCACCTGTAAGTATTAATGCACTCCACAGTTTTTTCTGAGTATTTCGGGCAGGAGTTAACTCAGATTCGGTCTTTGCAACTATGAGACTTAAAATCGTAGTACTCCTCTCATGACGATAGATCCATTGATTTGAATTAATACTTGATGCGTTCCCAGCCTGGGCGAGCTTTGCGATTGCCAGTTGTACTTTCATTATCGCGGGTGCGATAAATCAAAGAAGGTCGGAATATGTAGCCGACTGGGGCGCTCAAGGCGTGGACCAAACGTGTAAATGGCCAAATAATAAATAGTGACATTGCGATAGCAGCATGAATTCTGAACGCAAGCGGCGTGCTTTGCATGAGAGTGCCATCGGGATGCAATAACAAGATTGAACGCACCCAAGGCGCTACCGTTTCACGGTAATTATGCTCATCACCTATCACGCCAGCACTTGAAAGCGTGGCACTACAGCCCGCTAAAAGAGTTGCAACTAGAAAAACATACATAGTCTTGTCGTTTTTCGTAGTCGCAGCGAAAACTGTAGCTGTAGTTCTGCGGCGATATATCAAAAGGAAGATTCCGATAACTGTGGCAAATCCTGCAGCACCTCCCATGGTCACTGCACCAAAATGATAAGCCTCTTGGCTTAATCCAATTAACTCTGTGAAAGATTGTGGAACCAATAAACCAACTATATGTCCACCGATTACAGCAAAAAGACCAAGGTGAAACATGGGCCCTGCGAAACTTAAAAGTTTACCCTCGTAGATTTGTGAGGATCGTGTAGTCCAGCTGAATTTGTCAAAGCGATATCTCCAGACTAAGCCAATAACAAAAGAACCGATTGCTAAGTATGGAAGAACTGACCAAAGTAAAATACTTGTTGAGCTCATGAACGTATCCCCTGTAAGAGATCGGTGCCATGTGATGAGAATGGTTGTAATGCAATTGTTACAGCACCGCTTAGTCCCACAAACTCTTGCGGTGGCCCAGTTATTGCCAAATCTCGTACACGTTTTTCAATTTCTGGAGTCATGCTTGGTAATGTCGCAACAACTGCATCAAGAACAAATGCATAATATGAATTTACTTTGTGCAAGGCGTCTTTAAGCAGTTCAATCGGTGCTCGATGCTCGCCTAAAAGCAATCTTCCTTCACCCGGGTTTTTTAATGCAGCAAATTCAAGTACAACCGCTAAATGATCAGGAAGTTCTTCCTCAGTGATTGTGACCCCGCATCGTTTGTAAATCTCTTTGAAGTAGACAAGGGCCATGCCGCGATTACGGGTGTCACCATGCGTCCAAGAAGTCAGGAAGAGCGAGCACCGGCGACGCATATCAAAGATCTCCACATAATGCTTTTGAATATCTTCTAAAGTTAGATCAGCTGTAGCTTTGAAAAACGCAAGTAAAGGTTCCGAATACTCGGGTTCAATATGATTAGTCAAAACAATTAACTCTTCTCGGGCTTCTGCATACTTTTGATCTGGGTAAACCAGCAATGTCGAAGCAATAATTCGAGCGATAGCAATGCTCATTTACTCTGCCGATCTCTCATAATGTGAAAGTTTTCAATTGTCACTGGAACGGGATTTCCAGAGGCCTGACCAAAAGGTCCTCCAAATTTCTCTCCCATATCTACTCCATCTAATGAACATCCCATGTTTTCAAGCTCTCTCGCTTGCTCTGAATGTGCGGCAGGAATGACATATCTATCCTCGTATTTAGCGATTGCCAAAAGACGATACATCTCATAAATTGATTCTTGGGTCATGCCAACCGCTTCAGGAATCTCGGGCCGTGGTTCACGACCAAGATTTATGTCACGCATATATGAACGCATTGCTGAAAGTTTTCGTAAGGTGTTTTCGACTACCTCAATATCTCCAGCAGAAAAAAGTTCAGCTAAATAAGCAAGTGGTACCCGTAATGCGTTAATCGCACCAAAAAGATTGCCGGCTTCTTCTCCATCATGTCCAGTCTCTGTTAGAACATCCACAATTGGAGAAAGTGGTGGCACATACCAGACCATAGGCATGGTGCGATATTCAGGGTGAAGTGGAAGTGCAATTTTGTATACCTTGGCTAATTTATATACTGGAGAATTTTGTGCCGCTAGCAACCAATCCTCAGGTATTCCTTCTGCTCGGGCCGCAGCTAAAACTTCTGGATCATTAGGATCAAGAAGTAAATCCAGCTGGGCTTGATACAGCGCTTTTTCATCTTCAATAGATGCGGCTTCAAGTACTTTATCTGCGTCGTAGAGGAATAGACCTAGATATCGCAGACGACCAACACAAGTTTCAGAACAAACTGTTGGCATTCCGATTTCAAGACGTGGGTAGCACATCGTGCATTTTTCAGCTTTGCCAGTTTTATGGTTGAAATAAACCTTCTTATATGGACAGGCAGAAATACACATACGCCATCCGCGACATTGTTGCTGGTCGACAAGAACGATGCCATCTTCGGCGCGTTTATACATTGCACCTGATGGACAGGCTGCAACACAAGCTGGGTTCAAGCAATGTTCGCAAATTCGTGGCAGATAAAACATAAATGTTTCCTCGAATGCCAATTTCACTTTTGTTGTTACATCTTCTGACAGCTTTTGAAGAATAGGATCCTTTTCAATATTTGACGGTCCTCCACCTAAATCGTCATCCCAGTTTGCAGACCATTCAATCTTCATTGGCTTGCCGGTTAATAGAGATTTAGGACGAGCTACAGGAGTTTGTTGGCCAAGAGGTGCCGAAATTAAATTGTCATATTCATAAGTCCATGGTTCGTAGTAATCCTTGATATTTAACATCCGCGGATTAGAAAAAATAGAAAGTAAGCGACGGGCTTTGCTTCCACCCTTGAGATGAATGCGTCCGCGTCGATTGCGGACCCATCCCCCTTTAGCTTTCTCCTGATCTTCATATCTACGTGGGTAGCCCTGCCCCGGACGAGTTTCAACATTATTGAACCAGGCATATTCCAATCCTGAACGATTAGTCCACGCCTGCTTGCAAGTAACCGAACATGTATGACACCCAATGCATTTATCAAGATTCATCACCATGCCCATTTGGGCCATAACTTTCATTAGTACTCCACCTCTTGTGATCGACGGCGAATAACCGTTACTTCATCACGTTGATTTCCAGTTGGTCCAAGGTAATTAAAAGCAAATGTGAGTTGGGCATAGCCACCGATTAAATGAGTTGGTTTAATCATTAGCCGCGTTAGCGAATTATGAATTCCACCTCTTTTGCCAGATGTCTCTGCCAAAGGAACATCAACAACACGATCTTTAGCGTGATACATAAAGACAGTTCCAGATGGCATGCGATGTGAAATACATGCGCGAGCTACAACCACTCCGTTGCGGTTGTACGCCTCAATCCATTCGTTATCTTTAACACCGATAATCCCTGCGTCTTCTACACTCATCCAGATCTCTTGTCCTCCACGAGAAAGAGAGAGCATGAATAGATTGTCTTGGTACTCGGAGTGAATAGACCATTTTGAGTGAGGCGTGAGGTATCTGACTGTGACCTCTTTTTGGACTCCGTCACCTTGACTTCCAAATATTCGATGCATATTTAGGGGTGGTCTAAAAACAGGTAACTGTTCCCCTAATTCATTCATCCAATCGTGATCAATAAAGAAATGTTGACGACCAGTTAATGTGTGCCAAGGTTTCAATCTTTCAACATTAATTGCAAAAGCCGTATATCTGCGACCGCCATGTTCAGATCCAGACCATTCTGGACTTGTGATAACTGGGACTGGTCTGGCCTGTGTGTCAGCGAAAGTGATCCGCTTTCCTTCATTATCTAAAGCAAGATCCGTAAGTTTCTGCCCCGTTCTTTTTTCTAGGGCTCTAAATCCTGCAACAGCAATTCTTCCATTGGTAGTTCCAGATAATGCAAGAATTGTTTCGCATGCATCTACATCTCTTGCCAGCGATGGCCTTCCTGCCCCCACACCGGTCGATGCCACGCCATTGCTATGTTTTAGTAATTCAATTTCTGGAAGGACGCTGACAGGAACGCCTTTTGTATTTGTGCCAAGAATGTCAACCAGCGGTCCCAGCGCGGCCATCTTCTCGCCAATTTGTGTGTAATCGCGTTTCACAACGACAAGTTTTGGCATTGTGACACCTGGAATTGGTTCGACCTCACCCTTTTTCCAATCAAAAACTATTCCACTTGGGGTTGCCATCGCATCTGGTGTGTCATGTAAAAGTGGTACGACGACTAAATCTTCTCGCTCACCTAAATGCCCCTTAGCTTGTTCTGACACTTGGCGCCCAAGCATCTGGAAAATTTCATAATCGGTTTTTGTCTCCCACGGCGGATTAATTGCAGGAGTGAAAGCGTGAACAAATGGGTGCATGTCAGTGCTTGAGAGATCATGTTTTTCATACCATGTTGCTGCAGGTAACAAGATATCTCCGAAGAGCCCGGTGCTTGTCATTCGAAAGTCGATCGATACCAGAAGATCTAACTTCCCTTCAGGAGCATCTTCCCGCCATTTAACATCCTTCGGTCTAGCAGCTGGCTCGTTCTCGTTTGCTCTGACTGAGTTATCTGTTCCTAAAAGGTGCTTAAGAAAATATTCATTTCCTTTGCTCGATGACCCTAAAATATTTGCGCGCCAAACAGTTAATACTCGTGGCCAATTTTCTGGAGCATCAGGATCTTCAATTGCAAATTGTAAATCTCCACTTTTAAGTTCATTAATGACATGTTGTGCAGGGTCAACACCTTTTGCATGGGCCTCATCTACAAGATCTAATGAATTTCGATTTAGCGACGGATATGAAGGCATCCATCCCATCCGTGCAGATTGAGCAATAACATCAATCGCACTCATCTCTTTAAATCGCCCCTCCCCTAAAGGAGTGGCCAACAATTCTGACCCCAATGCGTCATAGCGCCATTGGTCAGTTGATACGTACCAAAAGGCCGTACCAATCATCTGTCTTGCAGGACGAGACCAATCTGCGCCAAAAGCTAATTGTGCCCACCCTGTAACTGGGCGACATTTTTCTTGTCCAACATAATGGGCCCATCCTCCGCCGTTAACTCCTTGGCAACCTGTCAAAGTGACTAGTGCGAGAAAAGTGCGATACATCGTGTCGGAGTGGAACCAATGATTAGTTCCAGCGCCCAACAAAATCATTGAACGACCTTCAGAGTCAATTGCATTTTGAGCAAATTCACGAGCAATGCGAATCGCCTGTACAGCAGGAACGCTCGTAATCTCTTCTTGCCATGATGGGGTGTAAGGAGAGAGATCTTCATAATCCTTCGGCCATTCGCCATCAAGACCTTCACGAACTACGCCGTACTGCGCCAACATCAAGTCATAAACCGTCGTGACAGTTTTTCCAGCTATTTCAATAACTGGTACACCGCGAGATAGAACTCCGCCGCTTTCAGAACGTTCTTGTCCTTGATCAAAACGTGGCATGAGAACTGGAGCAGATTTCGCTCCATCCTTGCCGTACACAGATAAGAGCGGGTCTACGCCTTCAAGATCAAGGTTCCATTTCCCCATTGAGGAGTCGCCATATCTATGTCCGAGTGAGCCGTTCGGAACATAACTTTCCCCGGTGGTGGAATCTAGTACTACAGTTTTAAAACGTGAGCCTTCGGAATCATCACCTAAATCTGAGGAAACCAAAAATTTATCTGGCACCCATGAGCCATCTTTTTTTCGTAATGAAACTAAATATGGCAAATCAGTAAATTTCTTAACATAATCCTGAAAACGTGGAACATGTTTATCAACAAAAAACTCTTTAAGGATTACATGACCCATGGCCATTCCCAGAGCGCCGTCAGTTCCTGGATGCGGAGCTACCCATTCATCTGCAAATTTGGTGTTATCGGCATAGTCAGGGCTAATCGCGATAACTTTTTGACCCTTATAACGCGCCTCTGTCATGAAATGTGCATCAGGTGTTCTAGTGACGGGAACATTAGATCCCCACATAATTAAGTACGAAGCGTTAAACCAATCTGCCGATTCGGGAACATCTGTTTGGTCACCGAAAACTTGAGGTGATGCAACTGGAAGATCTGCATACCAATCATAAAATGAAAGCATCGATCCACCCATTAAAGAGATGAAACGAGCGCCCGCAGCATGGGAAGCCATAGACATAGCTGGAATTGGAGAGAACCCAAAAACTCGATCTGGCCCATATTTCTTAATAGTGTGAACATGTGCAGCCGCAATGATTTCAGAGACTTCACTCCAACTAACGCGAACTAATCCACCTTTGCCTCTAGCACGTTGATAGCGCTGACGATTTGCCGGATTATCTACAACATCAGCCCATGCGAGTACCGAGTCCCCTAATCGTCCTTTAGCTTCACGAAACATTTCTAAAAGAACACTACGAATATAAGGAAAGCGAATTCGAGTTGGAGAATATGTATACCAAGAAAATGCAGCACCTCTTGGACACCCACGAGGTTCATATTCGGGAGAATCTGGACCAACTGACGGATAATCTGTTTGTTGTGTTTCCCAAGTGATAATTCCGTCTTTTACATAAACTTTCCAAGAACAAGATCCCGTGCAATTAACACCGTGAGTTGAGCGAACAACTTTATCGTGGCTCCAGCGGTCTCGGTAGAAAACATCTCCTTCGCGACCACCAGCTTTTGTTACCGATAACAAATCTTTAGAAACTTCTCCACCTGCAAAAAACCGTCCAAATTTTACTAGCGCTGGATCGCTTCTATTTAGTAGATCATCCGCCTTACTCATAGTTGCAGTGTTGCTTAGTGATGCCCGATGGAATATAGGCCTAAAGACCCTATTTTCAGAGACCGTGAGCATGAGAGATTTTGCAATAACGAAGATAATTGATGAGGAGACACCATGTCTGTGCGTAATGGATCAACTCGAGTGCTAGCCCTATCTACTTTTGCATTCACCCTTATGTTCGCAGTTTGGCTTATGTTCGGAGTCCTTGGAATTCCGATTCAAAAAGAATTCGAAATATCAGATTCACAATTAGCCTGGCTATCTTCAGTTGCGATTCTTAATGGTTCGATTTGGAGACTTTTTCTTGGAGTACTTACTGATCGGATTGGCGGAAAACGTGTAACCATAGTTATGTTGTTGATAACTTCAATTCCTTCCTATTTATTGGCGCACATGACTCTCAATTACCATTGGTTGCTTGTACTTGCTTTTCTAGTTGGATTCGCAGGCAACTTATTTAGCGTTGGAATTGCGTGGAACTCTCATCGGTTTCCACGTGAGCGACAGGGATTTGCACTAGGAGTTTTTGGTGCTGGCAATGTTGGAGCATCTGCCACAAAATTTATTGGACCTGTAGTTATTGCAAGCACAATTGGGGGCTCATATGCTGGTGGAATCATTCCTGGTGGTTGGCGATTTGTCCCAGCTCTATATGCAATCTTGCTGGTCTTAACTGCAATTGCAATATTGATCTTCACTCCAGCAGATAACGAAAATATCCAAAAAACCCGATCAATCAAGGAGATGTTCTTACCCCTGAAACATATTCAGGTGTGGAGATTTAGTTTGTACTATGTTGTGGTTTTTGGAGCTTATGTTGCTCTTGCCTCTTGGATGCCAAAATATTACGTCTCTGTTTACAAACTCAATCTTCATGATGCTGCGTTGCTCACAGCGTTATTCATCTTTCCAGCATCCTTATTGCGTCCATTGGGCGGATACTTCTCTGACAAAATCGGAGCACGTAAATTAATGTATGGAACTTTTACAACAATGTTAGTAGCTCTCCTGCTCTTGGCCGCACCCTTTGGTTACATAGTTCTGGAAACCCCAGATGGTCCAAAGAATGTGCTCCCTTATTCATTAGGTGTCGGACAATTTACTGCTTTGCTTTTTATAGTTGGCTGCTCGATGGGAATTGGCAAAGCTGCAGTTTTTAAACACATACCTGAGTATTTTCCAAATGATGTAGGTGCCGTCGGCGGTCTCGTAGGAACACTAGGAGCTTTGGGAGGATTCCTTCTACCTCCACTTTTTGTATTAGTGCGTGAGAAAACCGGGCTTCCACAATCGACTTTCATTGTTTTGTTCTTGCTCACTCTCTCAGCAACCGTGTGGATGCATGTGGTCATAATGCGCTTGCTATCAAAAGAAAGTCCACATTTAGATCATCAAATTGATACAAAAACCCACCTTACGATTGGAGCATGAGATGAACGCGAAAGGATCAAAGGCGAACGATTCCAGTAAGTGGCTTGAAGGTTGGGATCCTAATGAAGAAGGCAAATGGGATTCGAAAATTTCTTGGAGCACTTTGTGGGTTACAACTTATGCCTTAACTTTAGGTTTCATTAGTTGGTTTTTGGTTTCTGCTTTAGCCCCAAAATTAAATAACTTAGGTTTTGATCTCAGCAAGAAAGAGCTGTACTGGTTAGCTGCAATGCCTGGTTTAGCCGGTGGAGGTTTACGTTTAATCTGGATGTTCCTTCCGCCAATACTTGGTACACGCAAACTTGTCACTTACTCAACTGCACTCTTACTTCTTCCACTAATAGGTTGGTCAGTGGCGGTGCGAAATCCAGCAACTCCATTTATAGGATTGCTCGCACTTGGATTCCTCTCGGGTTTAGGAGGAGGGGTTTTTTCTGGGTTTATGCCGAGCACTTCATATTTCTTTCCAAAATCCAAGCAAGGTATGGCGTTGGGACTTCAAGCCGGTATAGGGAATTTTGGCGTGAGTATCGTGCAATTTGTAACACCATTTATTGTTGCTTCCGCGATGTTCGGTGCCACACTCGGCGCACCACAACATTTTGTAAATAAAGATAAAGGTATAGATACTTTTGTTTGGTACCAAAATGCCGGACTTTTGTGGGTGCCATTCGTTTTAGTCTCGGTTTTTCTTGCTTGGACCATGCTAAAGAGCGTCCCAATTAAAGCTCGCGGAGTAAGTGATCAATTGGATATCTTCAATAACAAACACACTTGGTTGATGACTCTGCTCTACGTGATGACCTTTGGAACTTTTTCAGGCTTCTCTGCGCAATTTGGATTACTAATCAAAAATCTATTTGGTGATTTTGCAAATGCGCCTGACCCTGTGAAATTTGCATTCTATGGTCCACTGATTGGTTCAGCGGCTCGGGTAATTAGCGGACCTATTGCTGATCGATTAGGTGGTGGAATTCTGACATTTTTCTCGGGCGCTGGTATTGCAGTCGCATCAGTTTTCACAGCATTCCAACTTTCGCCACAAAGTAGTGATGATTTCACTTCATTCTTTTGGGGAATGATGGCAATCTTTCTATTTGCTGGTGTTGGGAATGCAAGTACTTTCAAACAAATGCCGATGATCTTCGCACCTCGCCAAGCCGGTGGAGTCATCGGATGGACAGGTGCTATTGCAGCATTTGGTCCTTTCGTCTTTGGAGTTCTCTTGTCATTCGTGGCACCAAAAAGCTTTTTTCTCGGTATTGCGGCTTTTGCGATCATCGGCGCAGGTGTTGCATGGTGGTTCTACGCTCGAGCCTTAGCTGAAAAACGTAGTTGACTATCTATATAACCAATGTTTAGACAGACTTCCCCCATGGTTGTCAGTCGATTGAGCGCTCTCTCTGACGCCGTAATAGATGTCGCTAAAGGTGAAGATCTTGGTGCTTCGTTGAAGCGCTTGGTTGAAAATGCAGTAATTATCTCTGAAGCAACTTATGGCGCCCTTGGTGCAATAAGTTCCGATGGACGGCTGGAAGAGTTTACCTACGTTGGCTTAAGTGAAGAATCCGCTGATGAAATAGAAAGATTCCCGGAAGGCAAAGGTCTCCTCGGCCATTTACTTGCACACCCAACTCCCCTGCGCTTGGCATCAATCAAAAGCAGTGAAGCATCCGTGGGTTTTCCCGAAGGTCACCCAGCAATGAACTCATTTCTTGGAGTACCAATTCGCATCCGAGATGAAATATATGGAAGTCTTTACCTCACCGAGAAAAAAGGTGCATTGGAATTTACGGAAGAAGATGAGCGACTGGTAGTAGTACTTGCATCCGCCGCAGGAATCGCTATTGATAACGCCCGAGGACAGGCAGCTCAAAACCAAGTAAGTGTTCTGGCAGAACGCGAACGTATTGGTCGCGATCTACATGATTTAGTGATCCAGCGGCTTTTTGCAACAGGGCTTTCACTTCAAGCCATTGCCAAAGACGAACGAGTGCCAATGCGAGATCTCAAGATTATTCAAGAGACTATTGATAATCTTGATTTAACGGTGCAAGAAATCCGCAATACTATTTTCGAATTACAGACACCTGGACCTATTGCCGGATTGCGTGGACTTATTCTCGAAGAAATTGCAATTTTCCAAGGTAAAAACGCAATTCTTATTTCTTGTGATTTTCAGGGCCAGATTGATACCGCTGTGCCCATCTCACTTACGGAACATTCAATTGCAGTGATTAGAGAGCTTCTTACGAATGCAATTAAGCACGCGCGCTGTCGTCAGATCGATGTGTCAATTTCAGCAAATGCGGGGCAATTAGATGTCAAAGTTAGTGATGATGGGGTTGGATACATAGAAGGTGGGCGTAAGAGTGGATTGCTGAATTTGGAAGAGCGGGCAAAAAAATGTAAAGGTGCTTTCTCCATAACTAAAAAGAGCCCCAAAGGCACGCACGCACTTTGGATTGCTACTTACTAATTCCTCCCCAAACCTAATCGAGCCGCCAATGCAGCAGCCTGGGTTCTTCTCTCTAAACCAAGTTTTCCAAGAAGTGAAGAGACGTAATTCTTAATGGTCTTTTCAGCCAAAAACATGGATTCGGCAATCTGTCGGTTTGTAAAACCGCGTCCAATATGTTCTAACACTCTTTGTTCTTGATCGGTAAGTTCATAGATTTCACTAGCTGGACTAGCTGCCTTTCGCAAGCGATTCGTAACTGTAGAAATCAGAGCTATATCTAAGAGAATTTCCCCAACAGCAACTTTACGGATCGCTTCAAGCAGATCTAGATTTTTAATATCTTTGATCACGTATCCGCTTGCCCCTCCAAGGACTGCGCCTAGAACAGCTTCATCATCCAAAAACGAGGTGAGCATTAATACTTTTATATCTGGATAAAGAGATCTAATCTCGCGGCAAAGTTCGATTCCACTTCCATCAGGTAAGCGCACATCTAGGACAGCTACATCAGTTGTTAAAGTTCCAAGAGTTGTGAGCGCTTCCTGAACATCTCCCGCTTGACCAACAACAGTTAAATCATCTTCGGTATCGATTAATTCAATTAGTCCGCGACGGACGAGCTCGTGGTCGTCTACAACAAAAACTCGAGTTGTCATGAGGTAAATGCCTGAGTCAATGGTTTTCTTAATGCGAAAACAACTGACACGGCGATAAGTAACATGACTGCACTCAATGTATAAGCACTCCCCATGTCGATATCCATCTCTATGTATACCTGCATTGCCCAAGTTTGAGTGCGTCCCGGCAAAGATCCGGCGAACATCATTGTGGCACCAAATTCCCCTAATGCTCGGGCCCATGCCAAAACTGCGCCAGTAGTTATGCCATTGCGCATCTGGGGCAGAGCTACCAATGAAAAGATATCCCGAGTCGACGCTCGATCGATCTCTGCTGCTTCTTCGAGATCTACCGGTAGATGACGAAAATTCGATTCAACAATTAAAGCCAAAAATGGCATTCCTACGAATACCCCTGTAACAACAACTGCGACGCTTGTAAATGGCATCGACCATCCCGTTGCCTGGTAAATATATCTTCCAATTAGTCCATCTCGTCCAAGTAAAGCTAGTAACGCCATGCCTGCAACAGTGGGTGGTAAAACAATTGGGGCAAGAACTATTGGACGCAAAATACTGGTAATTCTTTTATTTCCTCTAGCCAAGACCCATGCAAGTGGAACGCCCAAAACAACCGATATAGCCGCCGCCAATAGAGAACTCCATAAGGAAAGCTGAATTGCGGAAATCGATTGATGCTGAGTCAAGCGACTCATGAAAGAACTCCAAGGTACTTTTGCTAATAAAGCAATCATTGGAGCAATTACTAGAAAACTTGCAACGAAGGCAAGCGCACCAGTGGTCCTATCTATCCGTCGATGATTCATGAAGTAATACCGAACCCACTTCTGCGCAAGAACGAGATCGATTGGGAAGATTTGATGAAATCGACAAAAGTGCGCGCAAGCACTTTTTGCTTTCCGTCTGAGATAATTGCGATTAAATATCTAGTGGAAGATGTAAAACGATCACTAAATTCGATCTCTTTTAACAATTTATGATTCTTTACAACATCGGTGTGGTAAACAATCGCTGCATCAACTTCACCTTGCATGAGTTTAGCGATTACCCCAGAAGCTTTAGGCTCTAGTGAGGCTGGCTTGGATTTCACACTCCCATTCGACATTAGCGCCGCGTCAGCCGCGCTCCCGCATGGTAGTTCAGGTGCACACTGAATCCACTTAACGCCGGCTTTATCAAGATCCTTAATTGCTGCAATTTTGTAGGGATTCTTAATAGGAACTGCGAGCACAACTCGATTGGAAATTAGATCTTGATAGATCGGCGCCCTCGCTGAAGCACCGTACATGTCCTTGCTTGACGCAGAAACAAAAACATCTGCTGGCGCTCCCGCTCTTATTTGCGTTGCCAAGGTTGGTGAAGCAAGGAAAGAAAAAGTGACCGTAACGCCAGGATGCGATTTTTCAAATAACTTACCCAGGGTTGTAAAACTATCGGCCAGACTAGAGGCAGCAAATACGGTCAACCTCTCCTTTTGGCTTGCATAACTTTGCGGAAGAAGAGAGAGAAATGAAATGACCAGTATCGCGGTAAGGGGTCTCTTGCAACGCCTATACATACTATGACTATACAACAGGGCAAAAGTGCACTCCTTGAGCGCAAATTAAGCACAGACCATTAATTTAAAGTCGATAGTCCCAGCTTTAAACTCTTACTTTCCTGCCAACTTGATTGCAACTACTCCCCTTGATTAACAGGAATCACAATCTCGTTGTAATGCAGGATGCCCGGTTTAAAAGGCGGGTCGAAGCGACAGATTCGCGTTTCACTAGTGAGGGAAATGTTTGCTTTAGCCGCACTAGCTCGAAGCTCTCGTGCAATTTTTCGAGAAAGGTCATCAGTGGCTCTACCGCGGAATGATTTAGCAACGCAAGTTTCAGTATCTAATTCTCGTAATCTAACTTGTGAATTGTTTGGCTGCGGCATTTGATCAAAAGTACTTCCTGATGGCATTACAAAAGAGACATGCCATTCCGCGGAATCAGAAGTATCGCTATTTTGAGCAGTAATTACTGGAGCAGTCATTGCGATCTTTTCGGATGAGTTATTGCCTTTCGAAATGTAATTAAAAAGTGTAGAGAAGGCGCTACTTGATGACTCTGAGAAGTTGGCAGAAACTCTTACTTCTGCAATCACGCAAGGAAGATATTCACGAAGCTCAAACCCTGAGTAACTTCGCAGTACTTTAAACTCTTGCCTCTGTGTCATGGTTTGAGAATACCCTCATAACTCTTTTAT
>WLKK01000025.1 GCA_009701305.1 Actinomycetota bacterium | reverse complement strand
CATCTCTTGTACAAATGGATCAATCTCTTCTTTGATGAAGCCAACAATCTTGTCACCAGCAACACGGCGCAATGCATCAATCTCATCACCCAAGGTTGCATAAATGCCAGGCATCATTAGTGAGCGTCTGGCACCTAGAAGAGCGGTATTTATTTGTGCGGCATGGATTAAGAATCCAACAGCTGATCGTGGTGAGGTAAAGATCATGCTGGCATCTTTTCCAGCGGTGAGAGTGGCTTCAATACCCATAAGCGGTTCACGGATGATGTTTGAGAAGACTCCAGAGGCAGCCGAGTTTGGTAATCCTGGGCGCACACACAAGGTCGGAATACGTAGGCCAACACCATCAAAGAATCCGCGGCGACTGTAATCATTAAGGAGTAATTCACCGATAGCTTTTTGAACGCCATAACTTGTGGTTGGTTGCAGGATGAAGTTGTCATCGGCGACATCAAGGTAAGGACCACCGTAAACAGCAACTGATGAGGTGAAGACAACTCGTGGGCAGTATTGATCTGAATGTAAACGGATAGCGTCGAAGAGGTTGCGCATACCATCGACATTTACTCGGTAACCTTTTTCGAAATCAGATTCGGCTTCACCAGAGACAATCGCAGCGAGATGGAAGATCACATCTGGCTTTTCGGCGATCATTGCATCGCACTCTTTACGGTCAGTGATGTCAACGATCTTGGAAGTAATCTTAAAGTCAAAGCCGTCAAGTGCTTGCGATTGCTTGTAAGCATCGACAACGGTGATCGATTCAATCTTCTTGCCATTGAGTGAGCCAACTTTGGCAAGGCCAGCAATAAGTTTTTGGCCGAGCATTCCGCCGCCGCCGGTGATCAGGATTTTCATTTGGGAAGAATACCCCACTGGGGTTGGATAATTACTGGGGGAGCTGGCTATTTTTTAACGTAACCAGCGGGGCATTTTGGATTTACTCCAGAGATTTTGCGTGTCAATTTTCCTTTGACGCAATTAATTGCCTTGATCTTTTTAGGTGCGATTGCGGGAGTGGCCACCTTATTCTCATTTTTGCTTTCACTCTGAGTCATAGCTGGATTTTCAACAGGTTTAACTACATTTTCAACAGGTTTAACTACATTTTCTTGGACAAGTTTTACCCGCAGAGTTGGACTGGAAAATGTAAAACCAGTTGCTAAGAAGTTGATTGTCGTTTCATTGAACTTGGCGGAAGCTGTTGCAATCTTTGGTTTTCCATCTTCACTTAATACTTCTACAGATGCACTTATTGCAGCCCCTGACAATTTCCAGATGCAATTTGCATACTCACGGTTTAAGACCATTGCATAGATGCCGGTGAACTCTTGGCCAGCGGGCATGAAGTGAGGGGATGCGACCCGATAGACCAATGAACCGGTAGTTGCGTCATAAGTTGGCAATTCAGATCCGTAGGTTAGTGAATTAGATCCCACATAGCCCAGGAAGCCAGTGTTAGGACAGTTACCCAATTGGCCTTCGTAGGTTTTAGCCCAGCTCATATTCACCAACCATTTATCAACGATGGTGGTTGCAGTATCAAGGCCAGAGTCGGCCTTAACTGCGGCAGTAAATTCATCGATATTTATTGGACCCAAGGCCGGAGAAATCGACATCTTGATGCTCCAGGGAAGATTAAAAACTTTACTGACCTTCTCCCAATCTGCCTTCTCGGCTGGTACATCGTAGAAATACTGTTTGCTTAAAGTTGGAGTGGGGACTGGGCTTCCGGCAATAGTTAAACGAAAAGGTTGAGATGGGCTTCCGGAAAGTTTTTCAAAAATAACATCTGGATTTAATAATCTTCCCGACAGCCATCCACTTGGTGCAGATGGTAGACGCAAAACTACTTTGAATTTATTGGTTAGTGGATTACTACCGTATTTCCAACACTTTGTTGTAAATGCAATTGAATCTATGCACCGTCCATCCTCTTTGACGACATCGGCGCCAGTTTTAGCATCCCAGCGGAATTTTCCGGGCTCTGGCTCATTTTTACCTTCATAGACAGCATGAATGGCCATGCTTAATTGAAGGGGATCTTGCAATACGCCCTTTTTGATCTGCCTGATCATGATTGGGTTAATTTCAAAGAGATTATTCACCGGATCACCAATCCCGGCAAAAGTGAAAAGATTATTTCGATTTGCCGCACCAAGTTCAAATTCAGGTTTAGCGGGGAATGCGTAAAAACTCCAAGGGGGAGTTCTTTGGCCAGCAGTTACACCTTTAACCCAATCAGATTTTTCATTCTGTGCAAAGACCTCTTCAATACATGGAGTGCTAATTTTAGAATCGCAGGGGGCAAGTGTGTTTGTAGTAGTCAAATTGTTAGTTGCTATCGCACACTTTGGATTTGTGAATCCGCCATCACACGGGTCACTAGCGGATCCTGTGGAAACTTGAATCAGACCACCATCAAATGCCACATTTGAATCAGCAAACCCCACGAATCGATTTAAGGAACCTACCTGATCGGCATTAGCTGAATTTCCAGTCAAAAGTAATTGTGAAAAGAGGAGCGCGACGATAGCGGATGCAGTGAGCACGCGTTTCATGCGCAGAACTTACTGTATTGAGTAGACCAATTCTCAATTTAAGCGAGAATTAGTGGTGACCGTCGCCAATCTCTAACTTATCTTTAGCGGTTGGTTTCGCAATCTGCTCTTGAAGAATGCCTTTGCTAATGCGGGCACGGATGCGATCTTTCAAGACACCTTTAGCGCGAACACCATTTGCATCAATGCCGGCTGCTGGAATCGGAGCAAGTTGTTCGTGTGAGGTACGAGTCCAGGCTTCTTCAGGTGAGAGTTCTTCATGAATTTCTACGAATTCACCATGAGGCAACATCACTAAGCGTCCGGTTTCGCGGCCATGTAGAACAAGGTCGCGGTCTGCGCGTTGTAACGCTAAGCAGATCCGTTTTGTAATTACATATGCCAGCGGTGGAAGTACAAAGATCGAGATTCGGGTAGCCCACATGATCTGATTAATGGTTAATGAGAAGTGAGTGGCGATGATGTCATTTCCGCCGTTGATCAAAGCAACGATGGTGAAGGTGATTGCCATGGCACCGACAGCTGTGCGACTAGGGGCGTTGCGTGGGCGATCTAAAAGGTTGTGTTCGCGCTTGTCACCAGTTGCCCACGATTCAATAAATGGCCAAAGTGCTAATCCGGTAAACATAATTCCCGGAACAATCAAACCTGGGATCAAAATATTCCAGGAGATGGTGTGGTTAAAGATATGAGACTCAAGTGGGGGAGACATCCGAACTAATCCATCAAGCCAACCCATATACCAATCCGGTTGTGAACCAGCCGAGATTTGAGTTGGTGTGTAAGGACCAAAGACCCAGATTGGGTTAATGGATGCAACTGCACCTAAGAATGCAGTCACACCGAAGACGATAAATAAGAATCCGCCAGCTTTAGCCATGTAAACCGGAAGCAATGGATAACCAACAACATTTTTCTCAGTGCGACCAGGGCCTGGATATTGAGTGTGCTTCTGGTACCAAACCAACATCAAGTGCACGGTGATTAAGCCCAACATAATGCCGGGGAGTAGTAAAACGTGCACTGTATAAATGCGCGGAATGAAATCTAATCCTGGGAATTCGCCACCGAAAGCAAAGAAGGCGGCGTAGGTACCAACAAGAGGGATCGCTTGCAAAATTGCTTGTGCGATTCGGATTCCGGTTCCAGAAAGTAAATCATCTGGAAGTGAGTAACCAAGGAATCCTTCGACAATTCCTAAAGTAATTAATGCGACACCGAAGATCCAGTTCATTTCGCGTGGTTTGCGGAAAGCGCCGGTAAAGAAGACGCGCATCATGTGCGCAACCATGGCTGCAAGGAATAACAAAGCGGCCCAGTGGTGAATTTGGCGCATCAACATTCCACCGCGAACATCAAAGGAGATATCAAGGGTAGATGCGTAAGCTGCTGACATCTTTACGCCTTTAAGTGGAACGTAAGAGCCGTTGTAAATTAATTCTTCTTGGGATGGCACAAACCAGAAGGTAAGAAAAGTTCCGGAGAGTAACAAGATAATAAATGAGTAAAGGGCAATCTCACCCAACATAAATGACCAGTGGTCTGGGAATACTTTATTTAAACTCTTCTTCAGGAATTTAGCAGCGCCAGTTCTCTCATCGACAAAGTTAGCTACTGAACCAGCAACTCGCTCACGTGCTGCTCTCATTTCTTACGCTCCCAGAAACTAGGTCCTACTGCTTGATTAAATGGTGCTGCTGCAACTAAATATCCTTCTTCGTCAACTTTGATAGCTAATTGTGGCAGAGGTCTGGCGGATGGGCCAAAGATAACTTTTGCGCCAGTCGGCACATCAAAAGTGGATTGGTGACATGGGCAGAGCAGGTGCTTTGTGGTCTGTTCGTAAAGGGCAACAGCGCATCCCATATGGGAACAGATCTTTGAAAAAGCGATAATCCCTTGGTAAGTCCACGAAAGTTTTTCGGCATCGAGGCGGAACTCTTCAGGACGAATCCGAATTAAAAGCAGCGCATCCTTGGCAATGCTATTTAACGAGCGGTGTTCTGGATGCTCAATCTCGGGAAGTACGTGGGCAACGGCGCCGACTTCGAGATCCTCTGGACGTAAGCGGCGGTTTCCAGGATCGGTTACCAGGTGCACGCCTTCGTCCCAAGTTGTTTTATTAAGTGCATCCTCTGGCAATGGGCCAAGATCACGCAGTAGTAATAAAGGTGAGATTCCAACTAATCCAAGAGAGAGGGCGAGGGAGCGTTTAATTAATGAACGCCGACCAAGACCAACAGCGCCGGCCTCCTCTTTCACTGTCGCTATAAAGGCAGCCCGATCTTCATCAGATGAGCGCATTTCATGACGTTCGGCAATAACTTCGGTATCACTCATTAATGTTTTCGCCCAATGAACTGCACCGGCACCAATAAAAAATAAAGCGATCGCAAAACCCAATCCAAGGAAGAGTTGTTGCGCATGTTGATTTCCCAAAATTGGAATATATATGTAAAGGTTATTTTCGATAAAGATGTATGAGTAGATGAAAAGAACAGTCCCAAGTGCTGATAACAAAAATAAGATCGCTACTTGTCGCTCGGCACGGTTTGCGGCAGCCTCATCATGATCAGCTTTGCGATGCGCGTGCGCAGGCAGGCCGGGATCCTGTAGCGGCTCTAACTCTTTGTTACTCAATTCCAAACCCCTGTCTTTTCTTTACTTAACGCGATTTCGTGGTTAGCCATACTGCAATACCAATTAGCAAACCAATTCCCAGAACCCATGAAACTAAACCTTCAGTAACTGGACCAACTTTTCCTAAGGACGCGCCACCTAATCCTTTTTCACTTTCAACGGCTTTGATCCACTTAATGATTGAAAGTTTTTCCTCTGGAGTGATCGCTTTATCACCGAAAACTGGCATCGATTGTGGTCCGGTAATCATCGCTTCATAAAAATATTTGGCTTCTACGCCCATCAATGTTGGTGCGTACTTGCCTTGAGTGAGGGCGCCACCTTGACCGGCAGCGTTATGGCACATCGCGCAGTTGGTGCGGAAAAGCTCGCCACCTTCTGCGGTATTTCCATCTCGCTCAAAAGTTAATTGGGCAGCACCTGGAATTGCCGGTCCCGGGGCAAGTGTTGCAACGTATGCAGCCAAAGCAGCAGTTTCTTCCTCGTTGTAAATCGGAGTTTTGCGCATTGCTTGTTGGCTCATGTCCGCCAGCGGCATCCGACCAGTTCCAACTTGAAAATCAACAGAGGCGGCGCCGACACCAATTAACGCTGGAGCAATTCCGCCGCCTTCAGCATTTAAGCCATGGCATGAGGAACATCCTCTTAAGAAAATTTCGCGACCTTCATCGACCATAGTTGAACGGGCATTACTTGCAGTCGCACCAGGAGTGGTAACTGTTGCGCCAATAAAAGCATAAGCATTGCCAACAATAATTAATGCTAAAAACAATAGAACTGGGGCGGTGATTTTTCGACGGCGTAAGCGCGAAAGTTTTCTCACAGTAATGACCCCTACTTAATCAGGTAGATCGACGCAAAGAGCGCAATCCACACAACATCGACGAAGTGCCAGTAGTAGGAAACCACAATTGCGGTAGTTGCTTGATCGTGGCTGTATTTTTTGGCATGACTTGAACGAATTAGCACAAGTAAAAATGCGAACAACCCACCAGTTACGTGCATACCGTGAAATCCGGTAGTGATGTAAAAAACTGAACCGTATGCGCTTCCACTTAAAGTAATACCTTCAATGGCAAGGTGTGCGTATTCGTAAACCTGTCCGCCGATGAAGAAGGCGCCCATTAGAAATGTGAGCGCGAACCATTCGCGCATTCCCCATTTATTAACTTGTAACATCGAACCGGTACGACGTGGTTGGAAACGTTCGGCTGCAAAGACTCCGAGCTGACAGGTAACTGAAGACAAAACCAAAACAGTTGTGTTCAAAGAAGAGAAAGGAATATTTAAAAGTTCAGTTGATTTAAGCCAAGTAGCGGGTCCAGAAACTTGACGGACAGTGAAGTACATTGCGAAGAGTGCTGCGAAGAACATCAACTCACTTGAGAGCCAGACGATTGTTCCGACCGCAACTAAATTGGGCCGAGTTTCAGCCGTGTGTTGCGAGTTTTCGGAGAGCGTGTTCACAAGGCGATTATTCCCGAAAATGGGTAGTAAATGCCTAATTGGGCGCTAGGGCAGGCACTATGCATAGGTGAGGCTGATCACTCGGGTAGAGTACGCGGGTGAGCCAGACCGTAATCATCTACAGCGACGATTCATCTGTCCGTCGGGCAATTACTTTGGCGATTACCCCGAAGCCAGCCGCTGATCTGGATCCGATCACCGTTAAAGAGTTCGCCACAGGTGCGGCATTGCGGAGTTATCTGGATGAGGGCAACGCGGCAGATCTATTGATTTTGGATGGCGAAGCAGTACCTGAGGGTGGAATGGGGATTGCCCGTCAGGTCAAAGATGAGATTTTTAATTGCCCACCAACTTTAGTGATTATTGGTCGCCCAACCGATGCTTGGCTGGCCAACTGGTCAAAAGCAGATGACACATTGCTGCACCCAATTCAGCCGCTGGAAACTGCGAATGCGGTGGCAAAGTTATTGCGCCCAATTCCGGTAACTGCATAAATTTCTTTAGATGAGTGCCCAACCTGTTGCTTCTTGGACTGGCGTCATTGCAGCGTTGAACTCTGGGGTTGAATTAGAAAAATCACTAGCAACTTTTGCAATGCGCGAAATTTTAAGTGGCAATACCCAACCAGATCAGATCAAAGAGTTTCTAATAGCACATGCCGATAAAGGCGCAACTGCAGCTGAAGTCGGCGCATTTATTGAAGTTATGTACGAACATGCTGCGCCCCTTGAGATTACAGAGCGCGCGGTTGATGTTGTTGGTACCGGCGGAGATGGTTTTCACACCATAAATATCTCAACTGCATCTGCAATTGTTTCGGCAGCAACTGGTGCGAAAGTTATGAAACATGGGAATCGGGCGGCCTCATCTAAATCTGGTTCTGCTGATTTACTAGAGGCGCTAAAAATAAAAATTGATTTAGATGGTGTTGCGGTGGCAAAGATATTTAATGAAATCGGGATCGCTTTTGCTTTTGCTCCTAAATTTCATAGTGCCATGCGTTTTGCCGCCCCAATCAGAAAAGAGTTGGGACGCCCGACGATATTTAATATTTTGGGGCCGCTATCTAATCCAGCAAAACCGGCTGCGTATGCAATCGGGGTAGCTTTGCCGAATATGGTCGAACTGGTTGCTGATGTACTTGCCAGACGAGGTGTTGATGCTTTGGTCTTTCGTGGGGATGATGGAATGGATGAAGTTACATTGACGGGGCCAACAACTGTCTATGAAATTGCAAAAGGTGGCCGAGTCAAAGCCAGTATCGCACCAGAGGATTTTGGAATATCTCGTGCAGCAATTGAAGATTTGCGTGGGGGAGATGGGGCTGAGAATGCAACGCGGATCAAAGCGGTTTTCGCTGGCGAATCTGGCGCACCAAGAGATGCGATTTTGTTAAATAGCGCAATTACTTTGGTGGCTTACAACTTAAATATAGATTCCGAAAAATCTTTAGTTGAAAGAGTTGCCGACCAGATTAAGGTCGCAGCTCATGCGATAGATAGCGGGGCGGCGACAGCCTTAGTGGAAAAGTGGAGTCTGCTTTCCAACTCTTTATGAGTAGAAGGAACGACCTTTTTTCTTAGTTAAGACAAAATCTTCAAGTGAATTAATACTGCTAACTCCATGTGATCCAACACGATCGATCAGAGCGTGCAAAATTTCAACAGTTGCTTGCACATCTGCAAGAGCGCGGTGGGTCGGCATAATCTCTACTTCAAAAAATTCCGCCAGAGTTCCAAGTTTTACATTGGGTAAATCATCTTGCGTTAAAACACTGCGAGCCATCCGCACTGTGTCCAGAACTCGGTAATCGGGCCAATCAATTTCAAGGTTAAAAGCGGCGGCTCTCAAGAAACTTAAATCAAAAGGAGCGTTATGAGCAACTAAAACATTTTCATCTGGATCTCCACAAAAGGTCATAAAGTTGTGGAAGATATCTTCAAGTAGTGGCGCATCTGCGATTGTGAATTCATCAATCCCGGTTAAATCAGTGATGAACTCTGGAATTGGCATCATCGGGTTTATTAAGGTTTCAAATTCAGCGATCTTTTCACCGCCTTTAACTTTTATAGCGCCAATTTCAGTTATCCCAGCACCAACCGTTGGCGAAGCACCAGTGGTTTCCAAATCTAAAACCACAAAGGTGACATCACGTAAATCTTGATCTCGGCGCTTAGTAGCGGGTGCGGTTCGTTGCTCTTTTGCGGCCATGGCGGATACGGTACGGGTTAGTGCCGACGAAAGGTTGTTTCTGTGCCAAGCAACGATAAAAAATTGCGATTGGCGGTAATCGGAGCCGGGTCATGGGCGCAAAGTGCACATTTGCCGACGTTGAAAGAGTTAGGCAATATCGAGTTTGTTGGAGTTTGTCGTAAAGGCGCTGATGCTTTAGCAAGAGTTAAAGAGAATTTTGGATTTTCCATTGCATCTGAGAATTATCAGGATGTATTGAGTGAAGATATTGACTTAGTAATTGTCTCATCGCCATCATCAATGCACCACGAACATGTCAAAGCTGCGCTAGATATTGGTGCAACCGTCCTTTGTGAAAAACCAGTCACCATTGATCCGAAGCAAGCCTGGGATTTAGTGGATCATGCAAAAAAGGTTCAACAAGAAGTTGTGGTCGCATTTGGTTGGAACTTCAGCAAGATTGTTATTGATTTCAAAATTGCTTTGCAAAATGCAAATCTTGGCAAAGTAGAACATCTATCGATTTACATGTCTTCATCTACGCGCGAATTACTTTCCAACTCTGGTTCATATCCAGATGCGCATCCCGATGCACTTCCAGAACAAGCAACTTGGACTGATCCAGCAATTTCAGGTGGAGGTTATGGCCAAGCCCAACTCTCACACGCTTTGGCTTTGGCGTTGCACTTGGTTGATGAGCGAGTAAGCGGGGTTACCGCAATAACTTCCAATCCAGGTGGTGCTCCAGTTGAACTACATGATGCGGCGTTGTTTCGATTAGATGGTGGAGGAATTGGAACTCTTTCTGGTGCATCAGGACATACCGGTGCTTGGAAAAACAAGCATGCGCTTGAAGTTAAAGGAGTCTGTGAACAAGGACAGTTCACCTTAGATCTCTTGCGGGAGTGCGCACATATATATAGTGCAAAAAATGGTGACGTATTTTTACCGCTTGCCGATGGTGCCGGTGCTTATTACCCAGAGGGTCCAACTAGAGGCTTGGTTTCAGTTGCCCGAGGTGAAAGTAAAAACATAGCCGCGCCGATTTCTTTGGGTGCCAAAACAGTTGAGGCTCTGGATGCGTTATATAGAAGTTCGTTAAGTGGAAAATATGAAGCCCGGTAGCTCTTCGCGTTATTTCTGATGAACTTTTATATCTGCTTATAACCCTCAGGGCATTTAGGTTTGTAACCTACAAAGCCCCGTTGAATCCCATTTTTGATACAAGTGATAGTCGTGTTTGATTTAGCCTTATCAACGAAGTTAAGGGTAAATTTCTTGGTAGCAGCCGCTACTCCAAATAAACCTTCATTAGAAATTGTAACTATGCAATCTTTAGTGGTCTTCCCAATCACTTCAACTTGACCAATTTTATTCATTTTCGCTGTGCAAGCAGAGGGAGTAGAGATTGTAAAGGTATGGTCAACCTTGTAATTTGAATAGAGCGTAATTTTATCTTTCAAATACGCATAATCTCCAACCCATGGGTACGAAGCTTTTAATGTTTGCTGAGTCTCGATTCCGGGTCCATAAAAACAACTTGACTCCGCAATTGAAAATAAACGCGTTTCAACCGAAACACAAAATAGTTTGCTCTGCAAATCATTACCTAGATTAAATGACGCATAAGACTTGGATTCTTCAGTTGTAGTGAATTCATCTACTTTTTGAGTGACTTGATCTTTCACCTTTATCGTATATCCCAAAACCGGATCTTCAGTAATACTGCGAATATTTCTCCACTCTATAGATTTGCCATTTTTAGATACGGTGGAACGAGTCGCAAGTGGAGGTGTTAAAACATTAAAACTCCAAGTTATATCTTTTTGACCAGGTTGTGTGATCTTTGCAGTATGAAGGCCATAACTTAAAGGGTTGCGGGCAAACATAATGACCATATGATCATTAGCTAAGATTGGTCCAAGAGCTCCACCATAAGCTTCATCTGTAGTTTTGAAATTATTCTCTGTTACGACACAAAGGTTTTCTCGGTCATCAAAAGTAACTTCATCTGGGGTAGTTAAAGTGGCTTTCAGATTTTTATGAGGTTCTTTCAGGAGAGAGGCGATGATCGCTAGCCCGTGAAAAGATTTCCAATCTCCGGCACAGGATTCACGTGGTTCTGGAACTTCATTTCCATCAAATGAATTTAATTTTACGGTTGATCCATCTCCCGGAAAAAGAATTACTTTGCTTCGTTTCTCTTTTGATAACCCACTTAAGGTACTGAAAGTGTGTACAAAGGAATCTTTTCCATCCTCAGGTGAAAACCCATATCCAGTTGTTTCAAGATTCTCGCGTAAAAAACCGATTGTATGAATCGGTGCTCCCATTAATTGATGAACTGAATTTGCAGCGCTGTCAGAGCTTGACCAAGCAATCTGTCCTGCACCATCAGTTATTCCTGCTTCAGTCGCGTATGGGCTATCAGGGTTTTCTTTATGTTTATTTGCATAGACACCAGTGAAGTATTTTTCAGGTGTTTTGCCAACATATATTGCATGCTTTTTTGCTGCTTCCGAGAATGCTTTTAATTCTTTAACTGGTGGAACTCCTGATGCAATGCGATAATAATTTAAGGTTTCCAACCAGGTTGCAGATGTGCCAGGCACGGGATTTGAATTAGCTTGTAGATTTGCAGCAGCCATCGCTGGTGAGCAAAGAGAAGTGAAAAGTAAAACGAGAGCAACCTTTGCTAACTTAATGCGAGTCATTTTAGCGTCGTTAATTATCATCTCTTCAGCTCATTATCTAACTTGCCTGATACCGGCAAATCTACCCGAAAACAATCCCCACCCATTTCTGAACCAAAATTAAATTGTGGATCAAATGTAGTTTTAGCTGAAGTTATAAAAAGAGTTTGTAAATTGGGGCCACCAAAAGAACAGCAAGTAATTAATGCTGTTGGACATTGAATCGTGTTTAGGAGTTCTCCAACCGGCGAATAATTTCTCACTTGACCAGCACCCCAAATAGCTACCCAAAGGTTACCTTCGTTGTCGGTGCACATTCCATCAGGAACCCCGGGAGTGTTAGTCAAAGAGATTGGTTCCAAAGAGGCGCCCAATGTATTAGTAGTTGAGTCAAACTCATATTTCTCAATAGATTTGATTGGTGAATCTATGTAGTACATTATTTTTGAATCAGGCGACCAATCAATTCCATTAGATATCGCCACATTTTGTTTAGCAACAGAAGCAATCAAATTGTTGTCTAAGTGGAAAAGATTAGCTTTTGCATTACCTTCAATGACGTCAGCGGTTCCAATCCATAATCTTCCGAAATGATCAATATTGCCATCATTTGTATTTTCGATCTTTGCATCTAAATTGAGATCTATTTCTTCTTCAACTTCAAATTTTTCGTTAAGCAAATAAATATGTCTAACACTTGCCACGACAAATCCCGATCCAGTGCGTTTACCTATATAACTGACATTCCACGGCATCTGTTGGTGGGAGATTAGATTACTAATTGGGTCATAACTCTTGATCAAATTCTTGTAAACATCAACCCAAAGGAATTTTTGAATTCGCTCGTCCCACAATGTGCCTTCACCTAAATCAGAGTTTGAGCCTATTACAGGGATGGCATCGTAAACGGACATCTTGCCTCCCTTTGAATCTCTCATATTATACTTCCAGTTAGGCGTAACGGAAGGAGGAAAATCATTAAGGTTGTCGGGTTTGAAACATTTTTAGTCAACATTCCTTATAAACGTACTGAAGTTTCTTCCATTGTTTTCCGTGGTGGGGTTACATCTGTTTTGGTTAAGTTAACTACTGATGATGGAGTTGTCGGCTGGGGCGAATCTTGTGTCGGTGCCGACGCTTATTCAATTGACGCCGCGATGCAATCCATGTGGCCCTTTGTGAAAGATCGTTCACCTTGGGACCATGAAGATATTCGTGCAGATCTTTTCAAGCGTGGATTATGGGCACTCAGATCTTCAACCGGTAATTATGCCTGGGCCGGTTTTGATATGGCTCTCTGGGACATTTGTGGGAAAAGCGTTGACAAGCCAGTTTATGAGTTACTTGGTGGTGCAGTTCGGGAACACGTTAATTACTTTTATTACTTAACTCACGGAGATCTTGATGATATTGAGAGTCAATGCAATGAAGGCATGTCTCTTGGCTATGAAACTTATTATCTGAAAACTGGAATAGATTTCGAATTTGAATTGCAAATGATTGAGAGAGTTAGAAAAGTTATCGGTTCAAAAAATAGAATTCGAATAGATTCAAACGGAGCTTGGAGTGCACAAGATGCACCTCGTTACCTATCTGCCTTTGAAAAGTTTTTGATAGATTTTGCGGAACAACCTGTTCGTGAACATCCAATGTCATTAATGCAGGATTTACGAAATAATACGAGTGTGCCTCTAGCGGCTAATGAAGGATTGTGGTCCGAGGAAGATGCAAATAGATTGATCACAAACCGCGTTGCAGATGTTTATACATTTTCTCCGTATTGGGTAGGAAGTTTACGAAAGTTTCAGCAAGTTGCGTATGTGGCAGAAATGATGGGAAGTTTAGTTTGTCGTCATACCCATGGTGAATTAGCAATTGCTGCCTCTGCATTTCATCACGTAAGTTTAACTATTCCCAATTTAGTAGTTGGAAACCAACAAACAGCTGCACATATGGGCAATGATATTTTAGAGAAAGCAATCCCTATAGCGTCAGGTCCTAATTGGGGATTGCCTATCGAAAGTGGTTTAGGTGTAAAAATCAACCAAAAAGCACTGGATGAAGCGGTATTAGATTTCAAAAATAATGGGCAATTCCTTCCCTATGGTCAGATTTAGTACTAATCTTCAGGAAAATGTGCATTTTATAAACAGACCGAAAGGCGTAAAATGAAACTAGGAAAACAAAAATATGTTGTGGCGGCTATAGCTGCGCTATTTAGTTTAGTGCTGGCATCATGTTCCTCCTCTTCTAACACCTCAGATTCATCCGCAACCGAAGATACAACAGCTGCTAAAGCTGTTGACTTGACGTGGTGGTGGTGGGGCACCGGCGATGTTCCCAAGATGAATACTTGGGTTGAATGGGTAGCAAAAGCATATGAAGATTCTCATCCTGGAGTAAAAATAAATTTTGAAGAAAGAACAGATACAGATATTACAACTGCCTTTGAGGCAGCAGCTGCGGCAAAGAAGGGTCCAGATATTGCACCAGCATGGGCGAGTGCGCCAGTACTTACTCAAGTATGGGCAAACAATATTGAGCCACTTGATGATTTAGTTGGCGCAGATGAAATGGGAAATTGGTTAAACGTTGCTGAAAATGCCTACGAAGGTAAAACTTGGGCAGCACCAATTTACATTGTGGGATTGCCAATTGCCTTTAACAAATCCTTGTTCGCCAAGGCAGGCATAGACGCAACCAAACCGCCAGCTACATGGAAAGAATTCCTTGGACTCTGCACCTCACTAAATAAAGCAGGCATCACTCCAATTGTTGGTGGAAACCGCGCCGGCTTTGAAGGTTCGTGGTGGTTTGCACATTTAGGTAAGCAATATATGGATTCACCTGCTGATTTGCAGAAAGCTGCATTGAGTGGTGACTTTAAGCGAATTGGTCAATGGTCTGATCGATTTAATGAGATGTTCGATAGCAAGTGCTTTAATAAAGACGTAAACTCTTTAGAGTTGCAAGAAAAATATGACGTCTTTAATAAAGGTGGAGCCGCAATGGTTCTAGCCATTGATGGTGCCGCTATTGGAGCCTCAGAAGCAATTGGTGCGGAAAACTTTGGAACTATGGTTCTCCCTGCATTCGGTGATGGAAAAATGGCCGAGTACTACACCGCAACGCAATCAATTTCGCACTTCATAACTTCTTGGAGTCCGAACAAAGAAGTGGCTGCCGATTTCATTAAGTTCTGGCACACAACTGAATCGCTAAATAAGTGGGTTGAGTTAACAGGAGTTATGCCTGCCGATTCGCGATTTGACCAGTCAACTGTTACCGATCCGGTTAAGCAACAACTATTTGCGCTTAATGCAAAACCAAGCGTGTGGTTGAGCAACTTTGAGCCAGGTCCGGTTTTTGAACAAGCAGATCTAGCTGGTGGGCAATTAATAAGCACCAGAAAAGGCGTAGGTAAGGACAACACAGCATTATGGGTGAAAGCCTCTAAAGGTTGGGTTGAACAAAAGCCTGAAGAAGTTGCAAACTTCAAGAAATGGGCTGGCGTTAAGTAGAGTAATTCAAAATGCCCCCGGTTTAGTTCGAAAGAATTAAATTCGGGGGCATTTTTATGGGAGGATCTTGAAGTGCTACTAACCGAAAAGCGAAATCGTATTTATCTGAATATTCGCAACCTGGTTCAGGGTGCTTCATACACTGTATGGGCTATCGGCTTGATGTGCTTAGTCTTTGCCTACCCTTTGATTAATGTAATTTTACTCGCATTCAGACGGGCTGGGAAGTTTGTAGGATTAGATAATTACAAAGCACTGCTTTCTGATTCCGTCTTTCATGACTCTTTGCAAAATAACTTAAAATTACTTCTACTCGTTCCTATTATTATTTCTCTTGCTTTAATCCTCGCAGTTATAATCAATGAAAGACCAAAAGGATGGAAATTTCATAGATTTTCTATTTTAATTCCTTTTGTATTGCCTATACCGGTTTCTGCAATAGCCATTGCGGCAATCGTTGCTTATCGCGGTGGTTTGAATAGTTTTTTCGAAAAGGTGGGATTAGATTTTCTGGTACTGGATTGGCTCGGTCAGGGAAACTCAGCCTTTTTTATTATTGCGTTTGCTTTAATCTGGCGTGAAATTGGTTTTTGTGCAATTTTAATTTTCTCTCGTTTGGGAAATATAGATAATGAAATAGTTGAAGCGAGCGAACTCGACGGTGCTGGTTGGTGGAGGAGATTGCAGTATGCAATTTTGCCGCAGATTTCTGGAGTTTTAATAACAATTCTTGTTTTGGAAATTATTACGGTCTTTTTTTACACTTTTGAATGGGTATATGTTTTGACTCGAGGTGGTCCTGCAGGCACCACGATGGTGGTTGATCTTTACATATTCCAACAAGCTGTTGCGTTTAGATCAATTGGAATAGCTACTGCAGCATCAAGCAGTATTCTTATCTTATTAGGATTAAGTTTTCTTGGGAGTAGATTTCTTAGAAGAATGCTAAGTGAGCGTAAATCTAAAGCACAAAGGCACCTTTACATCGCAGATAACTCATTAGTTGCAAAAAGTA
Organism: Actinomycetota bacterium; assembly: GCA_009701305.1. Taxonomy (GTDB): domain Bacteria; phylum Actinomycetota; class Actinomycetes; order Nanopelagicales; family Nanopelagicaceae; genus UBA3012. The sequence goes on along the minus strand of WLKK01000025.1, from coordinate 2,957 downwards.
ATATTAAGAAAACTTTCAAGCAGGAGAATCCATTCGTCACAAAATTTGTAAATTTGATTAATTTGGTAGTGCGGCAAGGAGTAATGTGGAGTTTCTCGTTTTTGTTTATACTTCCACTGTATTTTATTATTGTAAATGCTTTTAAATCTAAGAGTGATTACGGGGATTCTCCCTGGTCAATACCTATGCATCCAACGATTGCCTCCTTTAAGGAAGCGTTCAGCAGGGGAGAAATCGCAACATGGTTTAGAAACAGCGTGGTAGTTAGTTTTGGTGCGGTATTCCTTATAACAATTAGCGCGGTTTTGGCAACGTACTATGTCTCTACAGCTCCAAAAAGATTTAGTAAATTTTTCAGAAAAAGTTTTATCCCTTTAATAGCTATCCCTCCGATTATTATGATAATTCCACTCTTTGTCTTATTCAGTAACTTGGGACTGGTCAATACTTTTTCGGGAGCAATCATCGTATTTTCGGGTTTGTTATTGCCCTTTAGTTGCTATCTCTTATTAGGTTTTTTTGATACTTTTCCGCGTGAAATAATTGAGGCTGCCTCAGTTGATGGCGCAAACAAATTTAGAACATTACTTCAAGTTATTTTACCTAGCGCCAAACCAGCAATTGGCACGCAGTTTGTGATTAATTTGCTTTATGTCTGGAATTCACTTTTAATCGTTTTAATTTTCTTACAAGGGGACGATAGACGTACTTTGTCTGCTGGTATAAGTATTTTTCAAGGACGCTTTTTCCGAGATACTCCACTGGTTATGGCCGCGTCATTGCTAGTCGTATTGCCGATGTTCCTTGTTTATTTATTTGCTCAACGTTCTTTCCGCAAAGGTTTGATGGCGGGTGCTATTAAGTAATGATGATCTGTTCGGATCAAATCAAAATTCTGGTTGAACCTGAATTTGGTGGCAGAATCACAAATTTGTCCCGCATCCTGGGTCAAGAATGGCTGGCTCCGGCGCATGCTCCGTTGGTAGCACGCGCTGTTGGAGAGGTTTACATCAGGCCTGAGATGGGGGGTTGGGATGAAATGTGTCCGACAACCGATCAATGTATTGGTTTTGATGGCAAGGAACTGCCTGATCATGGCGAAGCTTGGAGCAGGTCATGGGAGGTGATCCAAAAATCAAATTCTTCAGTGACTCTTTCAGTTGATTTAACATCTCGTCCGTTGCGATTGGTACGTAAGATCAATATTTCGGCAAATGAGGTTTTACTCTCTTATTCAATTGAAAATATCGGAAATTCTTCAACACCGATTTTCTGGTCAGCTCACCCATTATTTGATGCTACCGAGATTGTGGAAGTCGTACTTTTACCTAAGGATGTAATCAATAAAGAACTTTTGGCTGTGAATCTTCTTAAAGGCACTTCGGCTGAACATTGGATCTCTCCAGGGTTACTAATCAACCGGGTGGAATTGTATAAATCTAATAAAGAAAAACTATCGATCTCTTGGGACAATCAAGAGATCCCATATTTTGGAATCTTTATCGATAATGGTGAATATTGCTTTGACCCTGTTATCTCTCCACAGCCTGCAATAGGACATAAGGTATCCGAAAAAAGCGCCTACGAAAGTGGAAATATTGAGATTTTACTTCCCGGTCAAGTTAAGAAATTTGAATTAAAACTGGAACTTGAGAAAGTTTAAGCTTTTTCTGCGGTGTATCCGCCATCCACCGTTAGGGTCGTGCCGGAGATATAAGAAGCTCGCGAAGAGGCTAGAAAGCAAACAGCTTCTGCTACTTCCTCTGGTTTCCCCATTCGTCTAAGTGGAGTGTTAGAAGTAACTAGATTGCGATACTCATCGGTCGTGTCATCCCAAATCGGAGTCAAAATTGGTCCAGGCAATACCGTGTTGACTCGAATCTCAGGTCCGTAATCAACTGCTAACTGTCGACCAAATGCAACCATCCCACCTTTTGAAGCAGCGTATGCACCATGATGAACAAAACCAAAATTCGCGTGGATTGAAGAGGTGTTAACAATCGCGCCATGATTCTTCTTTAAGTCTGGCAAAAATGTTAATACGGACATTTGCATTGAAACCAAATTTACTGAAATTTGCTTTTCCCATTCAGCAATACTTGTTTCATTAGTGGATTTTTCAATTTTCATGAAAGCATTGTTATGAACAACGTTCAGCTCACCCAGTTTGGAATGAATTTCATCTCTCACATTCTCCCAATGCGTCATATTTGATACATCGTGCAAGATTGCAATCGCATTGCCGCCAGTATTATTGATTTCCTCGGCAGTTTTTTGAGCTGAAACTAAGTTGATATCAGTAACTGCAACTTTAGCGCCGCGTTGTGCAAACAGTTTCGCTGTAGCAGCTCCAATTCCACTCCCAGCACCAGTAACTAGTACCACTTGGTTGGCAAATTCATTGGAATCGATTTGCACGTATCTCCTAACAATCTTTAGTCTTTGTGGACGATACTGGTTTTGAACCAGTGACCTCTTCCATGTCACTACTTTTCTTATGTAGTTTTAACTTGCACCAAGTATATTCCAATATGAGCTAATAACTTATAACCACAATATGCATGGTTTTGGTAAATATCTATAAGTAGGGTCAATTGGAGTTGTAACAATGGAAGTCACCCTCCTATAGGGCCGTATATGGCTTTTGTGGTGCTAAATCCAGGAGATTGCAAAGGGGAGAATGACAAAGTGCTTCCCTTTGAATCCATAGAGCAGGACAATAGGAATCTACTGAAGGGCATCATGAAGAAGTACATAGTTTTTGCCCTTTCATTCACATTGCTATTCACAACTACTTCATCTTCTGCCGTCGAGTTTGGTCAAGATGCAACGGGTGATCCGAATGCCGTGAAAGTTGGAGGCGCTTCTGGATTTTTATATTCGGAAAGAATCGTTCTTACTGTTGGGCATGTAATTGAAGGCAGTGGCGGCATTGCTTGGTTGGAGCGCGATGGTGT
>WLKK01000024.1 GCA_009701305.1 Actinomycetota bacterium | reverse complement strand
GAACTTCATCGCGCATCCAGCCTGAGATCATATTTGCGCCACTCTTCTTATCTGTGGCTCGTGATCCGGCAGGTGCTTTCTTTCCAGGTAAATACTTTCCAGTGAGAATTCCTTGAGCAATCGGTGACCAAACTATTTGACCGATTCCTTCTTTCTCAGATAGCGGCACAACTTCTTTCTCAATCACTCGCCAAAGCATTGAATACTGAGGTTGGCTTGAAACAAAACGGTCATAACCCATTGCATCTTGAATTTTTAGCGCAGCAGAGATCTCACTTGCACGCCACTCAGATACGCCAATGTAATTAACTTTTCCTTGACGAATCAGATCATCAAAGGCTTTCAATGTTTCTTCAAGTGGTGTCTCGTAATCAAATCGATGTGCCTGGTAAAGATCGATGTGATCGGTTTGTAAACGCTTTAGCGAACCGTTAATGGATTCCATGATGTGCTTGCGTGAAAGACCGCGATCATTTTTTCCAGTTCCGGTTGGCCAGTAAGCCTTGGTGAAAAGTTCATAAGATTCGCGGCGCTGACCTTTTAGCGCTTTGCCAAGTACGGTCTCCGCTTTTGTTCCGGCATAGACATCGGCAGTGTCGAAGGTGGTTATGCCAGCATCGAGTGCGGCGTGGACACACTTAACCGCCTCTTCGGCTTCAACTTGGGAACCGTGGGTAATCCAGTTTCCGTAAGAGATTTCAGAGACATACATTCCAGTACTACCAAGGCGTCTATATTCCATGGCCAAAAGATATGTCACTTCCCTTGCTTTTGGCTAGTTGGGGGTTAGGATCCCATTGCAGGAGAAAATGAATAACAACTAAACAACAACTAAATACCTTTGCTTGATAGGGGAAGATCGGTGAAATTCCGACGCTGACCCGCAACCGTAAGTTGATTTGGCCGCTGAAAATGCTGGCAATCTCGATAAGTCGGATTACCTATCAATTAAAAGTTTTTGAATACCACCCGTCGTGGTTTACGGGGCGGAGTTCCGAGTCACTTGGCTCGCGTAATTCGCCCGTCTGCTAATTATTTAGTGGGCGGTTTTTTATTGCGATAAAAGTCGGGATCGCCTTGTGGGCCCTTTTTCGAAAGGTTCACAATAAAAGATGTTGAAAAAAGTAATTCCTATTTTGTTAATGACGCTATCTATGGGATCTCTGGGAAACCCAAACGCACATGCGGCAAGTGATACTGGCTACCGATATTGGGGTTATTACCAAGCAAAACCAGGCGAAAGTAAATGGACCACTGCAATGACTGGGCCGACTGTAAATATTCCAGATGGATCTGTAGAAGGATTCGCTTTTACTTTTGCTGGAGATGTTATTAACACTGGTGCCCCTAAAGTTGCACCAAATTTTGAGGGCATCTGTAGTGGAACTCCTGCTGTTGCCGGCAGCAAACGAGTTGCGCTAGTTGTCGAGTTTGGTCCAAAAGTAATTGCACCTAAAGGCGAGAAAGCACCAAAAGCATTTAGCAAATGTGTTGTACTTCCAATGAAAGCTACTGGTTTTGATCTTTTGAATAAAGCAACCAAAATTAGAAGCAATGCTTCCGGAATGATTTGCTCAATTGCAGCTTTCCCTAAAAAAGAGTGCAGCGAAAAAGCCATCAAAACTCCGGCCGGCTTGAAGTAATTCTTAATGAATCAACGATCATTGCATCCATTTGCTTGGTGGGCTTGGGGTGTTGGCATTGCAGTAACCGCAAGTCAATCCCCCGGAACTCCAGCATTAGTACTTCTGTGTATTAGTGCTGCAATGGTCGTTTATTCTAAAAAGAGTGACCAACCTTGGGCTAAAGCATTTTCGATAGGAGTTCGACTTGGGTTGATCGCCTTTCTAATTCGAATGATCATTGGTGTGACTCTCTCAGTGCCTATTCCCGGAAATACATTATTTACTTTGCCAACTCTCCCACTTCCAGATTGGATGGCTGGCATTCGAATAGGCGGACCAGTTACATCTGAACGCCTGAGCATTACGGCTATAGAAGGATTGACTTTCTTTACCTTAATTCTGGCGATAGCAGCAGCAAGTGCGTTGGCAAATCCAAAACAAGGATTGCGTGCGCTTCCTGGCGTGATGCACCAAGCAGGTGTGGCACTAATTATATCTACCACTTTGATTCCACACTTTGTAACTTCAATCCAAAGAGTTAAGCAAGCACGGAGATTGCGAGGGGATCAACAACGGATTGCGTTTCGCAAGATTGCCGTACCAATTTTTGAGGATTCGCTGCAACGTGCAATAAATCTTGGTGCTGCGATGGAATCTCGCGGTTACGGTCTTCACGATTCCTCAACTGGACGCCGATTCGGTTCGCAGATTTTATTGAGTTCAATAGTTGCAATAACGATTGGAATCACTCTCTTTCTTGCGGCAATTGAAGGTGCGGCAATCGCTTTCGCATTAGGAACAGCTTTACTTGTAATTGGCTTATTTGTAGCCAGCAAATCAACAATACGTACTCGTTACCGGCCGCAAGTCTGGAAAGGTGCGGAATGGATTGTATTAGCGACCTCAATTACTTTGATTTTGCTGGTTCTCTTGGAAAATCAGAGTACTTTAACTACTTCAGCAATATTCATATTGGCAATAACTCCACTCTTTGTCGCCCCTAAAGAGAGTGGACTGAAAAATGTAATTGGGGTGGCGCATTGATTTCCTTTAATCAAGTATCGCTCATTTATCCGCAGGCGCAGAAAACTATATTTAATGAATTAACTTTTTCGGTTCCCGAAGGAGAATTACTTTTGATCATGGGCCAAACTGGCTCTGGCAAATCTTCGCTCTTGAAATTGATTAATGGATTAGTCCCACACCACACCGGTGGAATTCTTTCCGGTGAAATTACGGTTGCTGGTAGATCTACCAGAATGCATCGGCCACGCGAATTGGTCGATTTAATCGGCATCGTTGGACAAAGCCCGTCAGAAGGTTTTGTTACCGACACGGTGGAGGAAGAGATCGCGTTTGGAATGGAATCTTTGGGGATTCCTAGTGAGGTGATGCGTAAACGGGTTGAAGAAACTTTAGATTTATTGGGATTGGCACAATTGAGAAATCGCTCCCTTTCCACATTAAGTGGAGGCGAAGCTCAACGTGTCGCGATCGCAGCAGTATTAACGATGCATCCAAAAGTTTTACTACTAGATGAACCTACTAGCGCGCTCGATCCAATTGCAGCTGAAGAAGTTTTATCTATTTTGGCTCGTCTAGTTCATGATTTAGGTTTGACAATCATCATTGCTGAACATCGGTTAGAACGGGTTTTGCAATTTGTTGACCGAATTATTCATGTCTTAGGAGACGGCCAGGTCAGGCTCGGCTTACCCGAGGAGATCATGGCGCAATCTTCATCGGCACCACCGGTTGTCTTGCTCGGTAAGGATCAAGATTGGAATCCACTTCCATTAACTGTGCGTGATGCGCGTCGATTGGCAGAACCCTTACGAGAAAAATTAGCTAACCTATCTCCCCCGATTCGCAAATCACCAGAAATTAAATCACTGCCGTTGATTTTGGAGATTAAAAAGTTAGTAGTGCAATATGAGAAAAACCTGGCTCTAAAAGGAATTGATTTTGAAGTCAGCCAAGGTGAAGTTGTTGCAATCATGGGAAGAAATGGTGCTGGTAAAAGCTCTCTGCTTGGAAGCACTGTTGGAATCACTCCAATTAAAAGTGGTCAAGTACTTTTAAATGGCGCACCCGCTGCTGAATTAAACGGTAAAGCGCTGATCTCACTTGTAGGTTTTGTTCCGCAAGAAGCGACAGATCTCCTTTATGGGGAATCAGTACTACAGGAATGCACTTTTGCTGATCGCGATAGTCAAGTTGATCCAGGAACTACATACAAAATATTAAATCAGTTGTTGCCCGATATAACAGAGAGCGCACATCCGCGAGATCTATCTGAAGGCCAGCGATTATGTTTAGTCTTAGCAATAGTTCTTGCTGCTTCACCAAAATTATTAATTCTTGATGAGCCAACAAGAGGTCTTGATTACTCAGCCAAGTTAAGGCTAATTAAAATATTGCGAGCAATGGCAGCTGAAGGGCGTTCTGTAATTTTAGCTACGCATGATGTTGAATTAGTTGCTGAAGTTGCAACTCGAGTGATCTTCCTCGCCGAGGGTGAAAAAATCGCAGATGGAAGTACGCTTGAAATCCTCACTTCATCTCCAGCATTTGCTCCGCAAATCTCAAAAATTTTAGCTCCTGGAAAATGGTTAACCTTTTCAGAGATCACTTCCGCTCTTGAGCAGAGTTGATCTGGGTGAGGACCATGAATAAATCAACTCCACTTCTTGGTTTTGCTTCCATCATTGGATTTTTCGCTTTTGCGTGGCCGCTTTTCATTTCTGCAGAACAAGTCGAAAATAATGGACAAGCAAAATATTTATTTTTAGCGCTAATGCCGATAGCGCTTTTGATCTTGATAATTGAGTTAACGCAAGGTGATCTAGATGTAAAAAGTTTGGCATTTTTAGGAGTGCTTACTGCAACTGGAGCCGCATTGCGAATATTTGGCGCAGGAGCTATCGGTATTGAACCAATTTGGTTCTTAATAATTTTGGGTGGTCGCGCCTTAGGAAAACGATTTGGATTTTTACTTGGATTAACCGTTTTATTTGCATCAGCTTTATTAACTGGTGGTGCTGGACCATGGTTAGCTTTCCAAATGATGGCCGCAGCTTGGATCGGATGGGGAGCCGGGGCGCTTCCAAAGATCAAAACTCTAAAAATTGAAATAATCGTCTTAGCAATTTACGGGTTCTTCGCTGGGCTAATTTTTGGTGCATTGATGGATCTACAACTTTGGCCATGGTTAGTCGGTGCCGATACCCAAATATCTTTCATTGCCGGAGCCCCAATTTTGGAAAATTTACATCGTTACTTTGTTTTTCATTTTCTTACTGCGATGGCATGGGATATTCCAAGAGCTGTACTTACCGCAACTTTAATTACAGTAGCCGGGAAACCGATTTTAAATTCATTAAGACGATCGATGCGAAAAGCTAATTTTATTACCGTACATGAGATGGAACAAAAGGCAGTTTTGTAATACTCATAGCCAAGTTGCGCCCTCTGATGTCGACCAAAACTTGCTCTCCAATACCAATTGCAGAATCAATCAAAGCAAGTGCAATTCCATTTTTTAACGTGGGAGAAAAGGTTCCACTTGTTACTTCACCAATTACGTTACCTAATGAATTTTTGACTTGCATCCCAGCCCGCGGAATTCCTTTTTCATCTGCAAGTAAACCGCGCAAAATTCGTACCGAACCTTTACCCTTTTCTTCGCGCAACTGAGCACTTCCAGCGAAAGTATCTTTCTGCCAACCTACAGCCCAGGAGGAACCTGCAGTAACGGGTGAAATTTCTAGAGACAATTCATGGCCATGAAGTGGGTAGCCCATCTCTGTTCTTAATGTATCGCGCGCGCCTAAACCGCAAATTCTGCCGTCATGTGAAAGAACTTCTTTACTCAGTACTTCCCAAAGCTTTGCAGCATTCACCGATGTTGGAAGAAGTTCGTAACCATGCTCTCCGCTATACCCAGTTCGACAAATGATCATCTGCTCATCTAAGAATTGAACTTGAGTAAATGACATGTAATTTAATTCGACAGGCAATCCAGCAGCAGCTAAAACTTGACTGGATGCTGGTCCCTGGAGAGCAATCACTGCAAAATCATTGTGTCGATTTTGAATTTTTATGCCTTGTGGGATTTTGCTGTTAAGCGCAGAAAAAACATCCGCAGAATTAGCAGCATTTGGGATTATTAAAATTGCATCATTTGATTTCAAATAAACAATCAGATCATCTATTACTCCGCCATTGTCGTGACACAACATGCTGTACTGGGCTTGTCCTGGCAAAATTTTGTTTAGGTCATTAGTAATTATGGAGTTGAGCCAATCTTTCGCACCTGCTCCATTAATTTCTATTTTTCCTAAATGCGATACATCAAATATTCCAACATTGGTACGTACCGCTTCATGCTCAGTTAGCGTTCCTCCGCCAACAGGGGCTGGATATTCAAGCGGCATCGCCCACCCAGCAAAATCCCCTAATTTGGCATTTAAGGATTGGTGTATCTCTAATAGCGGCGATTCCATGAGCGTAAACTTACCGCTTTTGACTAGGCTGGCTAGGAATTAACCAATATCGGGGGCGCAATTTGGCAACGCAACTTTCTTTAGTCGAAAAAATCACCACTCCTACTCCATTGGTAATCGGCGTTGCTAAAGACGAAGCAGGGTCATTAGTACTGGTCACCCCATTAAAAGGACTTAACACTCAAAATTTATTGCAAACTTTAAATTCCTTTAAAGCAACTGGGAAAGCGGATGAAGTTACTTTGGTCCCTGACGCAACGCATGGGATTTTAATTTTTACGGGCCTAGGTAAATTTGAAAAGAAATTTTCTTCCGAGACTCTTCGCCGGGCTGCAGGAAGTGCCGCTCGATCATTGCATGCGCACGCTCGGGCTGCATTTGCACTTCCGGCAAGTAATGCCGATGACCTGCAAGCGATAGCGGAAGGTGCACTTTTAGGATCATATGCTTTTCATGATTTCCGTGGCACTGGTTCAAAAGATTTAAAATCTCCGCTTACTAAAATTGAAATTTATACTCCAAAGAGTCCAACTAAAGAGTTTAAAGATGCGATTAGAAATGCTCAGGTAATAGTTGCACAAGTAAATTTCACTCGAAATTTAATCAACATGCCGCCTAGTTATTTAACTCCAGATCGGTTTACAAAATTAGCAAAAAGTCAGGCACCAGCAAATGTAAAAATTGAGATTCTTAATGAAGTTGCGCTAAAGCGTGGTGGCTATGGTGGAATAACAGCTGTTGGTCAAGGTTCAGCAAATCCCCCTCGATTAGTGCGGGCAACTTATCGACCAGCGCGCGCAAAAGCGCACCTGGCTTTTGTAGGTAAAGGAATAACTTTTGATACCGGTGGTCTAGCTCTTAAACCTGCTCAAGGTATGGAAGCCATGAAATCAGATATGAGTGGTGCCGCCGCTGTCATGGGTGCCATATTTGCAATTGCTGAATTGAAGTTACCAATCTCAATTGATGCTTGGGCACCGTTAGCTGAAAATATGGTGAGCGATACCGCAACTAGACCAAGTGATGTAATCACAATGTACGGTGGCAAAACTGTTGAAGTTTTAAATCCGGATGCAGAAGGCAGATTAGTACTTGGAGATGTACTTGTTCGCGCTGCTGAAGTTGCACCAAAGTTGGATGGAATAATTGATGTAGCAACATTAACTGGCGCTCAGATTGTGGCGTTAGGTACAAAGACTGCTGCGGTGATGACAAATAATTTTGAATTTAGTGGAAAGTTTTTAACTGCGGCACATGCTGCCGGTGAACAATTTTGGCCAATGCCATTGCCACCAGAGTTGCGGGCATCCTTAGATTCTCCGGTTGCAGATTTAGCCAATATTGGAGAGCGGATGGGTGGAATGCTGGTGGCAGGGCTGTTTTTACAGGAGTTTGTCGCCCCAGATCTGCCGTGGTTGCACCTTGATATCGCTGGACCCTCGTATAACGAGGGTGCCCCGCACGGCTACACCCCAGTCGGTGGGGTCGGTTTTGCGCTCCGGTCGCTCGTGAGATTGGCCCAGATCACTAAGTAATCCCAATTCGGCTCTCAAGGTAAAGGCTGGCAGGATAGGGATATAACTTTAAAGATGAAGATGAAGAGGGGTACGCCGCGATGGCAGCCGATGTTTTTGATCTAGTTGTATTAGGTGGCGGAAGTGGCGGATACGCCTGCGCCCTACGTGCATCCCAGCTTGGTCTATCGGTGGCATTAATTGAGGCCGGCAAATTAGGTGGCACTTGCTTGCACCGTGGTTGCATCCCAACCAAAGCTTTGCTCCATGCTGGTGAGATTGCAGATAACACTCGAGAAGCCGGGGATTTCGGTGTTCTTGCCCAATTCAACGGAATCGATATGACCGGAGTGAATTCTTATAAAGATGGTGTTGTTGGGAAGTTGTACAAAGGATTGCAAGGTTTAGTTAAATCTCGAAATGTTAATTTCATTGAAGGATACGGAAAAGTTACTTCTGCTAATACCGTTGAAGTTAATGGCGTGACATATACCGGTAAAAACTTGGTGCTTGCTACTGGCTCATATGCCAAATCTTTACCGGGCTTAACAATTGACGGAAAGAAAATTATCACCAGCGATCATGCAATCAGTTTGGATTACATTCCAAAGAGTGTGATTGTTCTTGGTGGCGGAGTTATTGGATGTGAATTTGCATCAGTTTGGAAATCATTTGGTTCAGATGTGCGCATCATCGAAGGATTGCCACATCTTGTGCCGCTAGAAGATGAGTCAAGTTCGAAATTATTAGAGCGCGCATATCGTAAACGTGGAATTAATTTTGAAGTTGGTGTGCGCTTTTCAGGAGTAAGTGAAACTGCAACTGGAATTAAAGTTACTTTAGAAGATGGTCGTGATTTCGAAGCAGATATTCTTCTAGTTGCGGTAGGACGCGGCCCTTCTTCAACTGGCGTTGGCTTTGAAGAGATCGGCGTGACGATGGATCGCGGTTATGTTTTGGTTGATAACAAATGCCGCACAAATGTTCCTGGTGTTTGGGCTGTTGGAGATTTAATTCCAACTTTGCAATTAGCGCACGTTGGTTTTGGTGAAGGTATTTTGGTAGCAGAAGAAATTGCTGGATTAAATCCACGTCCAATTAATTACGACGGTGTCCCCCGCGTTACTTACTCAGAACCTGAAGTTGCTTCAGTTGGATTAACAACTGCACAAGCAAAAGAACGTGGACATGATGTTGTGGAATTAAATTACGACCTTGCCGGAAATGGTAAATCTCAGATTTTGCGCACTGCAGGTTCAATTAAATTGGTAGCGGAAAAAAATGGACCAATTTTAGGGGTGCATATGGTTGGTAGCCGGGTTGGTGAATTATTGGCTGAGGCGCAATTGATCTTCAATTGGGAAGCTAGCGCTGATGATGTGGCGCCGTTACTTCACGCCCACCCAACGATGTCGGAGGCTATGGGCGAGGCACATATGGCACTCGCTGGTAAACCGCTACATGCACATGGGTAAGTTAATTAGTAGGCTAACCCTGCTTAAAGCCACGGGCTTAAGGCCGGTTTTTGTAAGGGAGACGAGATGTCAGCAAAGGTAACAATGCCAGCACTTGGCGAGAGTGTGACTGAAGGTACGGTCACTCGTTGGCTCAAAGCTGAAGGCGATACTGTTGCAATTGATGAGCCGTTGTTAGAGGTCTCTACCGACAAAGTTGATACTGAGATTCCATCGCCATATGCCGGCGTTATTGAAAAGATTTTAGTTCCCGTAGACAGCACTGTTTTAGTTGGTGCCGATCTAGTGATTATTAATGATGGGTCAGGTGGAGCAGCACCAGTTGCTGCGGCACCTGTTGCCTCTCCTGTTGTTGCCCCAGTAATTCCAAAACCAACGCCTCCGGTTGCTGTGCCTACGGCACCCGTTGTAGTTCAAGCTGTTGCATCTCCAGTAGCCCCAACCGCTACAGGTGCTGCAACAATTATTTCAATGCCCGCACTTGGTGAATCTGTTTCTGAAGGCACCGTCACGCGTTGGTTAAAAAATGTTGGTGACGCAGTTGCAGTTGATGAAGCATTGCTTGAAGTTTCAACTGACAAAGTTGATACCGAGATTCCATCACCTGTTGCCGGAACTCTTTTATCAATTGATGCACCAGCAGATACAACTGTTCCAGTTGGCGCGCGGTTAGCATCTATCGGAACTAGCGGTGCAGTATCTGCACCAGTTGCGGCACCAGTTGCACCTCCGGTCGTTCAAGCTCCACCTGTTGTTGCTCCACCTGTTGTTGCTCCACCCGCCCCAGTTGCTGCTCCAACTGCTCCATTTAATACAACTAACGGGGTCCCCGCGCCCGTTGCGAATAATTCTGATCTTTATGTCACTCCTCTAGTTCGCAAGATTGCATCTGATGCTGGAATTGATTTAGCAACCGTTCGCGGAACAGGTGTTGGCGGAAGAATTCGTAAGCAAGATGTATATGAAGCAGCTGAGCGCGCTCGTGTTGCCACTCCAGTTGCAACTCCTGCAGCACCTCACATTCCAAGTGCACCAGCCGCTAGTTCTGCTCCGGCAGCACCAAAAGTTGCAGCTACTGCATCACCTCTTCGTGGAACCACAGTGCCGATGTCACGCCTTCGTAAAGTTATTGCATCTCGAATGGTCGAGTCATTGCAAACTAGCGCTCAATTAACAACTGTGATCGAAGTCGATATCACCAAGATTTCAAAATTACGCGATCGCGCGAAGCAGAGTTTTGAAGAGCGCGAAGGCGTGAAATTAACATTCCTGCCATTTTTCGCAGTAGCAGTATGTGAAGCCCTTAAGCAACACCCAGTCTTGAACTCCTCAGTTGATGGCGAAAATATTATTTATCACGGAACTGAAAACCTTGGAATAGCAGTTGATACCGAGCGCGGATTATTAGTTCCAGTAATTAAAGATGCCGGTGATTTGAATTTGGGTGGCGTCGCTCGTCGGATCGTAGATGTTGCTGCTCGTACTCGCGATAACAAAATCTCCCCTGATGAATTAAGTGGCGGAACATTTACCATCACAAACACTGGTTCACGTGGAGCACTCTTTGATACTCCAATTCTCAATCAACCTCAGGTAGCAATTCTTGGTCTTGGTGCGATTGTAAAACGCCCAATTGTGGTTGCTGATGGAGATGGTGGAGAAACTATTGCTATCCGTTCAATGGTTTATCTTGCAATTTCATATGACCACCGAATCGTCGATGGAGCAGATGCTGCTCGATTCCTTTCCACATTAAAGGAACGTCTTGAAGAGGGTCGCTTTGAATCGGATCTCGGGATCTAATGAGCAAAATTGCGATAACAGGTGCATCCGGATTAATCGGAAGCGCCTTAGTAGGTGATTTGCGAGCCAAAGGTCACGAAGTATTGCGTTTGGTTCGTCGTCCCGTTGCAAGTGCAGATGAAGTCCAGTGGGATCCTAAAAATGAAAGCATAGATGTTGCTTCCCTTGCTGGAGTTAGCGCGGTAATAAATTTAGCTGGAGCCGGTGTCGGTGATAAACGTTGGACCTCTTCTTATAAAAATGAAATCCTAAATTCTCGAGTAAGTAGCACGAGGACAATTGCTAAGGCTGTTGAAGAGTTAAAGCCAGATGTTTTTATTTCAGCAAGTGCCATCGGTTGGTATGGAGAAACTGGCGATCGAGGCGTTACCGAAGCTGATCGCGGTGGAGATGATTTTCTAGCCGGCGTTTGCGAACAGTGGGAAGCGGCTGCAGATCTTGCTCCTTCTGTCAGAACTGTAAAAATCCGAACCGGAGTTGTGCTTGATCCAACCGGTGGCGCATTAGGAAAAATGCTGCCCTTATTTAAATTTGGTGTTGGTGGAAAAATGGGATCTGGAAAACAATGGTGGTCATGGATAACTTTGCATGATCAAATCCGCGCAATTCAATTTCTGATGGACTCAGATCTTTCTGGCCCCGTAAATATCACTGCCCCAAATCCGGCAACGAATTCAGAGTTCACCGCAGCCTTGGCTCGTGCATTACATCGTCCGGCTTTGCTGCCAGTTCCGGGAATCGCTCTTAAAGTGGCTTTAGGTGGTTTTTCATCAGAGTTACTTGGTTCCAAGAAAGTACTTCCCGAGGTGTTAACCACTTCTGGTTTTGTCTTTGATTACCCACATGTAGCTCCAGCATTAACCGCATTAACCGTTTCCGATTAAAACCCTTTTACTTTAATTCAGCGATCAAACCTTCCACTAATGTTTTGATCTCATCACGTATTGGCCGAATGGATGCAACTCCCTGGCCGGCTGGATCATTTAATTTCCAATCCAAATAACGCTTACCTGGGAAGAACGGGCAAGCATCTCCACATCCCATTGTTATGACAACATCTGACTCGATTACCGCTTCGGTTGTGAGAACTTTTGGCACCTCATGTGAGATGTCGATACCAATTTCTTTCATCGCTTCAACCACTGCCGGATTTATTGAATCTGCAGGTGCTGACCCAGCTGATCTAACTTCAACTGCCCCATTTGATAAGTGAGTTAGAAATGCTGCTGCCATCTGTGATCTTCCAGCGTTATGTACACAAACAAACAAAACTGTTGGTTTGCTCATTGAATTACTTTCCTTTCAAAACTGTCGCTAAGCCTAAGCCGATCGCGCCGCCAACGACTTGCGCAAAGATAAAAGGTAAAACACCATTTGGTGCTATTCCAACAACAGAATCTGTGAAAATTCGACCAATGGTCACCGCTGGATTCGCTAGAGCGGTAGAGGAGGTAAAGAAAAATGCAGAGCCGATCCAGAGTGCAACTGCTGTTGGGATTTTTTCGCCACGGTCACTGTTTATCAGCAAAATTATTAAAAAGACCAGACCGGCTGTTGCCACGATTTCACCAGTAACTTGACCAATTCCGGAACGATCAACCTTGGATATCTCAAATAAAGTTTTTTCAAACATTAGATTTGCAAGTGTTGCACCGAGGATCGCACCTATGATCTGCAGAATTATGTAAATAATTGCATCTGTAGTTGAGATTGCTTTTCGATAAGCCATTACGAGAGATACAACTGGGTTGAAATGTGCGCCGCTGATCGGCCCTAATGTTGTAATAAGAATCCAAAGCATTGCTACAACAGAAAGCGCGTTCAATGTTAAACCCACGCCACTATCGCGAGACATTTGGGTTCCCATGGTCCCCGAACCAACTATTGCCGCAACCAATAATGCCGATCCAATAAATTCTGCTAAATAGGCTCTCTGATTCTTAAAGTTGCTCATTCCTAAAGCATACTTATGAAATGGCAGCCTCAGCAGCAAGCCTTCCCGACAGAAGCGCTCCATTTTGAGATGGTACGCATAGATAATCTCCAGCTATAAATAGTTCATCTGAAATTTGCAGAAAATTTGATCTAATGTGGTTCGGAGGAAATCCCGGTAATGATCTAGGAATGTGATATTCCTTAATCAATTGCAAATCTTTAGGCAATTTCCCAATCATTAAACGCAGATGCGCTTTCACTTCATTTTCATTGCACGGTATCAAAGTTGTAATCGATAGTAATTGCATACCCGGAGGCGCGAAAGTTGAACAAACTTGATCCATGGCGATCAAATTGACGATTGGGCCCCTGCTTTCGCCATCCACCATTAAAAAGCTATCGGTTTGTACTTTTTCAGCTGTTGCGAAATACCAAGTTGTCGAAAGATTAAATCTGGGTGGAACCACTTCTGGAATCAAGTTAGCTGCATTAGCTCCATCAACCGCCACGATTATTTTCTCGGCGGCATAACTCCTTTGATCCGTAGTTACAACCTTGCCATTGATGACAACTACAGATTCATTCAACTTTAAATCATTAATTTGTTTAGCCAGCAGATTTGGCAGGGTTTGGGCCCCATTTAATGGAATACCGGGCGTACCTTTTGCAAAAAACTTTAGTAATTCTCGGCCTACTTGTGCATCAATTAGATCGAGTTCTCCGAGTAAAACTCCGCGCATAAATGGACGGATGACTTTTTCGTATAAAGGTCCGTTGACTCCTTGTGAATTTAACTCAACTTCAAAATTGGAGATTCCCGCTCTTTGCTTTTGGAGTAGAAAAGTAATCAACGCCCGCTTACTTTTTAAACTCCCTATAGGGGCCCGTAAAGTGGAGATAATGTTCCGTGGATTTCTAAATGGATCCGCGACAACGAAATTCTTACTCGTGGTTGCTACTCTGACTCCAGCTTCCATATTCTGGAGTTCAAGTTCAACATTCAATCTTTTGACTTCTGGGTATGCGGGATTAATAACTTGAAAACCATGATCAAGTTGATAACCTGAAATTAAATCAGTTTTAACTCTCCCACCAACTCGATCACTAGCTTCTAGAAGTAAAACTTCTCGACCTGATCGTTGGCAAGTTAGTGCCGCATTTAAACCAGCAATGCCAGCGCCAATAACAATAATCACCTAATTGACATCTCCCGAGCTACGTCAATCAATCTGGCAACTTCCATCGCATCTGAAACAGGGACAGGCATGTCACCTTGGCCTCTAATTGCAGCGGCTACTTGATTGTAGAAAGCTGGATAATTTCCAGCTTCGATGTCTAAATCTTTAACATCATCACCACGCATAATTCGTCCAGTTGATTTAGGGCCAATCTCCCACTTTCCATTTACTGGCTTGGCTCCTGATTTCAAAAGATCTTCCTGTGGATCTAAATAATCAATTTCAACTGCACCTGTCTTACCTAAAGCCCGCACGCGCGAACCAGGTCCACCTGCTACAGCACTAACTGACAAGTAAGAATCCACATTCATCAAATGCTTCAAGACAATTACGCAGTCATCTTCATTCCCGCCACGAATTTTGCGCATCGAACAGTAAGAAACCTCTGCTGGACCAAAAAGATCAATTGCGCCTGCGATTAGATGGGTTTGCAGATCCAACAGCAATCCCCCACCTTGTTCAACAGCATTGTCGTCGCGCCATGAATCCATCTTGAGCTCTGGTCTAAATCTTTCAAATCGTGATTCAAATCTATGAATAGAACCGATCTCTCGTCCTTTGATTACCCTTTTCATGGTTAAGGCATCGCTATCCCAGCGGCGATTAAAAAATGCACAAGCTTTAACTCCAGCTTTATCTGCCGCATCAAAAATAGAATGGGTTTCACGAACGTTGCGACCAACCGGTTTATCAATTACTACTGTTACTCCAGCTGCAATAGCCTGTAATGCTTGTTCGGCATGGACCACATTTGCGGAAGCAACCACAACAAGATCTAGATCTTGGTCAAGTAGCGCTTTCATATCTTCGGCAATGTGGGCATTCGGAAAATCACTTTTAGCTGAAGCGATACGTTCAGGGTTATTGGTGAGAATTGAACTTAACTCAAAGCCTGATCCAGCTAGCAATGGGCCATGAAAAACTTTCCCAGCTAATCCATAACCAATTAATCCGGCTTTGAGTTTGTTTTCAGACATGTGGTGATCTTATTGCATTATTAATCTGTTATGTCTACTTCCTTTTGCATCTTTGATGGCCACCAGATCTTTGGCCCAATCTCGTGAACCAACGCAGGCACCAAAATAGAGCGAACAATGATGGTGTCCAGCAGAACGCCAAAAGCAACTGCGAAGCCAAGTTCGGCAAGAGGTACTAGTGGCAATAATCCAAGCACGGCAAATGTTGAAGCAAGGACAACGCCCGCTGAAGTGATGACCGCTCCAGTAACAGTTACTCCCTTGATTACACCTTTGCGAGTGCCGATTTTCTGAGATTCTTCACGTACGCGCGTCATCAAGAAAATGTTGTAATCAATTCCCAACGCGACTAAGAAAATGAATGCAAACAATGGGAATGAATTGTCGCCACCTGCAAACCCAAATATATGGTTGAAGACAAGGGCACAAACACCCAGAGTCGCAAAGTAGGAAAGAACAACAGTTCCTAGAAGAACTATTGCACTCAAGATGCTGCGAAGTAGTAATCCCAAAATGATGGTAATTACAAACAAGATGATTGGGATAATCGTACGATTGTCGCGCGTATTCGCAGTACGTACATCAAAATACACCGCACTTGTTCCGCCAACTAGCGATGTTGGATCAGCTGCATGCGCTAATTCTCGAATCTTTGGAATATCGTTTCCAGCTTCCACGCTGTCAGGTGCTTTATCCAACGTAAGATTCAAAACCATTTTGTTGTTTACAATTTTTGCCTTTGGTAGTGGCTGTCCTGGTACGGGAATTCCATCTAACATCGGAGCGATTTGTGAAACACCAGGTGCATTTTTCAACGCCGCCGTAACCGCATCAGCTTTATCAGCACTTACAACAACTTGTGTTGGATTGCCCTCTCCCCCTGGGAAATGGGTTTCCAAAAGCTTTTGTCCGACGACTGATTCAGGCTTGCCGGTAAAAGTATCGACCGTACCAATTCCATCGGCTTTTAAAGTCGTTGATGCAAATGCAAATAACAAAAGAATAGATCCGGAAATTGCCCAAGCTTTTCGTGGATTTTTTCCGATTGTGTTTCCAACTTTTGCCCAAGGGCCAGACATAACATGATCATCTCCATCAAATAATGGACGACGCGGCCAGAAGATCCAACGACCACACAGCAACAGCAGTGCTGGAAGCAGCGTCAAAATTGTAATCATTGAAGAGACAATTCCAATTGCACCGATAGGCCCAAGTCCTGCGGTGTTTGTTAACTTGCTAAACAAAAGGATAAGAAGTGAGATGGAAACTGTTGAACCAGAAGCAACAATTGGTTCCCAAACGCCCTTGTATGCAGCGCGCATTGCATCAAAACGATTTTCATTTAAATGCAACTCTTCGCGATAGCGAGCAATTAACAAAAGTGCATAATCTGTGGCCGCACCAATTACCAGCACCGATAAAATTCCTTGAGATTGACCATCCACATCAATTACATTGTTTTTAGCCAACAGATAAACAACCGCACCTCCTAATGTGAGTGCGAACATGGCTGAAAGTAATGGAATGATCCAAAGAATTGGTGAACGATAAACAACAATCAAAATAATTGACACCACACCTAAAGTGGTAAGCAGTAAAGAGGAATCCAGAGTTCCAAACGCACCAAAAAGATCCCCTAGTAATCCGCCAGGACCAGTTACGTAAGATTTCACTCCATTAGCTTCAGCTATGGGGCGAACATCCTCACGAAGTGCTTCTACGACAGCCGGCAAGACGGGCTCATCATTTGGAAGTAATTTTGCAATCGAGTTTCCATCAAGTGGAATGTTTGCCAAAATGGCTTTGCCATCTTGTGAAGGGAAAGCCGCAATAACCTGTCCGGGCGCCAAGTAATCAGAAATCTTTGCTGTGGTTCCAGCTATTTTTAGATCTCCAACAGTTGCAAGGTGTGCGTTAATGGCTGCGAAAGTTTGTGGATCTGCTTTACCTTCAAATAAAACTAAGGTTGGAAAATTGAAAGAATCTTTTCCGGAGAAGGTAGCAATTACATCTGCGGCTTTAGTTGCTTCTGCGCCTTTTGGTAAAAATGAAGAGTTGTTATTTTCCTGAACTGATGTCAGTTTTCCAAATAGCGGCCCAGTTGCACCGGTAATCCCAAACCAGATCACCACCACGAGAGTGGCTAGCCATACTCCTCGGCGGGATTTAGAGGTAACTGTGATCGGGGTGACTAATTGGTCATGGCTCATCTAAAACTCTGCTTCCTTGAGGATTTACGGCCGAGTGGCATTCCCACCGGCTCTATATCGGCAATTCTACCGATCAATTCATCCTTCGCCCGCTCAATAGGTAGGCTGGGAAGATGGTTTCGCTCACTTTTTCCGCCTCAACCGCGCCAACTGGCCCCAGAGTCCCTGGGCTAGAAGTATCGGCACTTGGCTCAATTGAGTATTTGGCTGGGTGGCAATTGCAAAGAGATTTACATGCAGAGGTAGCCGATGGATCTCGCGAAAACACCTTATTGCTAGTCGAGCATCCAAGTGTTTACACCGCGGGCCGTCGCACCGAGTTATCCGACCGACCAATTAATGGCGTGCCGGTTATTGATGTTGATCGAGGCGGAAAGATTACGTGGCATGGTCCGGGACAATTAGTTGGTTATCCGATTGTGAAATTAAAACAAGCAACAAATGTCGTTGGCTTTGTGCGCACACTTGAAGCAGCTCTAATAAGTATTTGTGCTGAATTGGGATTAGAGGCACAACAGTATTGCGAAAGATCTGGTGTTTGGATTCGCGACGAAAAAGGTGATCGCAAAATTGCGGCAATTGGAATTCGCGTAGCACGTGGAACGGTAACGCATGGTTTTGCGCTGAATGTAAATCCCGACTTGAAATACTTTACCGAAATCATTCCATGTGGCCTGCCTGATGTAATCACCACATCCTTAGAACAGGAATTGGGTCGGAGCATCACCATAAAAGAGATTCTTCCCATCGCCGAGAAACATTTGCAAGAAGCATTGATTAGAGTGATCGCATGACAATCGCACCCGAAGGTCGCCGTTTACTGCGAATCGAAGCGCGTAATTCACAAACTCCGATTGAGCGCAAACCTGAGTGGATTAAAACGCGAGCTAAAATGGGACCTGAATACACGGCACTTCGCTCGCTTGTTGTTAGTGAAGGACTGCACACTGTTTGCCAAGAAGCTGCCTGTCCAAATATTTTTGAATGTTGGGAAGACCGCGAAGCCACATTTTTAATTGGCGGCGATGCTTGTACAAGAAGATGTGATTTTTGCAATATTGATACCGGCAAACCACTTCCACTTGATCGTGATGAACCCCGTCGTGTTGCAGAATCAATTTTAAAGATGGGATTGCGTTATGCAACCATCACTGGTGTTGCCCGCGATGATTTAGAAGATGAAGGCGCTTGGTTGTATGCGCAAACAATTCGTGAAGTGCATGAAATGGTCTCAGGTTGTGGCGTAGAGATGTTGGCTCCTGATTTCAGTGGAAACGCTGACCACTTAAATCAGGTATTTGAAACTCGTCCAGAAGTATTTGCACACAATGTTGAAACTGTGCCTAGAATTTTTAAATTGATCAGACCCGCATTTACTTATGAACGCTCACTTGCAGTTATTACTGCTGCCCGTGATTTCGGTTTGATTACCAAATCTAATTTGATTCTAGGATTGGGTGAAACTCGCGCGGAAGTCGAACAAGCCTTGGTTGATTTACATTCAGCTGGTTGTGATTTGATAACTATTACTCAGTATCTGCGTCCAACTCTAAAACATCATCCTGTTGAACGTTGGGTAAAACCAGAAGAGTTTGTTGAATTAGCAGCTTTTGCAACCGAAACTGGTTTTGCCGGAGTTATGAGTGGGCCACTTGTTCGCTCAAGTTATCGTGCTGGCCGTCTTTACAAACAGGCGATGGAGAAAAAGGCCGCGGCAAATATCAATGGCTAAAAAACAAAGAGATTTGGTCTATCCCCCAGTTGTTGTCTTGATAAAATCTTTTTGGAAATATTTAAAGTTAAAGTTTGATTTTGCAGGTGTCGAAAATATTCCAACTGATGGTGGCGCGATTCTCGCAATTAACCATGTCGGATATTTAGATTTTGCACTTTCCGGCACCGCAGTACTTCCAGTTAAGAGATATGTACGTTTTATGGCCAAGCAAGAAATTTTCACACATTGGCTAGCCGGGCCATTAATGCGCGGTATGCATCACATCAGCGTCGATCGTTCTGCCGGATCCGCTTCATTTGTTGCGGCTAT
>WLKK01000023.1 GCA_009701305.1 Actinomycetota bacterium | reverse complement strand
TCGGCTGCAGATTTTATGAGCGGAAACAAAGGTGGGATTCGTCCACCAGAGCCTCCGATTCAACCGCTAGAACCAGACATGCAAGAAATTACGCAAAAAGTTTTTGCTGACAAAGTTGATGACTTGGTCGATCTTTTTGCTGGCGTTGCAGGTTCTCGTCAAGGTTTGAAGTTGTTGCAAAATGTTCTTGGTGGAGTAGTTGGTGCAGGTGGAAAGCAACTTGCAAACATGCTCACGAAAAACCCAGAGAAGATTGTGGAACTGCTTGAATCTAATCCACAACGTTTAGAGCAACTTCTTCATCACCTAAGTGAAACAAAAGCAGGAGCTAAATTAACTGATCTCTTGCAAAAAGATCCTGATGGTGCTGCTTTGTTCGCTGAAATTGAAAGTGAATTAGACGAAGCACTTTCAGAGTACAACGATGAAGTCGCAGCGTTTGAAGAAGAGTTTGCGCAATATCAAGATGATTTTGAAGCATTCCAATCCCAGATGATGAACAACATGCAGCAAGGAATGCAAGGTGGATTCGGCGGACCACAAGGTGGGCCAGGAAACTTCGGACCACAAGGCGGCTTCGATCCAAACATGCAGCAAGGAATGCAAGGTGGATTCGGCGGAACAACAAGTGTGTTCGGCGGACAACCTGCAGGCTTTGATCCAAATCAACAAGGTGGATTTGCAAACCCACCAGCAGATCAAGTGGATGCACCAGCAGATGCACCAGCAGATGCACCAGCAGATGCACCAGCAGATGCACCAGCAGATGCACCAGCAGATGCACCAGAAGCGCCACCTGCATCATAAATAAATAGTTAATCAGTAAAGGGGTGGTGACTTCGGTCATCCCCCCTTTACTCTTTGTAGATGAAGTTATGTTTTGTAGTCGTTGGGCTACTGGCGATTGCATTGTTGGTTCCAGAAGCTGCTACCGCGGTAAGCGTAAAAAAAGAACGTGCCACAGTAATCATTGAAACTTTGGCAGTAAAAGGTCGCGCGGCAAAAACCGGTTATGACCGCTCATCATTTTCACATTGGCGCGATCCAGATCGCAACGGATGCGATGCACGCAATGACACATTGCGTCGCGATTTAACAAATTTAGTTATTAAGACTGATTCAAATGGATGCAAAGTATTAGGTGGAGTACTACCAGATCCATACTCTGGCAAAAATATAGATTTCGTTTTTGGTGCATCACTTGTTGACATAGACCATGTAGTGGCGCTTTCAAATGCTTGGCAAACAGGGGCGTTCCAATTCACTGATGAGATCAGATTGCAATTTGCAAATGACCCATTAAATTTATTAGCGGTAAGTGCAAGTCTTAATCGACAAAAAGGCGATGGAGATGCCGCAACTTGGCTTCCACCAACTAAGTCTTACCGCTGCCAATACGTTGCTCGCCAAATAGCTGTGAAGAAAAAATATGGCCTTTGGTTAACTAAGCCAGAAAAAGTTGCAATGTCTACGCTTTTAGCAAAATGCCCAAAAGAGGAAATTCCTACCGCTTAAATTGCATCGCTTCCACGTTCGCCAGTGCGAACCCGAGTGATCGAATCAACTGGTGTGACCCAGATTTTTCCATCACCAATATTTCCGGTATTTGCAGCATTGACCACAATGCCAATAATGCGTTCAACATCGTCATCATTTGCCAATATTTCTAACCGAACTTTTGGAATCAAATCAACCGTATATTCGGCACCACGATAAATTTCAGTATGGCCTTTCTGTCTACCAAAACCACTTGCCTCTGAAACTGTCATTCCATTTATGTCACCTGCACGAAGAGCAGTCTTAATCTCATCAAGTCTTGAAGGCTTAACTACTGCGGTGATTAATTTCATTTCCAGATCCTAACTCTTGAGTCAATTATCTAGCGATTTGAATGCAATGTGAAGTCATAGGCAGATTCCGCATGTTCAACTGTATCGAGCCCGGTTACCTCTTCTTCGCGACGCACCCTGAATCCGATGGTTCGCGAAATAACGGTCGCAATTATCCAAGTGATGATAAATGAGTAAGCAATCGTTGCAACAGATGCGATCGTTTGTTTAATTAATAATGACGGGTCGCCACTAATAAATAATCCATCTCCGCCGGCAGCATTAACTGCTTTGGTGCCTATTAAACCAATTGCAATCATTCCTACGAGTCCACCAACTCCGTGAATTCCAATCACATCAAGTGAATCGTCATAACCCCATTTATATTTGCGAGATACCGCCCATGCTGATGCGACGCCGCCAAATAATCCAATTGCAAGCGCGCCTAGGGGAGTGACATATCCACAAGATGGAGTGATTGCAACGGCACCTGCAATCGCACCTGATGCAACTCCCAAAGTTGTTGGTTTACCGTCACGAATCTTTTCAAATGCAATCCAAGACATTGCAGCCGCTGCAGTTGCAACTTGAGTGTTAATCATTGCAGTTGCTGCAAGTTGTCCGGCAGACAGTGCGCTACCAGCGTTAAATCCAAACCAACCAAACCAAAGTAACCCAGCACCGAGAAGTACAAATGGAATGTTGTGTGGGCGCATTGGATCGCGGCGGTATCCATCACGTTTTCCAAGCACAATCGCTAATGCAAGAGCCGCAGCTCCTGAATTCATTTCAACAACAGTTCCGCCAGCAAAATCAAGGGAACCAAGTCGATCAATCATCCAACCACCGGTGCCACCTTGTGATGCAAATCCCCAATGTGCAATTGGCGCGTAAACCAAAGTTATCCAAACAGCAACAAAAATTACCCAGGCAGTAAATCTGGTGCGATCTGCAATTGCACCAGAGAGCAGTGCAACAGTGATTATTGCAAAAGTTAATTGGAACATTACGAAAGCAAGTGTTGGGATCTGATGTCCCTCTCCACCTACAACTTGGTCAATAGTTCCTTGTAATCCTAAATTTGAAAGATCTCCAATTAATCCATTGCCAGCATCTGGACCAAAGGCGAGTGAGTATGCGTAGAGCACCCAAATAATTGTGGTAACTCCCATGGCCGCAAAAGACATCATCATCATATTGAGAGTGCTTTTTGCGCGAACCATTCCTCCGTAAAAAATTGCCAAGCCTGGCGTCATCAGGAGCACCAAGGCTCCACTCATTAAGACCCAAGCGGTATCTGCTCCGTTGATTTCCATGCCATTACTTTGGGGGATGAATGTTTCAATTTTTGGGGATGAATGTTTCAATGATGTAAACAAGCGGCCTTGGCGCTAAGAGATCTTTTAGCCAATTCAAAACAATTTAGTGGGGTGAGCGACGGGGCTCGAACCCGCGACATCTCGGACCACAACCGAGTGCTCTACCAGCTGAGCTACGCCCACCATGTGGGGGCAATACTACCGGCAATCAGTTATGGGGCGGTCAGCCCTTCGGCGATTAATCGAAGCGCCTCACTCTCGGGTCCTGGTGCTGCAGTGAAAATGGCAGCCCGGTAGTAACGCAGTTCGATCAGCGAATCTTGGATATCGCCAAGTGCTCGGTGGTTTCCGATCTTCTTTGGTGCATTGAAATAAACCCGTGGGTACCAACGCCTGGCTAATTCTTTAATTGATGAGACATCCACGCTTCGGTAATGCAAATACTCGCTAACTTCTGGAAGGTCGCGGGCGATGAAATTCCGATCTACCCAGATGCTATTTCCGCAGATTGGAGATTTTCCAATTTCAACTCCACAGTTTTTTAGGTAATCCAAAACTTTTACTTGCGCATCTGCCAATGTTGTTCCAGATTCAAGTAGCGGCAACAGTCCGGAATTAATATGCATATCGCGAACGAAATCGCTCATCTGGATTAAAGCGCTCGCCGGGGGTTTGATCACGATTTCAAGACCTGACCCAATTGGATTTAACTCGCTATCGGTGACAATTACCGCAATCTCAACCAGCGCATCCTCAACCAATGACAGGCCGGTCATCTCACAATCAATCCAGACCAGGTTGGGGTTCTCGCTCACGGGGTCAATCTAGAGGGTGCTCGCACAAATTTACCAAAACCCCGGAATTCAAAAGTTCGCCCGTCGTTCACCTGGATGTAACCAAAGTTCCATTCAAGATAACCGCCACTTGACCAGAATTGGCATGTGCCTGATCTCTCTGCCTTGCCAGAAACCCTCCCAGAACGCAGGGAGCTAACTACTGTTCCGCGCTTCTCGGACAAAGTATTTCGCGGCGTCGTTACTGCTGGCGGGTTTGTAGCACTCATTGTTTTGGGATTGATTGCAGTATTTTTAGCAACAAGAAGTTTTGATGTTTTTAGAATGTTTAAGTTGGGCTTCGTAACAGGTTTTAATTGGGATTCCGGCGATCCGGATAATGGAATTACTCCAATTCTCGGCATTGGTTCGATGTTAATTGGAACTCTGGTTGTGTCATTTGTGGGATTGTTTTTTGCTCTGCCGATAGCAGTGGGAACTGCTTTATATTTAACTTATTACGCGCCTTATTGGCTAAAGAAACCAATGACAATTTTGGTTGATTTGATGGCTGCGATTCCATCTGTTATTTACGGGCTTTGGGGATTTTTTATCCTTATGCCGCATGCAATCTATTGGGCAAAATTAATTAATAAATATTTAGGTTGGTTTCCAACTTTCTCAGTTCCGCTTCCAATTTTTGAGCGCTCGCCGTTTATCGCCGGCTTAGTTTTATCGGTAATGATTATTCCAATTATCACAGCCGTATCAAGAGAAGTATTTTCGCAAGTTCCACTTGACCGAATTCAAGCTGCTTACGCGTTGGGTGCGACTAAGTGGTCAATGATCAAAACTGTTGTATTGCCATTTGGATCAAGCGGTATCGCCGGCGGTGCGATGCTTGGCTTGGGTCGAGCAATGGGTGAAACTGTTGCAGTTTATTTAGTATTAAATCTTTACTTCCTTCCGAATTTTCATGTTCTATTCTCGGCCGGTGGCTCAGTGGCGTCAATGATTGTTACCAAATTTGGCGAAGCTGGCTCCCTTGAATTAAAGGGTTTGATGGCTGCTGGATTAGTGCTTTTCATTGTTACCTTAGTAGTGAATTATCTTTCTAATTTAATTGTCCGTCGCGCTTCACGGACTGGGAGATAACTATGACAACCCAGTTGCAAAATGATTTTTCAACAATGAAGCCAAACCGTCCTTGGCGCCCAACGCCGAGAAAAATGGCGGAAGATTTCTTAGTAATCGCCATAGCAGCGGTCTTATCTCCAGTAATCGTTCAGTTCACCGGTCTTGCAGGAATATCTGGAAATGTACTAACTTTTTTTGTTCTTTCACTTGTTGGGTCGATTGGAATTTCTTACTCCCGCCAAGGACGTAAAGCAGTTGGAAATGCAGTTGCAACTTCACTTATTTACTCATCATTTGCATTAGTAATGCTTCCCCTTGCAAGTATTTTATACACTGTAATTAGCCGCGGATATCAATCACTTCGAATCAATACCTTCACTCAAGATATGTCATTGACGCAGCCAGAAGCCGCCTTTGATCAAGGTGGTGCATTACATGCGATTCTGGGAACTTTAATTTTGGTTGCAATAGCAAGTGCAATAAGCGTTCCACTCGGAATTCTCACCGGACTTTACTTAACCGAGATTAAAGGGCGCGCTGAAAACTTGATCCGCTTCCTCGTGCAAGCAATGAGTGGAGTGCCTTCGATTGTGGCTGGATTATTTATTTACTCTGTAATAATTATTGGTAGTGGCGGTCATTATTCTGGATTTGCAGGTGCTCTAGCCTTATCAATTTTGATGTTACCAACAGTTGCGCGTACCGCTGAAGAAGTTTTGAAATTAATTCCTAATGATTTACGAGAAGCAGGAGTTGCACTAGGAGCCACGCAATGGCGAACTGTTGTAATGGTTGTAGTACCTGCAGCGCGAAGTGGAATTATTACTGCAATCATTTTAGGTGTAGCTCGCGTGGCTGGTGAAACTGCGCCGTTATTGCTAACAATTCTTGGAAACAACACGACCCATTTCAATCCATTTGATGCTCCAATGTCGGCGCTTCCGCTCTACACCTTTAATTTATTCCGTACTGGATTAAATACAGCAATCTCACGTGCTTGGACTGGGGCGCTTGTTTTAATGTTTATTGTTTTAGTCTTGTTTATATTTGCTCGCTTAGGCTCAGGAAAGAAAAAGTAATGGATATCTTAAAACTAAAAGGTTCAGGACAAGCACAGACTACATCGGAGGACAAAGTGGCCAAACCAGAAATTTCATCACTCGCATCAGTTGCAGCTGATCGCAGTGAGAGCAAAGGTGATTTTGTGCCTCGTCGTCCTGGTGCGGGCTTAGAGGCAAAGGGTGTCCATGCCTGGTTCGGAAAGCATCATGTCCTCGCAAATGTTTCATTGAATTTTCCCTCAGGAACTGTAACCGCGTTAATCGGGCCTTCAGGTTGCGGCAAATCAACATTTTTACGTACTTTAAATCGGATGCATGAGTTTATTCCTGGTGCAGGAATGGCCGGAGAAGTTTTGTTAGATGGAACAGATATCTACAAATCTGGAACAGATGTAACAAAGATTAGGTTGAAAGTTGGAATGGTTTTTCAAAAGCCTAATCCATTCCCTTCAATGACAATTGGTGAGAATGTTTTATCTGGAATTAAATTAGCTCAACTCAAAGTTTCGAATAAGGACGATTTATTAGAAGAGTGCCTACAACGTGCCGGACTTTGGAATGAAGTTAAGGATCGCTTAAGTGCGCATGGTGGCTCGTTGTCTGGTGGACAACAGCAGAGACTTTGTATTGCCCGAGCATTAGCTGTGAAGCCTGAAGTTCTGCTCATGGATGAGCCATGTTCGGCCCTTGATCCAGGTTCAACATTAAGAATTGAAGAGACCATTCGCCAATTAACTGAATCAGTAATTGTTGTGATCGTTACTCACAACATGCAGCAAGCCGCCCGCGTCTCTGATTTCACTGGATTCTTCTTAAGCGACGGTGGCCCGGGTCAATTAGTCGAAGTTGCTTCAACAAAAGAGATCTTCTCTCGTCCAAAAGATGAACGAACTGAGGCCTATGTCACTGGACGGTTTGGCTAAAAAGTATTTACCGATTGTTCACCTGATAGCAAGGTGACGTTTCGCAAACTGGCTATTGAAGTTTGGTTTCAACTCATAGATTCTGCAATGAAACGAAAGTAAACCAATCGGAAGGACTATGAATGACCCACTCTACAAGCGCTAAAAAGAACGGCTTTGTAAAAGCTGCCAGCGCATTAGTAGCAGTCGTACTCGCATCAACCGTAATGGCTGGACCAGCCCACGCAGCGGTAACAATTACCGGATCTGGATCTACCGCGGTTAAGAATTTATTAGATGTTTGCATCCCAGATTATTTGAAAGCTTCAGGAAACACAGTTGTATATGGCGGCGGAGGATCAGGTGCAGGTCGTAGTGCATTCACTGCAGGTACTGTTGATTTCGCATTTTCAGATGCTGCATACGGTTCATCCGAAGCAAAACCTGCTGATTTTGTTTATGTACCAAACGTAGCTTTCCCAATCGCAGTCATGGTGAAACTTGCTGGATTTACTGGCGATCTAAACCTGAGTGCAAAGACACTTTCAGGAATTTATGCTGGAACAATCACCGCTTGGAATGATAAGGCAATTATTGCTGATAACAATAAAACGATCACTGAACCTGTTTATGCAAAGCGTGCAGTAATTGACAAGAAGACAAAGAAAGCTAAAAAAGATAAAAAGGGTAAAACCATAATGGAGACTTACGCCAGTGGAACAAAGCAGACTGTTGTCGAAGCAAAACTTCCAGCAACACCAATCACAGTTTGGTTCCGTTCTGACAAGTCAGGTTCAACTGGAATTCTTACCAACTGGTTGACTAAGTTGGATCCAACAATTTGGACAAAAGCTGGTTCAGCTGGCCAACAGACATTTACTTCTGCATTCCCAGGAGCAGCACTACCTGCCGGAACTTTCCAAGGCGCATCAGGATCTGATGGAGTTGCTAACGGAGTCGATTCCAAGGATGGCTCCATTGGATACGCAGAAACTTCATACGCAACAGAGCGCAAGTTACTAGTTGCAAAAATTCAAAATGGCGCAGGAGAGTACGTTTCACCAACTCCTGAAGCTACTGCAATCTTCTTGAACAACTTCATATCAGGTGCACGTGGAACTGTTGTTGTAGATGTTGCAAGCAAAGTTTCTGGCGCATACACACTTGCATCATTTTCTTATGGTCTAGGTTATGGATCGTCAGCGAAAGATAAGACCAAGCAAGCTGCAGTTAAGGAGTTCATGACTTATGTCTTGACAACTTGCGCAACAGCAAATGCAGTCAGCAAGGGTTACGCCCCAGTTTCTGGTGCACTCGCAACAGTTGCAGTAGCTAATATTGCTGAAATTGGCTAATAGCGTAGTTAAATAAAAATGGGGTCCACTTAGGCGGGCCCCATTTTTGTTGTCCTAGTGCTTCTCTAGTGCGCCTGGCAGGAATCGAACCTGCGACAACCCGCTTAGAAGGCGGGTGCTCTATCCGACTGAGCTACAAGCGCAAAGCAGCATTACTTGGTTAATTGTAGTAGCAGGGCTGTTGTGCGCTGGCCTTCCAGTAGAAAGCATCGAATGGCGATAAGGACGATAAAGTAGGGGTTATGGCCGAATTTATTTACACAATGAAAAAGACGCGCAAAGCCCATGGCGACAAGGTGATTTTGGATGATGTGACCTTGATGTTCCTGCCAGGGGCCAAGATCGGCGTTGTGGGCCCTAATGGCGCTGGAAAATCAACAGTGCTGCAGATTATGGCTGGATTGCAACAACCATCTAATGGTGAGGCTTTTCTTACCCCAGGTTATTCAGTTGGAATTTTGTTACAAGAGCCAAATTTAGATGACAACAAAAATGTGCTCGAAAATGTGCAAGAAGGTGTAGCTGAAACTATGGCTTTGCTTAAAAGATTTAATGATATTTCCGATGAGATGTCCTCACCTGATGCTGATTACGACAAATTGTTGGCAGAGATGGGAAATCTGCAGGAACAACTAGATCATCGGAATGCATGGGAGATCGATTCACAATTAGAACAAGCGATGGATGCACTTAGATGCCCACCAGCAGATGCTGATGTAAAAGTACTTTCAGGTGGAGAGCGTCGCCGAGTTGCATTATGTAAATTGCTTTTACAAGCACCAGATTTATTGTTACTGGATGAGCCAACAAACCATTTAGATGCAGAGTCAGTACTTTGGTTGGAACAACATTTAGCGAAATATCCTGGAACTGTTGTGGCTATTACCCATGATCGTTACTTCTTGGACAATGTTGCACAATGGATTTTAGAGTTAGACCGTGGACGGGCATTCCCTTATGAAGGAAATTACTCAACTTATTTGGAAACAAAATCAGCACGTTTGAAAATAGAAGGCCAAAAAGATGTTAAACGCGCAAAACGTTTAACTGAGGAACTTGAATGGGTACGCCAGAATTCAAAAGGTCGCCAAGTTAAATCAAAAGCACGCCTTGCCCGGTATGAAGAGATGGCTGCTGAAGCTGACAAAGTTCGTAAGATGGATTTTGAAGAGATCCAGATTCCACCTGGGCCACGCCTTGGAAATATTGTGGTTGAAGTTGAAAAATTGAGTAAAGGCTTTGGGGATCGATTACTTTTCGACGGCCTTTCATTTTCACTTCCGCGCAACGGAATTGTTGGAGTCATTGGTCCAAACGGCGCTGGAAAGACCACGCTCTTTAAAATGCTTTTAGATTTAGACCAGCCAGATAGCGGGACAGTAAAAATTGGCGAAACCGTTTCGATTTCATATGTAGATCAGGGACGTGGCGGAATCGATCCAAAGAAAAATATCTGGGAAGTTGTTTCAGACGGCTTGGATTACATGAAAGTCGGTCAAGTTGAAATCCCAAGTCGGGCATATGTTTCAACTTTTGGTTTCAAAGGACCAGATCAACAAAAATTAGCCGGAGTGCTTTCTGGTGGTGAGCGAAACCGGTTGAATCTTGCGCTAACTTTAAAAATGGGTGGCAACTTGCTACTACTTGATGAGCCCACAAATGACTTGGATGTGGAAACTCTGGGAAGTTTAGAAAATGCGCTACTTAACTTCTCTGGCTGTGCAGTTGTGATCTCCCATGATCGTTGGTTCCTGGATCGCATAACCACACATATCTTGGCTTACGAAGGTGATTCACAATGGTTCTGGTTTGAAGGAAACTTTGAATCTTATGAAAAGAATAAAGTGGAGAGATTAGGCGCCGAAGCATCTCGCCCCCATCGAGTTACTTATAGAAAGTTGACCCGCTAATGAAACATCAATTCAAATGTCAGGTTCGTTGGGGCGACTTAGATGCTTTTATGCATGTAAACAATGCTGCTTACTTAACCTATATTCAAGAAGCTCGAGTTGACTTCACAGTTTATTCACGTCAACGGGCCAACTTGCAGCCAGTTTTAATTGAAATGGTAGTTGCGCATGCCGATATTGATTACATCAATCCAATTTATGATGCAGGGATTGAAATAGATATCGCAGTATGGGTATCTAAAATCGGAACATCTTCCTTTGTGTTGCAATATGAACTTTCTAAAGATGGCGAGATTTATGCGAAAGCAAAGACTGTTCAAGTTACAGTATCAATGGAGACCAAAACTTCTCGCCCAGTAAATGAGCAAGAGCGAGAATTCCTTTCGCAATACCTAATAAGTGAGTAAAAGTGTCTGAGACTTTTTATGATGCAATTGGCGGAGAAAAAGCATTTGAGCAATTAGTTTCACATTTTTATGCGCTAGTTGCCATAGATCCTATTTTGCGCCCCATGTATCCAACAGATGATTTACACGGCGCTGCAATCAGATTAAAGATGTTTCTTGAACAGTATTGGGGCGGACCAAAGACATATTCGGAGGAGCGAGGACATCCACGTCTACGGATGCGTCATGCTGAGTTCAAAATTGGAACAAAAGAGCGAGATGCTTGGTTGACCTGCATGAAGAGCGCTGTTGGTGAATTAGTAATCACCACCGAACAGCGAAGTGAGCTTTGGAGTTATTTGGAAGGCGCAGCACAATTCATGATCAATTCAGAAGATTAAGCTGTCTGAAAAGTTTTAATCGAGCGGATCTGGATCTTCTGGTAAAAATTGCGAGATCTTTGTTACTAATTCGCTTCCGCGGTTTCTGGCAATCCAGTCATAACCAAAATCACTCAATTTGCCTAGTGTCCGAACTGTCATTGCGGCGGCGCGATAAGAACCACCGGCAAGAGTTAATAAATCTGCAACAGCTCGTGCGCCAGATGATCGGTAATTTCCTTTGATTAGTTGAACACTTTTCTCGCACTCTTCAATAGAAATTCCATGCGTTACTAGATCTGCAGTTTGATATGCGTAAAAGTAAATCTCAACTGAGATTAGTGGGCGAAGCCAGGCCACTGCACGACGACAAAAATTGCACTCACCATCAACCAAAACTACGGTTTTCCCATTAAATGGAATTAAATTGCTCATTGTGAACGGTTTCCAACTTTCAAGATCTCACCGTTACGCAAATACCAAACAACCCCATCTTGAGCGCGAATAGTTGTAATGCGCAGGCCGACATTTTCGACAATTCCTTTAACTTCAAGCAACTCAACTTCATCACCAACGCCATATTGATCTTCTAGCAGCATCGAAAGTCCAGCAAGTAAGTCGCGGACAAATGTCTGAGCACCAAGTCCTAATGCGACACCTACGACGCCAGCAGAGGTAAGAAGTGGGCCAAGATTAATTCCTAACTCATCAAGAATTGTTGCTAACGCAATAAGAGCTGTAGTTCCACCAAGTGCGCTACGGAGTAATGCACCAATGGTTCTGGCACGCTCGCCAACTCGATTAGCTTTACCTTTATCTGATCGTAAAATCAATCGGTCCATGGCTTTAGTAATTGCGCGGGCGCCAATTAATCGGATCAATAAAGCAATAGCGACGATTGTGGTAATGCGAAGTGGAGCACCATTAAACCAATCTGAAAATGAGTTCATAAAGTCATTCATTATTTAGCGCCTCCAGTTGGGGACATTCCACTCCATTTTGAATGAAATGCCAAGGTATCTGCGGTTAAATCAATAGAGCGCGTTAGCGATCTTGCTCCATGTCCAACATCAAATTCGGCACGGATTAAAACTGGTCGGTCAGCAACTGTTGCATGTTGCAAAGCAGCGCACATCTTTCGGGCATGAAGTGGATCAACGCGCGTATCACTATCAAAAACGGTAAATAGCGTTGCCGGATAGTTAACACCTTCGCGAACCTGGTGGTAAGGGGAGTAGGAAATTAACCATTCAAACTCCTCCTCAATCTCAGCACTTCCATATTCATCAGACCAAGTAGCACCTAAACCGTGTTTTTCGTAGCGGATCATGTCTAGCAAAGGCGCAGAACAAACTACCGCGCTATAAAGATCGGGTTCTTGAGTTAGTGCAGCGCCAACTAATAAACCACCATTTGATCCACCTTCAATAGAAAGTTGCGTCGAGGTTGTCCAACCTTGTTCAATTAAAGTCCTTGCAGCGGCGTGAAAATCATCAAAAACATTTTGTTTCTCACCACGCATACCATCACGGTGCCAATCTTCTCCTTCTTCATCACCACCGCGGATATTTGCAACTACCCAAACTCCACCCGCTTCTACCCAAGCAAGTGCACTTGCTGAATATCCAGGAGATAAACCAACTCCGAACCCTCCATACCCGTAAAGCACAGTAGGGCGTGGCTGATCTGGTTTTTGCGTTGGAGAAAGTACAAACATTCGCACCAGAGTTTCATCTAAAGATTTATAGGTAATTTGTTTTGAGAAAACTTTTGGAACGGCAACACTTCCTGGCGGATCCGCATATTTCGTAAGTTTTAAAGTGCGAGCATCAAAATGGTAAACAGTTGGGGGAGTTACATGGTCGGTATAACCAATCCAGGCTTCATGGCCACCTTCTGGTCGCTCACTTAACCCAGTCAAAGTTCCAGAGCCCGGCAGCGGGATTGTGCTTTGTCGTTCTCCAGTTTCAAGTGAATGAATGCTTATCTCACTAACTCCATGTCGTTCCCACGAAACCAAAAGCATCGCACCTGGAAGTTGATCTCCATCTAATATCGCCCAACCACCCATAACTGCTTCTTGGTCTTCAGCAACTAACTCACGCCATTGCGCACTCTCACCCATTGAAAGCAAAGTACTTGGGGATGAGATGCAGATCCGACCACGTGGTGCGTCAAAATCTGTTCCAATTAAAATTCTTCCATCACGCAAAGCTTGGACATCAGTTTGTGAATCACTTTCTGCACTTTGAATTAAAATCAAATCTGGATTTTCGATTGAACTACTTTGTAGATCTGCAAGCCAGAGATCATTACGAGGTTCAGTGCCTGCACTTGCAGAGATACTAAGCCAACGACCATCCATTGAAACAGTAACTCCGTAATAACTAGTGATCTCTTCTTCGGCTCCCCAAATCTCAATATCATTTTCTGCTGGCGTACCAACTTTGTGCAAATACACCCGTCGATGAAACTGCTCTTCTTCCGCTGGAATTAAATCCGGAGCAAGGCGCCGCACATAATAAAATGCATTTTCACCTGGTAGCCAAGCAATTGGTGAGTAGCGACCGCGGTCAATCGGCCCATCAATTATTTTCTTACTTTCAATATCTAGAACGTAAATTGAACTTTCTTCAGTTCCGCCAGCTGATAATTGATAAGCAAGTAAATTTCCTTCCTTGGAAGGTTGGAACGCATCTAAAGTTGTTTTACCAGTTGGATCAATTGCAATCGGATCAAGCAAAACAACTTCTGGTGAATCTGGAGTTTTACGACTGTAAAGAATTCCCAACTCTTCGCCAGCTTTACGGCACATATAAAAAGATCTTTCTCCGCGCCAAGCCGGAGTCGATATGTATCCGGCACCAAGCAATGTCGTTAATCGCTGGGACCAATGATCACGTCCACTTAATTGCTTAATCTGGTTTTGCCACAGTTCTTCTTGATCTCTAGACCACTTCTTAGTGGTGGAAGATTGGCCATCTTCGAGCCAACGGTATGGATCTGCGACTTCCACACCGAAGTACTGATCACTGCAATCTTCACGATCAGCAGGCGGGTATTTGCGGCTCATGCGCCTAAGCCTAGGCTCGTGGCTCCAAAAGTTCATCAACTGAGGCTTTTTTCCGGTGTGCCTAACTAGCCAACTTCGACAGAACCTAGCAAGATTTCACTTACCTGATTATGTGACCATCTGACTATCTGGTTGGCACTTTGTGCGCAGGAGGGAGTGGCGATGTCTAACGCTCTTGTCCTTAATGCGACATATGAGCCCCTTTGCGTTGTCAGTGAACGTCGCGCTCTTATCTTGGTTATGAATCAACGTGCTGGTGTCGTAGAAACTTCCGGATCTTTTATTCACCATCCTGCCGGTGATATTTCTCTTCCAACTGTTATTAAGTTAAATAGATTTGTCAGAGTTCCATATCGAAATACCGTGCCACTAACTCGTCGTGCGATTTTTGCCCGCGATAGTGGCAAATGTGTTTACTGCCAAGCGCCAGCAACAAGCATTGATCATGTGATGCCAAGATCTCGCGGTGGCGCTCACGCTTGGGACAATGTTGTATCTGCTTGTCATCGTTGTAACCATTCCAAAGCTGATCGCACTTTGAAAGATTTGGGTTGGCGATTACGAAATACTCCTAAAGAACCATCCGGGGCAGCGTGGCGAATACTGGGTACCGGTCGTGCAGACCCACGTTGGGTTCCATACCTTCAGCCATTTGGAGTAGGAAGTGTTGTCGCTTAGCAAGCAAATTTAACTAGTAGGATTAGTACATTATGAATTCACAAATACTAAATCTGGCAATCAATCAAGAAGATGGCAGTATGCCTGGTGAAGGTCTTACTGTATTAGAAACCTTCACTTATTTTTTCTTAGCTCCCGCCGGATTATTTCTGGTCATCTCATTAATTGTTTATTTAGCGGTTCGACCAAAAAATGCGCGCGGCACTGCCGGTCGTGCAATTACAAAAATCAATTAATTACGCCTTAGCGTCAACACCTTGCGCCTTGAGTGATCGTGCCATTGAATCTCGGTTCTCTGAAAGTAATCTGCGTAACGCCGCTGGTGCATCTTTTCCGGCACCCGCTAACCAACTCTCTGCTTTAGCAAGATTTTGGTCACTCACTAAATAGGCAGGGAATAAACCAGAGACGATGTTGGATGCAATTTCATAAGATTTCTTTTCCCAAGTTTCAACTAAGCACTCAAAATACTTGTCTACATATGGAATCAATAACTCACGTTGGCTTGGACGTTGCATTCCGCCGATAGTCGCCAATTGAATGTGATTTGAAAGTTCAGAGTTAAAAGCAGCTTCCCAGGCTTTAGCTTTTACATCTGCTGCAGGAAGAGCTGCTCTGCAAAAAGCAGCCGATTTAAGACCACTTGCAGTGTTATCTGCAGCTACCTCTTTAGCGATTTCAGCTTCACTTAACTTGCCGCGTTCTGCAAGTGCACCAAGGAAGTGCCAACGCAGATCTGCATCAACAACTAAACCAGCGACATCTCCATCAAGAATTTGTCGGATACGGGCATTTTGGCGATCTGAAAATGCTGCCGTGACAAATGAACGCGCATATTGCAACTGCATATCTGAACCGGGGGCACTGTTTTCTAGCAAAATTTCTAAACCATTTGCCATCTGCTCACGAACTTTGTCGCGATTTTCTGCACAAGCAAATAGTTCGACAGCAGTTCCCATCTGGATCAAAGTCATTGAAATAACAGAAACATCTTTTTCTGTAGCAAGACCAGAAATTGCCATCGGAACATATTGACTTGCTGAAAGTTCTCCGTCACGCAACATGTCCCATGAAGCAGACCAGCAAAGTGCACGAGTAAGCGGATCTTCAATGCCGGCAAGGTTCTTGGTTAGAGTTGCTATCGAACGCTCATCGAAGCGAATTTTCGCATAACTTAAATCGCGATCGTTTAATAAAATCAAATCAGCTTCTTTTTCGCCGATTAATTGATCAATCGAAGTAAGAGCACCAGCGACATCAAGTTCTACGGATTTACGAAGCGTTAATTTGTCGTTCTTCAAATCATAAAGTCCAACTGCCATCCGATGTGGGCGAAGTTCAGTAGAACCTTTTGGAACAAGTGGCGCTTCTTGTGCAACAGAAATCTTCTTGTACTTTCCATCGGTTACTTCAATTGCCGGACGCAAAGTATTTACACCGGCTGTTTGCAACCAGGTAGAGACCCAAGGCTTCAAAGAGCGACCACTTGTGGCTTCTAGTTCTACCAAGAGGTCATTTAAAGTTGTATTTCCCCATGCGTGCTTTGCAAAGTACTGGCGCAAGCCATTTACAAAATTATCTTTGCCGACATGGGCTACTAGTTGCTGCAATACAGAAGCACCTTTTGCGTATGTGATTCCATCGAAGTTAGTTTTAACTGCTTCTAGATCTGACATGTCCACAACGATTGGGTGTGTAGATGAAAGTTGATCTTGGCGATATGCCCAGTTTTTTCTTTCTGCATTGAAGACAGTCCATGAATTTGTGAATCTGGTCGCATCAGCAAGGGCGGTATATGAAGCCCACTCAGCAAATGATTCATTCAACCAAAGGTCATCCCACCAGGTCATAGTTACCAAGTCGCCAAACCACATATGGGCCATCTCATGCAAAATTACATTTGCCCGCCAGTTGTAATTTTTGTCAGTGACTTTGCTTCTAAAGACAAAGTAATCTTCAGCGAAAGTAACTGCTCCAGCATTTTCCATGGCGCCAGCATTAAATTCAGCAACAGCGATCTGATCATATTTTTCAAACGGATAAGCAAGACCAAACTCTTTTTCGAAGTATGCAAAACCTTGTTTGGTGATTTTAAAGATTTCATCAGCATCTAATTTTGCTGCAAGTGATGTTCGGCAGTAAATTCCAAGCGGAACTTCTTTTTCACCTTTATAGGTATCGGCTACAAAGTGATAAGGGCCGGCAATGAGAGCGGTGATGTAAGTAGACATCACTGGAGTCTCATTAAATTCCCAAAAAGTTTTATTGTTACCAAGATCTTTTTTCTCTTTAGCTGAATAATTTGAGATTACTTGCCAATTAGATGGAGCAACTGTTGTAAGAGAGAACTTAGCTTTCAAATCTGGTTGGTCAAAGCAAGCATAAACTCGGCGTGAATCCGCAACTTCAAATTGTGAGTACAAATAAACTTCTGAATCAGCAGGATCAACAAATCGATGCAGACCTTCACCAGAAGTTGAGTAGATGGCATCTAGATCTACAACTAAAGTATTTTCAGCGGCAAGATTCTTTAGGTGAATACTTTCGCCATCAAAGACAGATGGATCTAATGCCACGCCATTGAGAGTTGCACTATGTAGCGTGCGACCGACTGCATCTATAAAAGTTTCGCTACCTGGTTTGCTGCTTGAAAACTTGACCGTGGTTTTTGCACGAAAAACTTCGGCACCAGTAGTCAGGTCTAACTCGACTAGATAGCTATCTACTTTTAAGTGAGCGCTACGAGCGGCGGCTTCAGCACGAGAAAGGTTTACTCCAGGCACAGATACTCCTTATATAAAGCGTTGAGGTGATATCCAACCACTTGGCGAGGGTTTGGGCTAAAAAGTAATCAGTGGCAGGCTTGGGGTATGGAGGCCCAAGAGGAGTATTCGAACTCAATTCGAACTTACAAATTACGTGGGGCCCGAATCACCCATTCCCAAGAGGCAGCCATTGAGCGGCATTGGCAGCGATTTGGCGTTGAGATCGGCGATGCAGCGATCGATCTGCACACCCTATTTCCTGATCTAACTCATGTAGTTCTTGAGATTGGAACTGGCATGGGAGAGGCGACTGCCGAGATGGCAGCAGCGGATCCCAAAATTGGAATCGTCGCAGTTGAGATTCATCGGCCAGGTATCGGTTCACTTCTTTGGCGGATAGATCAAGCAGGAGTTACCAATGTTCGAATCATTCATGATGATGTGATGTTGGTACTGCCAGAGAAAATTCTTGATGAGTCAATTGATGAGATCAGAATCTATTTTCCAGATCCTTGGCCAAAATTGCGCCATCACAAACGCAGATTGCTACAAGGGGATTTCTTAAACTTACTTGCGCAAAAATTACGCAGCGGTGGACTTTTGCATATTGCTACCGATTGGCAACCGTATGCAGATTGGATTGCCGAAAGATTGGATCAAGTTCCTGAATTTTCTGGGGGAGTTGTTTCACGTCCAGCGAATAGAACTTTTACCCGTTTCGAGAAACAAGGTTTAGACAAAGAGCACCAAGTTACAGATTTTCATTACTTTAAAAAGTAAAAACTTTAAAGCGGAGGAAGTTTTTTACTTACTTCGTAATCCGAGATCATCTCGATACGACGAGTATGTCGATCTTCCCCTGAAAAAGGCGTAGCCAGAAACGCATCAACAATTTCAAGTGCTTCGATTTGCGAATTCATGCGCTCGCCGATTGACAAAACATTTGCGTTGTTATGTTGACGGGCTAACGCGGCGATTTCACTGTTGTATGCAAGAGCTGCGCGAATTCCAACAACTTTGTTGGCACTGATCTGTTCGCCATTGCCTGAGCCACCTAAAACAATTCCTAGAGAACCAGAATTCTTCGCAACGCCTTCGGCCGCTCTTAGACAAAAAGTTGGGTAATCATCAAGTGCTTCATAAGTAACTGGTCCATGGTCGACGACATCATGTCCTGATTTTTTCAGGTGTTCTATGATCAAAGTTTTATAGGCAAAGCCGGCATGGTCAGATCCAATATGTATTTGCATGAAGAGATCTTGGCAGAAAAAGAATCAGGACGCGGTGCACTTGGCACGCGCGCCCTGATTCTCAAGGGGGATTATTTAATTATGCTGCTTTTGATACCTTTTTTACTTGGCTGATTTTTGCATTCGCCCCACTCTTTGCAGGTGCTGCTGGGGTTGAGGCTGTTGGAGCAGGATTAGTCTTTGGTGCAACCCCGAAGTTGCCTTTAGGAGCTTTTCCTTTTCCGCCCATCATCGGACCACCCTTACCGCCCATGTCACCCATTTGACCGCCCATTGTTGGACGATTGGATGAAATTTCTGCGGTTACAAGTGCAACGAGATTTGCCTTAGCAGTTGTTGCTTGTGCGGCCGTTAACTTTCCTGCAGTTACAGCAGCGTCAAGATCTGCACTTTTTTCAGCAACAAGTGCTGCGATAAGTGCATCTTTCTTGGTGCCTGCGATATCAGCAAGAGTCTTACCAGCTTGGAGTTGAACCTTTAACTCTGCTGCGGTAATTCCTAGAGCGCCAGTTATTACGGCTTCATGTTTGGCTTGTTGTGCAACACGATCAGCTTCGTTTGCAGATTGCTGTGCAACGCGAGCTGCTTCTTTTGCAACTTTGTCATCTGCAAGTGCTTTAACAATTGCATCAGATTGTGCCTGGGTAATTGTTCCGGCAGTAACAAGCTTTGCCAGTACGGAAGCTAAAACGTCAACGCCACCTTTTTCCGGTCCGCCCATCATGTCTCCACGTCCACCCATTCCCATTTCGCCACCATTTGATCCACCTTGTACTTGTGGGTTGATCTTTGGATTTGAGGTAACCACTTTTTTGGTTGTGGTCTTAGTGACAGTTGTTGTTCTGCTTGCAGCAAGTGCACTTCCGCCACTTGTGATTGCCAAGCCAGATACGACTACTACTGCAATCAATTTTCTGCTGGCCTTCATTTGAACTCCTCTTGTTTTCAAACCAGTGGCGTATCGCCTCTGATGTCTTCAGATAACTGGATCTACCTGATAAAGATAATCAAAAACCCTTAGAACAACTTGTGAATGAGAGCTATTTACTGATTCTCCGAATTTTCACAAGATAGCTACTTTTAGCGCACTTTTTGAGGGTAAAAATGTCCAAAAACGTCAAAATTGGGGGGCTTTTTAAACCTTGCTGCTGTTACTCAGAGCGAGAAACCTTGTCTTTAGCGGCTCAGGTTAATTGGGATCTGATCCGATAAGTAGAGAGAAGGTGAGAATCCATGGCGACGACTTCCCTACTAAAGAGTGAGATCAAATTAATTTCAATTATCTCTTTAAGCGTCTTGCTTTGGACATTAACTCCAGATGCATTTGCAGTATCTGGAAAAAATAAAAGTGTTAAAACAACAACTAAAACTGCTGGGCGAACGAGTCAAGCTCCAACATTAAATACATTATTAAATGGATTGGGCGCACCAGATGCAACTGATGGAATAGATGGTGATTTCTATTTGGATACATTGTCATCAAATTTATATGGACCAAAGAAAAAAGGTAAATGGTCGTTACCAAAAAGTTTAGTTGGGCCTGTTGGCCCACAAGGTCCGATTGGAAAACAAGGCAGTGACGGAAAAGTCGGAGACAAGGGTGCAACAACTTCAACTGCAGGTACGCAAGGAGTGCAGGGGATACAAGGAGCACAAGGAATTCAAGGTGCAGCTGGAAGTCCCGGTCCTAGTGGTGGAGCAGGTGTTGCAGGAAGTGTTGGTGCCGCAGGAAGTGTTGGTGCTGTAGGTGCAACTGGACCTCAAGGTCCTGCAGGATCACCTGGTACTCAAGGAGTTATTGGTGCAACTGGATTACAAGGACTTGTTGGAACAACTGGAAATACTGGTGCACGCGGACCAATTGGTGAAACTGGAACAGTTGGAGCTGATGGTCCTCAAGGATCAATAGGTCCACAAGGTTCAGCAGG
>WLKK01000022.1 GCA_009701305.1 Actinomycetota bacterium | reverse complement strand
GTATAAATCAAGGTTGCTAAATCATCAGGAGTTAAGGCGTTACGTCGAGCTTCTACCTGATCATCAGCGATTGCTGATCCTGCAGCGGTGAGGGTGGCGATTGCACCTTCGGTGATCGTCCAAATATTTTTCAACTCTTTGGTGCGCACAGTTTCGACAAGTGCGGCATGTGTTGGAGTCTCAACCACAATTGCAACGGCGCCAGAATCTTCGAGAATCCACTGAATCTGTTCGGCAGATGAAGTTTCGTAAACTGGAACTACAACTCCACCGGCGAACCAAATTCCAAAATCTAAAATCGTCCATTCGTAGCGAGTGCGTGACAAAATTCCAACACGATCACCTGGCTTGATACCTAAAGCGATTAAACCTTTGGCGACTTGGCGAACTTCGGCAGCAAACGTCCGCGCACTTACTTCTTGCCACCCTTCACCGAGTGGACGGGAGAGCATTACGCGCTCTGGTTCGAAGTGCGCACGATCAGCGACGAGGTCAGTTAAGTTGCCACTTGTAGGGGCAGGAACTAAAGCCGGGACGTGAATCTGATTCATGTAAAACGCGCTCCTATATTTGGTGTGCCAGAGGTGGTTACAGGTCACACGCTAGCGCAGGAGTTATGGCCCTGAGAAGGGTATCTTTGCCTTATGAGCCAAACCCAAGCCTCCGCCACTATCGAAGCCCCCCTCGCCGATGTAAATGCAGTGATCAGCGACTTACCAAATTATCCCAGCTGGTCCTCAGCAATAACTGCTGTAAAAGTGATTGAAAGTGATGCACAAGGACGGGCTACCAAAGTTGAGTTAAAAGTTAACTCAGGGCCTTTGCGAGATACCGTGATTTTGGATTATGAGTGGAGCGATGCACCTGCACAAATCTCCTTTTCTTTAAGTGATGCTGATTTATTAACCGCAATGGATGGTTTTTATAAATTAGAAGCCGATGGTGATGAAACTCTTCTGACTTATGCGCTAACTGTTGAATTAAACATGCCAGTGCCAGCGATGATGCGTCAAAAAGCTGAGAAATCTTTTATTGATCAAGTATTGAAGGAATTGAAAGCACACATCGAGGGCTAATGACACTTGCTATTGGTATTGATGTCGGCGGTACCAAATTACTTGGTGGAATAGTTGATGAAGATGGCAAAATTCTTGCCCGAATTCGTAAAGACACTCCTAAAGAGGGTGGCACAGCACTTACTGATCGCGTTGCAGATTTAGTAAGAGAGTTAATGGCGCAATCGCCATCACCGATTACAAAAGTCGGTTTATCTGCCGCAGGGTTTGTTTCAGCCGATCGCCAAACAATGTTAGCTCCACCAAATATTGCTGGATGGACTGGTGTTAACTTAGGTAAAGAATTAAAAGAGCGGCTTGGTCTTGATGTAATTGTTGAAAATGATGCAAACGCTGCTGCATGGGGTGAGTACAAATTTGGATCAGGTAAAGGTTCAACACATGCCATTCTTTTAATTCTTGGCACTGGACTTGGTGGCGGAATTATTTTAAATGGTGAGTTGTATCGCGGAGCTTATGGAACTGCTGGAGAACTTGGACATATGAGACTGGTCATTGATGGACAACTTT
Organism: Actinomycetota bacterium; assembly: GCA_009701305.1. Lineage (GTDB taxonomy): Bacteria > Actinomycetota > Actinomycetes > Nanopelagicales > Nanopelagicaceae > UBA3012. The sequence goes on along the minus strand of WLKK01000022.1, from coordinate 19,198 downwards.
GCGGATGTGGTGCGCGTGGATGTTTTGAACAGTACTCAGCCGGTCCAGCACTTTTGCGTCATGCACGTGAAGGTATTGCAGCAGCGCCAGAGCGGGCATTTGATTTGTTAAAACGTGGTGATGGAACAGCGGCTGGATTAACTGGTGCACATTTAACAGCGGCGGCAAAAGATGGAGATCGTTTAGCACTTTCGGCATTTACGATTACCGGCGAATGGTTGGGCCTTGGTATCGCATCAATTGTTGTGGCTTTTGATCCCGATCTAATAATTATTAGTGGGGGATTAGTTGAAGCCGGAGATTTCTTACTTGAACCAGCCAGGGGCGCACTTGAGCGGGCTGCATCCTTTTCTGGTCACCCATTGCCACGAATCGTGCCTGCTCAATTAGGTAATGACGCAGGATTAGTGGGTGTGGCTGATCTGGCTCGCCAGTAACCTGTACCCATGGCATACCGCTTATTAAAGGCATTCCTCATGCCCTTACTGACTTTGCTCTTTCGACCCAAAGTCCGCGGATTAGCCCATGTGCCTCACAACGGACCGCTAATAATTGCCTCAAACCATTTATCTTTCAGTGACTCAATTTTTATGCCACTTGTTGTTTCCCGCAAAGTAACTTTTCTTGCAAAGCAGGAGTACTTCACTGCACCAGGCTTAAAAGGTTTTTTGAAGAAAATTACATTCCATGCTTTAGGACAAGTCCCAGTTGATCGTTCAGGGGGTCGTGCAAGTGAAGCAGCTGTTGCAACTGGAATTCGTTTATTAAATGCTGGTCATTGCATCGGCATTTATCCTGAAGGAACCCGATCACCAGATGGAAAGTTATACCGCGGTCGCACCGGCATCGCACGCCTTGCAATTGAATCAGGCTCACCTGTAATTCCTGTCGCAATGCATAACACTGAAAAAATTCAACCAACCGGAAAAATGATTCCAAAGATCGCGCGCGTTGGTGTTGATTTCGGCGAGCCCATGTATTTCACCGGCGACCCAACAGATCCATTCACGTTGCGTGAAGCGACTGACAAAATCATGCGAGCTATTGGCCAGATGAGTGGTCAAGAGTACGTAGATATTTATGCCAGTCGCGCTAAAGAGATTTTGCGTGAGGACGAAGAAGATTAAATTGAAGATTGAATATCAACGTTCTCCGTTTTCAATAACTACATCGGATGGATCATTTTGAGGCTCTTCTTCTGGGGCGAAGCCTTACAACGCACTAACAAAAAATCTTCATTTTTCACGGCTTCAGGCCCAGTCTGGCTATATAGTGAAGACATATGAAGTTTCCTAATGCAGCGGACACGGAGTAATTTATGAAAAAGTCAGTTGCATTTTTCTTTTCACTGACACTCATCTTTTTTACAGCAGCGACTGGTAGCGCTGTTATTGAAACCGTAGGCGATCCAGGACGCTCTTGGTCAATTCCAAATGATGCTGAACGCGGAATGCACGTTCAAGAATTTATAGATTCATTTCCCGGTGAAGCGGTTTCCTATTTGGTTGATAACGAGTTGCGCAAAGATCCCTTTATTGACCCAACTTGCAAGAGCATTGCTGATGCGCGCTGCACGTCACCTTCACTTCAGTATTCGGCCCTACTTCCAGTTTGCGGTCCGCTGAGCGAGCTCTATTGCATCGAAGAGTTTGGAGTGGTTTCTTCAACCAGCGAACAGAGTAAAGGCGTATTTTCACGGTACTTTCCAAACCAAGCGCTAAACAAGTTTGATGCTTCTGAGTCTTTGAAATTGCCATACGGTTCCACTGGAAGTATTTTTGATCTGCCTGGTGCCGCACATGACGGTGGAACTTCATACTACGTTTCGATTCAAACTCAAGGCGAAGTATACAAAAATTCTGGCGCAGTTCTTGGTCAATTAGATGTTCGTATTTATCCAGTAAAACTTGAACCCAATGATAGGCTTTTTAACAGTGTTGATTCAGGGTTTTCAAGCGTTACAGATGGCGGCGGCGGGAATGTTCCCGGCACATGGCTGCAAGCGGGATTCGGATTTTCTGGAAATAGTTTTTGTGTGGCAGGATCTGCAAAAGAAAAATTATGTGCGCAGAGATATGCATTTCCTGCTGACAAAAAGTTTTATCTAAAGTTGCGCATGCAAAATAGGCCTGCAGGGTGGATGCATGGCCGCATTTACAAGCCAGAGATTTCATTCAATCAGGAAAAAGGATTCTATTCGTTTTCAATCTCAGCATTCCCGGTCGCGGTACCAGTTGTTTACAAGATGTATCGATATCCGGAAATGCCGCAGGCGTTGAAAGATATCTACGACTATAGAACTGGCGACTACAAACCAGAGGTCGCTTTATTGACACCAGAGCAGATAGAAAACACAGTCAAAGGTGGATGCGGTAGAAGCAAATGCTCTGAGGATCCACTAACTAGAAACAAAATGATACTCCCACCTCCTTCAAGCAAATTTGGTATGGATCAGCTAAAGAGTTGGTTGCCGTTTGTAGAAGACAAAGCAACCGCACTGCTTGGCACTTGGTCCATGCGCACTTTAGATAACAATGAATCACGAGATGCGTCGAGATGTTTTACGGATGGTTCAAACGGTTTAACAGGTGTAGTTACTACAAATGCAACGCAATACTCTGGCGGACCACCAACTTACAATAATTCTGAGGGAACACTTGAATACTCCGTAGCAGCACCACATTTCACTCCACAAAAGCAGGTATTCGTGGGAAGTTATGACCTGATTATGCGATCGGATGTCGCACGGTGCGTTTATGGATTTTCAAAAGCGCCGATCAGAGCATCACTTTCGATAACTTCTGATCAAGGTGATCAGAAAGTTGAAACTGAAGCACTTGGAGAAAAAGACGGATGGCTATATCTATCTGCTTCTGGGTTCACATATTCAGCTCCGACCATCAAAGTGAAGTTAACACAAGAAAAACCTAAAGAAGTTGTGGTTGAGACAAAGCCAGAAGCAGCCAAGCCGGTAGAAGAGGTTGCAGTTGCTGTTAAGCCAGCAACTCCCAAAAAGTCACTTTCAATAATTTGCGCTAAAGGGAAAGTAACAAAAAGAGTAAGTGGTGTAAATCCAAAATGCCCAATCGGATACCGTAAGAAATAGATTCCTGGATTAAGTTGGCGCAACGCAAGGATGCGCTTCGATTTATATACTGTGTGTAGCCTTCCATTGCGAATAAAGGCCAAGAAATAAAATTCTAAATTAAATAAGATTCTAATGATATTATTTCAATTCCTAGTCATGGGAGCAAAGGTAATCACAATTACCTAAAAGGTTCTACGGATTTAATCTGTGGAACCTTTTGCATTTAGCGGATTGAATGGCCCGCACGTAGGGGAGGGGATTCAACTCCTTACCGCTTAACAAATTTTTTCAAAAGTAGCCATGCAACAAGTGTGGTCGATCCGGATATCAAAACTACGACATTGGTAACCAAAAGGTTGCCATCTTCCATGTAGGGAAGGCGGGTAAAAATAAATCCAGCAAATGCGCCAACTCCAGCCGCAATTTTATTACTTCGCATTAGTAAACAATACGCCGGAAGTTGCTAAATTTGGTATTGCCTACTCTGCGTAACAAATAAAAAAGATTAATAAAAATCTGGCTCCGCGCGACGAACTGCGGAGCCAGATTTGGCACGTGTGGCTGGTAGGATTCCCGTGTAGTCAACAGGGCGCTCTATCCATTGAGCTACAACCACACGCAAGCGCAAATTACGCGTGTGGTTGCTTGTCGGGTTAATTTAGATTTTTTAATGTGGAAGATCAAGCCCAACTTTAAACAACAGATTTTCATATTCCACTCTTAAGGACATCACGAACGGCGCTTAAAGTTTTGTCGATATCCGATATTTCGTGTGCACTGGATAAAAACCACGTTCCTCGGGGAAGTACACGGATTCCACGAGTGAGTAATTCATATGCAAAATTTATATATCTCTCACGATTTGCTTTCATTGCAGTCCGATAATCAGTTGGACCTTTGAGATCAAAGCGCAGATTGAAAACTGCTGGAAATCCAACGACTTCATGCTCGACTCCTGCTTTTGTAAACTCCTCCTGCAATCCCTTCATCAGAGCGGTTCCAGTTTCATCAATTATCTTATGAGGAGATCCACTGGCAATTGTTTCTAATGTTGCGATAGTAGCTGCCATCGAAACAGATTGAGTGTTATAAGTGCCGCCGTGCATCACTTTGCCACTTCCAATTAAATCCATAAATTCGCGTTTGCCAACAATTGCTGCCACTGCAAAACCATTTGCAATTGCTTTACCTAGAATTGTTAGGTCTGGAACAACACCTAATTTCTCCTGAGCCCCACCAGCGCAAACTCGGAAACCGGTAATAACTTCATCAAATATCAGTAAAGCTCCGTATTGAGTGCATAGGTGGCGAACACGTTCCAAGTAACCAGGTAAAGGCAATATTCCACCAGAATTAAACATAATCGGTTCCATAATAATTCCAGCGATCTGGCCTTTTTTTAGCTCCTCTTCAATCAGATCTGAGTTGTTCCAGGGAAGTACTACTAAATTCTCACTAGGTTCTTGACCTTGAGTTCCGGCGACTGCATTCGGGTGCAATGGATCGCCAGCCAGAGCTAAATCTGGAGCAACACTCCACAAAATATTATCAAACCAGCCGTGATAGTGACCTTCAAATTTAATCATTTTCATTCTTTTACTTGCTGCTCGCGCCACTCTAAATGCAACTTGAACTGCCTCTGATCCCGATGATGCAAAGCGAACTAGATCAGCCCCTGGCATCAGTTCAAGAACCAATTTGGCCGCACGATATTCCAATGGGGTTTGGCCCGCTACTAACAAACTAATGTCTAGCTGGCTTTTTGCCGCTTCAATCACAACTGCCGGGCTATGTCCTAGAAGCATTGGCCCCATCCCAAGGAAGTAATCGATGAGCGTATTTCCATCAATGTCGGTAAGTGTTGCCCCGTGAGCGGAAGTAAAAACCAATGGATTTGGGCGTAAACCAACCCGATACCCACTATTGACTCCGCCTGATACAAAGGCAGCGCCCTCTTCCACTGCTCCTTTAGAGCCGATAAAGTCCATTACCACTCCTTTTCCGCATCGTGGAAAGTTAGATCCACTATTTGCAAAGTACTGGCACTATGTCGAGTAAGCAAGATTTAATTCAGGTAGTGGAATCTATGAAGAGATTGGACTCCAATGCAGGCCTCCAAAAAGCGAGACGAGGTTGGCGTACTTTCAAAGTCAATGAATATTCTTGTTTGCTTGGCGGAGTCAAAATTATCTGTTGTAGAACTTTTTGAGCGTACCGGAATAAGCAAACCGACAATTTATAGAATTCTCAAAACTTTCGAATCAGGAGGTTTTGTAACTCGAGAGCAAGCCAATAGAAAATACATTTTAGGACCAGCACTCATCGGGCTTGGGCGCGCTACCCGAAACTCTTCGGAATTGATTAGAAATGTTCGCCCAGCTCTTCGAGAACTTCGTGACAAATATAATGAAACGATTAACTTAGGCGTTTTAAGTCACGGAAAAATAATATATCTGGATACTTTAGAATCTGCGCAACGACTTCGGATCACAGTTCCAATATCTAACGAAGATAATTGCCACACAACTGCTTTAGGGAAGGCGATTCTTTCCGCTTTGCCGGATGAGGTTGCAATAAAAAAAATTGTTGAACTTAACCTTCCGATTAGGACCACCAATACACTAAATTCCCAGGAGAAATTACTTAAAGCTATCCGAAAAAGTAGATCACTTGGATATGCAATTGATAATGAGGAAGACGAAATTGGTTTCAGATGTGTGGCTGCCCCGATTCTAAATCAAATTGGATATCCAATAGGAGCAATTAGCATAACCGCAAGCACGGCTCGGACCACTCTTCAAGATTTTGCCAAAATTGGAAATCATTTAATTGCAGTTTGCTTAGATCTCAAGAAAACAATTCCAACTTACCTCTAAAAATACATCAGGTCTACGAGCAACAGGAGCCTAATCGTGTTTCGAATTGCCATCGCAGGTTTCCAACACGAATCCAATTCATTTGCCAAAGTGCCTGCATCGTTGGCAAAGTGGCAAGAAGCTGGAATTCTACATGGACAAGAAATCATTAATGAGTACGAGACATCCACAGCAACAATTGCTGGGATGCTTGGACGGTTAAAAATGGAGAATGATATAGAAATTCAACCGTTGGTTTTCACACGCCTAATGCCGATGGGTCCAATGACTGTTGAAGCTACGGAACACATTATGGATTTGATGCTGAAGGAGATCAGCACAAAAGGACCGTGGGATGCGGTTTTGCTCCCACTTCACGGGGCTGCTGTTTCAGATAAGTACCTGGATGCTGATGGCGAAATTTCTGAACAGGTTAGGGCACTGGTAGGAAAAAATGTTGTAATTGGAACTGCCTTAGATATGCACGCAAATGTCTCTCAAAAAGTTGTTGCAAATTCCGATATCGTGACGATCTACCAAACCAATCCACACCTAGACACTTATGAACAAGGATTTCATTGCACCGACCTTGTCATAAAAACTTTACGTAAGGAAATTCACCCCACAAAGTGCTTGCAAATGCCACCTCTTATAGTGAATATTCTTCAACAAGGTACGAGCGATGAGCCAATGGCTGAAATTTTGAGATTTGCTGACCGAGTTAGAGCACGCCCTGGCGTCTTGTCGATAAGTATTGCTGAGGGGTATCCATACGCAGATGTACCGCAAATGGGGATGTCATTTCTGGCAATAACTAATAATGATTCACTACTTGCTGCAAAATATTCTAGGGAGATTGCAGATTTCGCCTGGAACCTTCGTGCAAAATTAAATGGTCGAGGTACTCCTATAAAAGAAGCGTTAGAGCAAGCAACACAAGCAACTTCATGGCCCGTAGTTCTATTTGATGTTGGCGATAATGTTGGAGCCGGTACTCCAGGGGATTCCACCTTTATTCTTCATGCAGCAAACAAAATGGGGATTACTGGAATCATGCAAGCGTTGTGTGATCCAGAGGTGGCAAATAAATGCATTAAACTCGGAGTCGGCGGTAGAGTTGAATTAGAAATTGGCGGGAAAGCAGATGATATGCACGGAGCACCGATTCAACTAACTGGAGCGATAACCGCAATTACCGATGGCAAATACTCTGAATTAAAACCTTCGCACGGAGGTTTTCGATTTTATAACGATGGGCCCAGTGTTGCTATAGAAACTGATTCTGGGAATAAAATTCTTGTCACGTCAAAACCTGCTATGTCGAGTTCTCTTGAGCAATTTAGGTCTGTGGGATTTGAACCCAAGGATCAAAAAATTATTGTAGTAAAGGGCACTCATTCCCCAAGACCGGCTTATGAACCAATAGCTAAAAAAATGTTCTGGCTTGAAAGCCCCGGTGCTTCTACTGCCGATCTTGGTAATTTCATTTATAAAAATCGTCGTATGCCTATGTACCCACTAGAGCCTCAAACTACTTGGTTATAGAAGCTACGCGAGCGAAACTTTTCTGGACATGGCAGTTCTTTCGCTGATCACCCTAAGGACTTTATAAAAAGGCAAGAGCTTTTTTGAGTTGTTCCATCACAATAATCTCTTGACCAGCCTCGAGTGAGTCAGGGCTAAGCCAAATCATTTTGCGAGAATCGTGGACTACCTCAACAATTGGATCAAGATTTTGCAACCTGTCTACAACTTTAAGGGCTACTTCGTCAGGGAGTTCAATTGCAACTCGGGGGATAGGCTGACCTGCTTCATTGACATCGTCTCGAGAAACTTTGATGTTACTAATTTTACTTAACTCATCTACCCATAAGTTCACAACTTTACTCCAGATATTCCATTCTTCCTCATGGTCTTTTGCGACATAAATCGCAATCGCTGTTACCAACCCTGCAATTTCTTCCTTGCTTGCTTTGAATGCACGACCGAGACGTTGGAAAGGTGCACCATTTGCACGCACAGCTTCAATCAATTCGTGAGTTCCTACAATTAAACCACTTGATTGAGGGCCTTTTAGACCTTTGCCACCACTAAAAATCACAAGATCTGCGCCGCTATCTCTTGAAAAGTGCCATAAATTTGAAAGCGGTGGCAATTGCGCAGCAGCATCCACTATCACAGGTATTCCATACTGCTTTGCGATCTTTATTGTCTTTTCAAGGGATAAAACCGGCGCAGCCAAATGTGACCCAGCGCAATAAAAAATTGCTGAGGTACTTTGATTGATGCCTGCCTCGAGTTGATATTCAAAAGTTTGAATGGAATCCCCAACAGTTACGATTTTGGATCCGGCAAGGCGAATTGCAGCATCATATGGAATGCGGTGTCCGGCGAACATCAATATTTCTGATTCTTTGGCGGTCCCATCAATAATTTTTTGAATCTCAATCAAATCTCCGCGATTGCGAGTTGCAAGAACTGAAAGCACGATTCCTGCCGCCGCACCGGTAGTTATATATGCAGCTTCATTATTAGTCATTTTGGCAATTTTCTCACCTGCTTTTTGCTGCAACTCGTGAAGTGAGATAAATGATTTAGCCGCACTGTTCATCGCAGCGAGTACTTGCGCCGACATTAATGAGCCACCAAGGGCTGTGTAACATGCGGCTGCGTTAATCCGCGTAGTAATACCTAACGACTTGTAGAAATCCATAACTCCTCCTTGTTGAGTTCAGATCATCGAAGCGGATTAAATGCTTTCGGAATCTCACGCTTTCCAGTAATTAAATCTGCTAATAATTTCGCACTTACAGGAGCAAGAGTGATTCCCCACATCCCGTGCCCTGAATTTACATAGATTCCCTCTGTGCGGGTACCCCCAAGCAGCGGCTTGCCATCCCCTGAGAGCGGGCGAGCTCCTGACCAGAACTCTGAGACAGAACTCCAATCCGCTTGTGGAATTACATTTTGTGCAATTTGTTGCAATCTATTTTGACGTTTTGGATCACGGGGGATTTCGACGTCACCCATCTGCATGAAAGTCGAAATTCGAAGACGGTTGCCATAATTAGTTGTCGCGAGATGAGATTCGGGGAAGTAGAGCATCCCTTGAGTTTGGTGTGGCACGTCAACCGTCATGCTGTACCCGATTCCCGCAACAACTGGCATCCGTACTCCATGGTCGGCGGTGAGTCGATTGAGCCAAGCACCTGTTGCGATTACAACAGCATCAAATGTTTGACTTTTCCCATTTTCGAGAAGTACTTTAGTTTTCCCAGAAAGGCGTACAACATTTTTTACCTTGGATTTACTTTTAATTTCAACACCTAAAAGTTGAAGAGATGCTACAAGATTTGATACTAGTTGAGGTGGATTTATAAATGATTGATTATTAAGTTGCAAACCAAAATCGTAATGTTCTTCAACTAATGGCTCTCGTTTCCGTAATTCAAATCCATTAAGCATTTCAAAATCCAATTCCATAGATTTCGCGCTAATTCTTTGAAATTCAGCAATCACAGAATGAGCTGAAACGCGGGATGAGAAAGCAGATGTAAATGGGGCGATGGTGCGAGTTGTATCAACTCCATGGGATTCCAGATAAGCAAATTCATTGAATGTACTTTTACCTAGTTGGAACATTTCATTTGCAGACAACAAATGTCTTTTCTTCGTTGAATTTCGTATAAAATGTGCAAAATAACTAATCAGATTGGCATCCAATGTGTTTGGGGCAGTTATCGGCGAACTTTTCTTGAAGAAACTTTTTAGTGCATATTTGAGATTACCGGGTTCAGAAAGTGGAACAGATTTTATTGGAAGTATTTGGCCCGCATTCCCCCAAGAGGCACCATTTGCTGGCTTCTCCATCTCGAAGACAGATACCTCAACGCCTCTTTCGCGCAAGTACCAAGCGGTTGTAAGACCTATGGTTCCTGCTCCTATTACCGCTACATGCGTCATTATGCTTGAGTTAAAACCTAGTGTTCTTTAAGAAAGTACTTAACCGTTCATTGGATGGATTTTTGAAGATCTCGTCAGGTGTGCCCTGGGCGGCGATGACTCCTTCATTCATGAAGATTACTTTTTTAGATACCTCATAAGCAAAGCGCATTTCGTGAGTGACTATGAGCATTGTCATTCCTTCTACCGCCAATGACTTAATCACATCGAGCACCTCGTTGATGAGTTCAGGGTCAAGTGCCGAAGTTACTTCGTCAAAGAGCATTATTTTAGGATTCATGGCAATGGCACGTGCTATAGCCACACGTTGTTGTTGCCCTCCGGAAAGCTGGCCCGGGAAAGAATGTCCCCGATCTGGAAGCCCCACTCTTTCCAACCAATGCTGGGCAATTTCCTTAGCATCGCTGGCAGACTTCTTCTGGACTTTTCGAAGCGCAAGACTGATATTTTCAGTTGCCGAAAGATGTGGGAACAGATTAAATGATTGAAAAACCATGCCAGTCAAGGCGCGATCCTTAGTCACTTGCTTATTACTTACTTTTACTCTTTTACCTTTACTTTCTTGATAGCCAACCTGCGTGCCATCTATATTGATTGAACCATCTTGAAAATCTTCAAGTAAGTTAACGCAACGAAGGAGAGTAGTCTTGCCAGATCCGCTGGCTCCTATGATCGAAACGACGTCACCTTTGTCTAACTCGGTAGAAACCCCCTTGAGGACCTCATGATCCCCGTAGGATTTATGTAGGTTAGATATTTCTAGAACTCGATTTGTCATTAGCCTATCCTCACTTGATTGCTACCTTTTTTTCGATGAATTTTCCAAACCGCTCTATTGAGAAGCAAATGATGAAGTAAATTAGACCAGCTAAAGCGTAGAACTCCATTGAAAGAAAATTTCTCCCAATAATTTGCTGCATGACCAGCGTGATTTCGACTACACCAATAATTGACACTAAAGTAGATCCCTTAGTCGTCTCGACTGCTGTATTTATCCAGGTAGGTAAGATCTGTCTAAGTGCCTGCGGTAAACTAACGTAGAGAAATGTTTGAAAGAAACTTAGGCCCACCGCTTTTGCCGCTTCTATTTGACCCTTTTGAACATTTTGCAAACCACCTCGGAGCATTTCTGCCACGTGAGCAGATGAAAAAATTGATAGTGAGGCAATCCCCGCCTGCATGGCGGTCAAATTCAATCCAAGTACGGAAAGAACGAAGTAAAAGGTAAGTATCAACACCAGTACTGGAATGCCTCGGATAAAGTCAGTATAAGCACGAGCGAGGAACCTAAAAATAAAATTGCCGTACGTTAGTGGAAGGCCAACTACAATCCCGACGATTGTGCCAAAAACAATTGCTAAAAATGAAACAAAAATGCATGTTCCAATTCCGTCCAATAGTATAAACCTGCTCGCCCACAATTCGTTAGAGAAGCCAGTGCTCATAGTGTCTCCTACCTCTACTTCGGGATCGCAACGCGACGTTCTACACGTCTCAAGAGGATTGCAATTAATAAGCAGGCAACTACATAAAGAACGCTTGCGGATGACCAAGCTTCAATCGTGCGAAAAGTATCAGTATTAATTTTACGAGTCTGGAAAGTCAACTCTGGAACTGCAACAATTGCAGCAACAGAAGTATCTTTGAAGAGTGATATGTAGTTATTGCTCAGCGCTGGCATAACTGACCTAATTAATATTGGAATTTTTATAAAAATATTAATTTGGAAATTAGACATACCAACTGCCATGCCAGCTTCTCCAACACCTTTAGGGATGGCTAAAAGGCCCCCTCGAAAAACTTCTGCAATGTAGGCGCCAGTGTAAATGGTAAGTGCGAAAATGAAAGACGGCTGTTCGGCAAATGTTAGACCCACATCGGGTAAACCGAAATATATAAAAAGGATAATAATCATAAGTGGAATATTTCGAATTACAGCTACATAGATTCCGGAAAGCACACGGAACAACTTTCGCTTTGAAACCAAAGAAAAGGCTAAGACTAGACCGATCAAACTTCCCAGGGCAACTGATACGAGTGCCATGTAAAGACCTAGACCTAATCCGTAGAACAAATTATGTAAATTTCGCCAGATGACGTCGTAATTTACAGAATAGTCCACAGTCTTAGCCTCTCCCTTTGGTTATTTCAACTATTTATCTAGCCAGGGAAGCCGATATGTGGAGGTGGCAACGTGACGCCAAACCACTTCTTGAATGATGCCTTATATGCGTCAAATTCAACTCCATACATAGCCTCATGAAGAACCTGGTTTACGAAGTTTAACCAGACCTGGTCGCCTTGCTTTAGTGCGCAAGAATAACTCTGTGGCATCCATCCGTATCCAGAATCGACATATTTATTTGGGCTCTGAGCAACAAGCCAAGAGATAGATGATTGATCATATGCCGCAGCATCTGCGCGACCACTATCAACTGCAGCTATAGCTAGGTTTGACTCAGGATATTGAAGTACCTTTGCTTTTGGTAATGCAGCGTGAACGTAATCGTTTGATTGAACATTTTGCAGGATTGCAATCTTAGCTTTGTTACCAGCTTTCAGCAGGTCTGCATAGTTTTTATATTTTGAGCCTTTCTTGATTATCAATCCAACACCCTCACGATAGTAAGGAATTGTAAATGCAACCTGCTGTGCACGGACTGCGTGCACTGTCATAAATTGGCATGTAATGTCAATTTTGTCAGTCACTAAGTTTGGGATACGAGCATCAGATGCTTGTTGTACGAATTGCACCTTAGAGGCATCTCCAAAGAGGCCCTTAGCAATCATGCCGGCAACATCGATATCCATACCGACTAATTTTCCGGATTTATCAATGAAGTGCCATGGAGGATTTCCGCTTCCAGTACCTACAATTAGAACTCCGCGGTCGAGAACGGTCTGCAGAGTGCCTGAGGCTGCATTTGCATGTGAAACACCAGTGACAGTCGTGGCTATTAGTGACGCAACAGCCAAAACTGCTTTAAATAGATGACGCTTTCTCATTTATTACGCCCTTTACCTTTACTCGACGCACGATGCGCCTAATGCGAGCGTATAACCATTCAAAGCAAAGTCAATGAATACCTTCTAAAAATTGCCCAATCAAACCCCGAAATCATCTTTATTCCGCATGGTGAAAAATGAATTGCACCTAGCACAGCATCAGTACTGAACTATAGAAATGCGACCGAACAGGTTGTAGCGTTCAAGAATCATCTCTCGTAGCGAGGAAAATTTGAAACCTTTCGAATCTTTAACCGTTGAAGGTTGGGGAGAAACTAAATTGAATCAAGGTAGAGTTTTTGCTGCCGTTTTCCCACATTCAGATGACCTGGCTATTTTCGCCGGTGGAACAGTAATGAAGCTCATTTCGGAAGGTTACACAGGGTATTTCATCAAGACGACAAATGATGAGATGGATTCCTATGAGCTTACCCTCGCAGAAACGGTATTTCGAATTGCAAAAGAAACGGACGATGTTGTCCAGGCTTTAAGGCTAGAGAAGCTTTATAGCCTTGATTATAAGAATCATTATCTCGAGCATTCGCAGCTAATAGAAATTCGTCATCGATTAATTACACTTTTTCGCTTTCTAAGAGTAGACACGATAATAAGTTTTGATCCATGGGGTCATTATGAAGAAAACCCAGACCATTACATCACTGCCCAGGCAGTAGAAGCAGCGTCTTGGATGGCCGGTAGGCAATTAGACCTTCCGGAGTTGAAAGATATGGGAATATTTCCGCGGTTCGTGACGCGTAAGTATCTTGTGGCGAGAGGTCCACAATTAGTTAATCGAATCGTTGATATCACTCCAGTAATTAAAGAAAAAATGGAGTGCGTTAAGTTGCATGTTACTCCAATCGATAACATGTATAGAACATATAAAGACCTCCATCGCGAGCAGAAGATTTCCCTAGACGAGTTCTTAGAGCAGGAGTTTTTTCAGAAGGCGAATTCAACTTATGGTGTTGAGTACGCCGAAAGTTTTCACTACAAAGACGAGGGAGTTCAAGCATGAGCGTAATCAAGCGCCTTGAAGTCACGCCAATAATCAACGGAGTTGGGCCCGCCACGCGTCTGGGAGGACTGCCTTTGAGTGAAGGAGTTTTAGACGCAATGCGACTCTCCTCGTCGCAGAGCTTCCGAATGGAAGAACTACATCTGGCTGCTGGCTCTTACATTTCTAATCTGCTGAAGGTACCAGGGGCTCTTGTAACTTGTGGTGCATCCGCAGCCATAAGTTTAGCTACAGCAGTTTGTCTAACTGGAAATAATATTTCTCGGATTGCCGATTTACCAATAGTTGAAAATGGACCTAAGAATGTGATCATTCAGAAATCCCATCGCGATCCATACGATCACGCAGTTACTGCGGTAGGCGGGGTCATTAAAGAGATTGGCTTTCCAACTTCAACATTTCCTAATGAATTGGAGTCCGCGCTAGATTCATCTATTGCCGCAATTTTATGGCGTGCTGGAAAAACGGGAGATTTACTTGATCTGGCAACGACATGTAAAATTGCACATTCTTTTAATGTTCCCGTGATTGTTGACGCGGCACTCTTTGTTACGCCAATCGAAAGGCTCGATCGATATTTTCAAGACGGGGCAGATTTCGTGGCGATTAGCGGCGGAAAAGCTTTGCGTGGTCCACATACAAGTGGGCTTTTGTTTGCTCAGCCTTCCAATATTCGGACTGCGATGCTCCACCATTTAGACATGGATGAACGGCCAGGTACGTGGACTTTCCCAGAGGGAGCAAATGACAAGACGCAATTACCTAGAAATGGAATTGCAAGGGCCATGAAAGTTGGAAAGGAGCAGATACTTGGTTTAGTTGTTGCAATTGAAGAGCACCTCATCAATGCTGAATACAGCAAGGGCGATTTAGAGATTAATGCTTGTGAATCTGAATTGAAGAAGGTTCCCGGAGTAACTGTTACAAGAGTTTTTGATGAAGCATTCATGGTTGATAACTTGCACGTTGCTTTTGCAAAGTCATTATCTGCTGATGATTTATACCTCAAATTGGCTGCTGGAGAGCCCCGAGTGATTTTAGGCCAAGAGTTTGCTTGGCGAGGCACTTTGACCATAAATCCTATGGCGCTGATCGAAGGAGAGGGTGTAAAGATTGCAGAAAAGATTAGATCGATTGTAAAGAATTCCTGATTCACAACCTTCTTTCGGAAATGGGGCATCGTGGCACAAGTTGGAAAAATTCAAACAGTTGATGGTTTGGTAAGTCCTGAAGCACTCGGGTTTACTCACAGCCACGAGCACATTCTTTGGGACTATTTTAAGATGATTCGAAGCTATGACAATATTTTCGAAGATGAAGAAGTCGCGGCAAAAGAGTTGCTGGAATTCAAGAATGCCGGAGGGGGAACCCTTGTGGATTGCAGTTCATCTGGAATAGGTACCCAGCCAGAAGCGCTAAGTAGAATTTCAAAGAAGACTGGGGTCAAAATAATCTTGGGATGTGGCTGGTATCGGGAAAGTGTTTACGAGGACCGTGTTTTCCAAATGACTTCAAGTGAATTAGCCAAAGTTCTTAAGAAAGAAATTGAGGTTGGAATTGGAAACACTAATGTCCGTGCTGGCTTCATCGGAGAGATAGGCACTGAGCGAGGGTTTATTACTCCTGCAGAAGAAAGGGTTTTTCTTGCGTCAGCGAAGGCCAGTCTCGCAACTGGGGTGGCGATTCTCACTCACACTACGCACTTCGGAGAATTAGCGCTTGAACAAATTGACCTATTAGAAAGTGCTGGCGTCTCGCCGGAAAAAATTATAATTAGTCATTTGGGAGATCGGGAAGACACCTCTGGACTTTTAAAAATCGCAGCACGAGGTGTTTACATGAGTATCGACAATATTGGTTATGTAGGAGAGGGATATCCACTAGATAACGTGAGAATTAATAATGTACGTACCTTGATTTCTGCTGGTTTTGGTAAAAAGATAGTTTTAGGAACCGATATTTGTACTAGGTCAGCTTTGAAAGAATATGGTGGCCGAGGATTTGCTTGGCTTTTGAACTCATTTGTCCCGGCTATGAAAGGGGCGGGCATGACTCAAGAAGAGATTGATGACGTCACAATTCATAATATCGCCCGAGCATTGACAATTAGTTAGCGGACGTGCAACTAAATTATTTAAATCTAACCAATGCCCGAAATAACTTTTCGAAAAGGACTACTTTTTTACATACCCTTTAGGGCATTTTGGATTCGCTCCAGAGATTTTGCGTGACAATTTTCCTTTGACGCAATTAATTACCTTAATCTTTTTGGGTGCGATTGCAGGGGCGGCCACCTTGTTCTCATTTTTGCTTTCACTCTGAGTGCTCGCTGAATTGCCAGTAGGTTTAACTGCATCGTCGGCAGGTTTGACTGCATTGTCGGCAGGTTTGACTGCATTGTCGGCAGGTTTAACAGCATTGTCGGCAGGTTTGACTGCATCGTCGGCAGGTTTAACAGCATTGTCTTGCGAAAGTTTCACTCGTAATGTTGGACTCGAGTAGTGGAAACCAGTTGAGACTATTAAGTAATCATCACCAATTCGCTGGCCAGTTACTGTTGCAACTGTCGGGGTCGAACCATCCACGTAGGTAATTGCAATACTTGCCTTTATGTTGCCATCTAGGTCAACTTTCCACATGCACAAAGCCGCTGCACGAGGCATTCTAATTTCCAAGTACCCCACATTTACCGAACCATCTGGCAATAAGTGTGGAGTTGATAACCGCACAACTATTGCTTGCTCAATTTCGTCCCAGGTTGGATCAAGTGAGTGCATCGCATTTGAAACAACTTGCACTCCACCGATTTTTCCACACGCTCCTAGTACATCTACAATTCCATTATTTTGACCATAAATCCAAATATTTGCACCATATGAAATGAATTCTGCCTTCTCTGCCATCTTGGTCGGAGTCCCACCCCGGGCAGTGGCCATCGGTGACAAAGTAGCAATAATTTCTCGAGTTGCAACGCCGCCAACTGGTTGGAGGTCTTTGCCATACTTCACAATCACTCTTTTGGCACTCCCACTTACTTCACCAAACTCAAATGCTTTTGGTGCGCGAATAGTGACTGTGTAAGAAAAATTCTCATTATCTTTTAATAAGTCTCTATTTTGTGTTGGAGAAATTTCTAATTTAAATTCTTCACGTCTATCGTTGCAAACTTCTAAGGCCCAGCACCATGTCGCTTTATATGGTTGAAATTCTGCCATGAGAACCACATTGTTGGCAGGATCAGCATTTTTACCTTTTGGAAAAGTCCATTCGTTGTAAAAACCTTGCGTCACTTTTGGTTCAGGTGGTTCAGGTACGCCAGTTGTCCAAAGAAAAGAAGTCTCTGCGTCTGAAAACCATTCCCATGCTCCACCTGGATCAGCGACCCGAAAACGGATTTCGCTTTGACTGATCGTAGCCGCTGGAGATTTGGGGTTTAATATTTCAGTTAATTTTGCTGAAACATTGGAGCCCTTAAGGGTACCGCTACCGAGTAGTGCTGTGACTTCTTCTAACGTAATTTTAAATCCAGCATTAGTGAAGTTAGCATCTTTACAAACCTCTGAAAACTTTTTAGTGATGTTCTCCTTTTTTAAGTCAACCCAGTTAGAGCCAATTTTTATTTGCAAACTTTGCACAGTACCGATGGAATGACAGGAATTATTCTCAGAAACGCTCAGCACTAATGGGGCGTTACTCGCAGAAACTGCGGTAACAGCAGGTGCTGGTATTGGACGTTCTGAATCTGCCACTCTTTCATCGCCAGGAATTTTTAAATCTGTAATCGCACCAACAATTGGAGTATCACCACTTTTAGGTGTCATAGTTAAACTTTGAATACAAGCCACAGCTGCGCCAGGATTAGTTGCACAGGAAGTGAGTGTGTGACGTACGGGCGCTCCGTAAATTACTTTTGGACCGTGTGGATCGACAGCTTTCGCTTGAACTGGAAACAAGAGGGAAGTGAATAAAAAGATTGAAATTGCAAGCGCTAATTTGCGCATCAAAATCAACCTCTCTGCAGATTTACTCCCTTACGATTGGGCTAACAATACACGCTTGTGCTTGGAATCCAATGGCCTTTATAAAAGGCCATTGAACCTAAGTAGCTCTAGAATAGCGTTACAACGGAGCTGGTTACTTTGCAGCCCCTGCTTCTTTTGCCCCAGGAACTTCAAGCAGTTTTCCGGACTCGACTTCATATACAAACCCATGAATCGGAATATTTTTAGGTACGAGGGGATGGTTGCGAATTCGCTCAACATCTTCCACAACAGCTTTGTTGCGATCAGAAATGGTCAGCCAGTCGATGTAGGCGGCTTCATTAGAACCTGGACCTGTTCCGATGTCATAAAAGCCTTCCGCACCAAGGGCTGCGGTCTCAAGACTATTGCTTAGCAATCCACGCATCACTTGATCAGTGAAAAATTCCATACCGCAGTTGCTATGGTGAATTACAAACCATTCCTTCGTTCCCAAGAGTTTGTATGAAATCACAAGAGAACGAATAGCATCATCGGATGCACGAGCCCCAGCGTTTCTAATGACATGTGCGTCACCCTCAGAAAGCCCAGCGTATTTTGCAGGGTCTAAACGAGCATCCATGCAGGTAAGAATTGCGAATTGACGAGCAGGCGGAAGAGCTAATTTACCTTTCTCACCAAATCCTGAAACATATTTTTTATTAGCTTCTAAAACTTCATTTAATACAGACAATTTCTCTCCTTTGATAATGCACAAAAAATTATTCTGAGTGCTTGATATGAACCTGCGGAAAGTAACAGTTTAAAAGTTAAAAAAGAACTCAATAACTTTTAGCACCTGCGAAAAGTTTGCAGATGCGAGGAATGAGGATTAAGAGTTAGTAGGCCTTTTCATTAATGCAAATGCTGCATCAAATAGCTCGGCAAATCGCAACGATTCTTCAAGTGGCATTACCCAATCTTTCTTCCCGCGCACATGTCGAACAAATGCATCGGCCATAAGTTGGTAAGGGTCACAGGCATCAAAACGTTCAACCTTTTTCTTTCCTTGAATCTCAATTTCTAGCGTGCTCGGGTTATTGAGTGAAACAAATGAATCAGAGCCTCCGGTACGAACCGAACCTTTGGTACCTTCAACAATCATCCAAAGCGATACCGGAATGTTTGCTGATGTCACCGTTTCGGCAGGAACTCCACCCACTTTATAATTGACGCGAGTTGTTTCATCAACTCCACCCGCGTGCCAAACAGTTTGAACTTCCATGTCAGTCACTTTTGGGAAACCGGT
>WLKK01000021.1 GCA_009701305.1 Actinomycetota bacterium | reverse complement strand
GTTTGAATCCAGTTTTAACTATAAGCGAACAAATTGTTGAGCAAATTAAGGCCCACGAAAAAATCGAGGGGAAAAAAGCCCAAGAGCGAGCAATTGAACTGCTTGATATGGTCGGAATCCCTTCGGCTCGTGAACGTGTGAAGCAATATCCACATCAACTCTCTGGTGGCATGAGACAACGTGCGATGATTGCGATGGCATTATCAGCTAGTCCATCTCTACTGCTTGCAGATGAACCGACCACCGCTTTGGATGTAACAATACAAGCGCAAATTTTGGAACTTCTCACAAATATTCAAAAAGATTTGGGAATGAGTTTGCTGCTTATTACTCATGACCTTGGAGTAGTTGCTGGATTCACTGAAAAACTAACCGTGATGTATGCCGGAAAAGCTGTTGAACAAGGAGCCACTGCAGAAGTTCTTGGGAACCCCAACCATCCATATACCTTGGGATTGCTTCGATCAATCCCTCGCTTGGATCGACCACGTACAAGTGAGTTGCGACCAATTCAAGGCGTGGCGCCTGATATGAGTAAAGTTTCGGTTGGTTGTGCTTTCCAACCACGTTGTGAGTACGCACAAAGTAAATGTGCCACGGAAAATCCACTCTTTTCAACAATCTCAAAGGACAGATACGCAGCATGTTGGTATCCACAGGATCATGCACTTCAAGATGAAAGTTTAAGCAAATGACAAATGACAAGCCAGTGTTAATTGTAGATAACCTGTCTGTCCGCTTTCCAATTGGAAGCGGTTTGGTTCGAAAAGCAAAAGGTTATGTAAAGGCTGTGAACTCAGTAAGTTTTGTGATTAATCAAGGAGAAACTCTAGGTCTTGTGGGTGAATCTGGCTCTGGTAAAACAACCATTGGTCGGGCGATAGTTCGAGTTAATGATCCGCACGAAGGATCTATTTTGCTCGATGGAGCTGAATTAGTGGGACTTTCACCTAAAGAGATGCGCCCATTGCGACGAAAAGTTCAAATGGTTTTTCAAGACCCATATTCGAGTTTGGATCCCCGGCAAACAGTTCGTCAAATTCTAGTCGAGCCACTAGTAACGCATAATTTGCCATTAACAAATGCTCAAGGTGAAGATCGCGTAGCTGAATTACTAAATTTGGTTGGGTTGGATCCGGCTTTCGCTTCACGATACCCACATCAATTTTCAGGTGGGCAGCGCCAGCGAATTGGAATTGCCCGTGCATTGGCAGTTGAACCAGACCTAATTATTTGTGATGAACCAATCAGCGCATTGGATGTATCAATTCAAGCGCAGGTTGTTAACCTCCTCGAATCCTTGAAAAAACGTTTAGGTATCGCCTATCTATTTATCGCACATGATTTAGCTGTAGTCCGACATATTTCAGATCGAGTTGCGGTTATGTATCTAGGTGGAATCGTAGAACTAACTACTTCTGCCGAGCTGTATGAAAACCCAAGACATCCATATACACGTGCCTTGCTTTCGGCGGTTCCAGTTCCAGATTCAACTGTAGAAAAAGCTAGGAAACGAATAATCCTTCAAGGCGATATTCCAAGCCCAACAAATATGCCAACAGGATGTTCTTTTCACACGCGATGCCCTCTTCGAACAATGCTTGGAAATCCAGAGATCTGTTCAACCGAAAGACCAGAACTTAAGATTTACCCAACTAAAAAAGACGAGCATCAAGTTGCTTGCCATTTTGCCGATGAGTCTTGATGAAAATTATTGGTTATGTCAGCAGTGAAGATTATTTAGCACTAAATGACGTTAGTGTCGTATTTGAAAAAGATCATGAAATTCTTTTCGATACAAAATCTTTAGCAACTGGAGCGGTAAGAACAGATTTACCACCAGGTAGTTATACATTAACTTTTGCCAAAGCAGGATATGGATCAAAACATGTCGAAGTCACTCTTCCAGTAAAAGAGCCAATCAAATTTCGCCTTCTTTCAGACAAACTTGTTGGATATATGTCACCAAGATGGTCAACAAGCGGAGAAAAATCCTGCATTCGAATAAATTCAACAACTTCATGTCGTGTCGAACTTTTTCGCTATGGAAAAGTAAAAGAATCTTATGGAGTAATCACATGGCTAGATGAGCACGGTCCTCGAGCCATGACTCAAGTTATTCCAGATGGCGATATCGCTGCATCTGGACTTCAATTCGGAACGATCGGATTCCCATATCCTGGAATGACCTGGAAAATTGAGGCACCAGAGAAATCTGGTCTTTACTATGTGCACCTTGAAAATGAAGGTGGCGAGTTTTTCTCAATGCCGTGGATTGTTTCACCCAAGAAGCCAACAGCCAAAATTGCAGTTTTGGCAGCCACAAACAATTGGAATGCGTACAACAATTACGGGGGCCGAGGCAATTACATAAACGCCGAAGGTCTTCCACCTCGCCCAACTGTTAATGCACGACAAGATTTGAGTCGTTATTCAGAGAAAGACATGAATGTTTTTTGGAAATCTCCAAATGATGTCTATCCTCCAATTTCATTTGAACGGCCGGAATTTGGAAATGTTGTAGGTAAAAATGAAGAGCTAACTAGCCCAATGTCTGGTCGCCTTGCTTCAAGTTGTGCTCCAGGGATGTGGCGTTTATTAGGCTGGTTAGAGCGTGAAGGGTATGAATATGACCTCTACAGCGATAATCAATTACGTGATGGAACTTTAGATTTAGATGCTTACGAGACGCTATTAACTGAGATTCATCCTGAATATTGGTATCGCGAAGAGTACACACGAGTGCGAGATTGGGTATTTGAGCGCGGCGGAAAGTTTATGTATTTAGGTGGGAATGGACTCGACTGCGAAGTTGAATATGTTGATGAAACTACAGTGCGTTTTTTAACAGACAAATCCAACACCTCTCATGAAGGTGGAGTATTTGATCCTGAATTGAGAATTGCAAAAGAGGGAAGATTCGACAATCGCTTCCATAAAAGTACAAACCAGTCACCCGCACAATTGATTGGATTGGTCTGCGATGGTGAAGGTACTGGCGCCCCATACGAGTGCAGAAATGAAGAACACTGGGTTTTTGCCGGAACTGGCCTTAAAAACGGGGATAAATTTGGTATCAACTCTTTACATGAGCGAATCCCAGGCGGTGCTTCAGGTCACGAAATGGATAACAGAACTGCGAACACTGGTGAAGGTTTTATTTCTTTGGCAAAGGGGTTAAACCCGGAAACCATTGGTAGTAGCGGCGCAGAAATGCTTTATAAAGATTTTCCGGGCAAAGGCGGGGAAGTTTTCGCTGTTGGGTCGATGAATTATATTTCCTCACTCCTTGTAGATAAACCGCTATCAGATATTACCAAAAATGTCCTTAACCGTTTCCTAAGAAATGACAAGGGGCAAAAATGATTATTGGTTATGTAAGCGATGAACATTACTTAGCTTTGGCTGATGTCAGTGTCGAGTTTATGAAAGATGAGAAACTAGTCGGCCACACTAAATCTTTTATGAGCGGTGCAGTGGAATCTGATTTACCTCCTGGAAATTATCGAATGACTTTTGGTAAGCCAGGTTATGGTTCTAAACATGTAGAAATAACATTGCCAGTTAAGGAGCCAATTAAATTTAGACTTCTATCAGATAAATTAATTGGGTACATGTGGCCAAAGTGGTCAGTTAGCGGTGAGAAATCAACCATTCGAATAAATTCCGCCGCATCTTGTCGAGTTGAACTTTTTCGCTACGGTCTTAAAAAGCAATCTCACGGCGTTGTGACTTGGCTCGATGAACATGGTCCAAGAGCGATGATTCAGATGCTCCCAGATGATGACATCTCACAAATTGGTGTTCAATTTAGTCGTGTTGGCTTTCCGAACCCCTTAATGATTTGGAGATTAACCGCACCAGAAGAATCTGGACTCTATTACATTCATTTAGAGAATGAAGCTGGCGAATTTTGGTCGATGCCATGGGTTGTTGCACCTAAAAAGCCAAAAGCAAAAATTGCCGTTTTGGCAGCAACAAATAACTGGAATGCATACAACAATTTTGGCGGACGTAGCAATTACATAAATGATGAAGGTTTGCCTGCCCGTCCAACAATTAATTCACGCCAGGATTTATCTCGCTACTTAGGTACCGCTACAAGTCAGATGCATCCAAATGATTCATATCCGCCCATTTCTTTTGAACGTCCCGAGTATGGAAATGTTGTCGCAAAAGATGAAAAAGTCACCGACCCAATGGGTGGTCGACTCGCATCCACCTTGGCACCAGGCATGTGGCGTTTGCTTGGTTGGCTAGAGCGTGAAGGCTATGAATACGATGTTTATAGTGATGCGCAATTACGTGATGGAACTTTAGATTTAGATTCTTACAAAGTTTTGCTAACCGAAATGCATCCTGAGTATTGGTACCGGGAAGAGTATGAGCGGGTACGTGACTGGGTATTTGAGCGTGATGGAAGATTTATGTATTTAGGTGGAAATGGGCTCGATTGCGAAGTTGAATATGTTGATGACAGTACTGTTCGATACCTAACAGATCACACAGATGCAGGAACTGATATGGGCGTGTGGCTTGAAGGAAAAGAAGCAAAATTCGACAATCGTTTCCACAAAACTTATGAGTCTCCAGCAAAATTAGTTGGCGTCATTTTTACTCATGTAGGAGAAGGAACTGCAGCTCCGTACGAATGTCGAAACTCTGATCATTGGATTTTCAATGGAACCGGACTTAAAAACGGTGACAAGTTTGGGGAAAAATCTTTGCATGAGCGGGTTCCTGGTGGCGCTTCTGGCCATGAGACTGACAAAAGGACCCCCAACACCGGCGAAGGATTCATTTCTTTGGCTATGGGATGTAACCCAGGGGAAGACAGTGGCGCTGAAATGGTTTACAAGGATTTTCCTGGCAAAGGCGGTCAAGTTTTCTCAACAGGTTCGATAACTTACATTTCATGC
Organism: Actinomycetota bacterium; assembly: GCA_009701305.1. Lineage (GTDB taxonomy): Bacteria > Actinomycetota > Actinomycetes > Nanopelagicales > Nanopelagicaceae > UBA3012. The sequence goes on along the minus strand of WLKK01000021.1, from coordinate 15,879 downwards.
TTATTAGTTGACGAATCAATTTCTCGTATTACTAAAAATGTATTAAACAAATTTCTTCAATAATTTAAGGAGTTCAGAGATGATTGTTGACGTTCACACGCACTCACCCACGCATGCCGACACGGTGCCTGCTAATGAAATGCGCACTTATTCAGGTTGGCACGACGGAGATCCAGTACAAACCACTAACAGTTTTGCCGATTATGCCAAAGGGATGGAAGCGGCTGATATCTCAATCGTATTTAATATCCACGTTCCAGATACTGAAAGATTTGTGGGGACTCCTGCAAACGCAAATAGAATAAATGAAGATACTGCAGATTTCGTGAAGCATGATAATCGTCGAATTGGATTTATGTCAGTAGACCCTAATCGTCATAATTGGCAAGAAGAGATGGATAAATCTCTTGCACTTGGATTAGTTGGAATAAAGCTAGGAGCGAATTATCAACGTTTTGATCCGATGGGTCGGGAGGCACTTCGGCTCTATGGTCGTGCTGAAAAGTTAAATTTACCTATTCTTTTTCATACTGGAACTTCTCCGGTACGAGAAGCCCCAATTGCATATGCTCACCCGCTGGTAATAGATGAAGTGGCGTTGAGATTTCCAGATCTTAAAATTGTCATGGCTCACATTGGACACCCTTTTGTCCGTGAAACTGTCTCTGTTATTCGTAAGCACCCAAATGTGTACGCTGATGTTTCAGCGATTTATGCGCGCGCTTGGATGGTTTATGAAGGACTGCTCTTTGCAAGTGAGTGGGGCACAATGCATAAATTAGTATTTGGTTCGGATTTCCCAGTAACTACTCCTGAATATGCAATGCGGAAACTTCGAGGAGTAAATGACATTCTGGAAGGAACAAAACTTCCCAGAATCTCTCTAGAGCAGGTAGAACAGATTATTCACGCTGACGCACTAAGTATTTTAGGTTTAGAGGATCCCCGTAAGAAGGCGAAAAAATAAAATGACAAGCGCTCTTCCCCAAAAAACCGCCATGAGGAGTTATGACGATGGTGGACATTTTCGAATAGAAGTACCTTCCATCGAGGGACCTCGGGTTTTTGAAGCGCTATTAAATTCTGCAAGAAATCTAGGAGTTACGGTAAATCGAATTTCTCAAGGCAGTGGGGGAATGCTGCTACTAAAATCTGAAATTCGCGAAATGGTTAAGTTAGGTGCGCAAAACAATGTAGAAGTTTGCTTGTTTGTCGGACCGCGCGCTGGGTATGACATCGGATTACTGGCACATACCGCAAGTAAATTTTCGGCTTATTCATCTTTGCGGGGTAATGAGCAAATAAATAGCGCTCTTGCTGACGTCGAAAGAGCAGTTGAATTTGGAATTCGAGGATTTTTAATAGGTGATATTGGATTACTTACCGTTCTACAAGAACGACAAGCCTCCGGAAAATTGCCAAAAAACATCCATTGGAAAGTGAGCGCTTACCTTCCCGCAGGGAACGTACCAACTGTTAAATTGTTAGAAAGACTTGGTGCGAGCAGTATAAATATTCCTTCAGACCTCACTTATTTGCAAATAAGCGAACTTCGTGAAGCGGTACAGATCCCCCTAGATATTTATGTTGAAACTATGGACTCAAGCGGAGGAACGATTCGGCTCATTGAGATGTGCTCTCTCATTCGAGCCGGGTCTCCACTTTGCGTTAAATTTGGACTTGCAAATGCAAAAACTTTGTATCCTGCGGGCGAACATATGATTGAAGAAGCGATAAAAATTGCTCAAGCAAAAGTGAAGCGCGCTGCCATAGCCAAAGAGTGGCTGGATAGACTAGATCCGGAAATTAAGCAATCGTTCAATCACAACTCAACTGCAATCCCGGAGGTATAAATGGTTACATCTCGATTATTCGCCGAGCACAATCGCGAGAGTATTAAGGAAATAGCAGCAAAGGGCGGCTTAGTTATCATCCCGATTGGTGCGATTGAACAACATGGACCACACCTTCCTGTATGGACCGATACATTAAATGTCGAAACGATAACTAGGGCTGCAAGTGTTTTGGTAGATAGTTCAATTCCAGTTCTGGTAACTCCTACACTTCCTTTTGGTTCATCAGATCATCACTTGCCATTTGGTGGAACGATGTCGTTAGACACTAAAGTTTTGCTTGACGTATTAATGAATTTAGGAAAATCATTACAGAAATCAGGTTTCCGCAAAATATTGTTTATAAACGGCCATGGTGGCAATCATGAAATTTTTCAACTTGCAGCCCGTGATTTGGCACTCCAGTTGGAGGTACATGTAGCGGCAGCATCATGGTGGTCAGTAGCCTGGAGCCGAATTAAAGAGACCGCAGCATTTGATTTTGGTCGAGTGCCCGGTCACGCAGGCGCATTTGAGTATGCAATCGTAAAGGCAATAGCACCACATCTAGTCGGTACAGATTTAGTTCCATCTCTATGGCCAGATAAAGATTCACCAACAAAACGCGATTCTTGGATCGCACCAATGCGCGTAGAACTAGCTGGCTCTTGGATCAAAATGAATGGCTATGGCGATAACCCCGGAGCAATTCCAGATGATCTCGGCCAAGAGTTACTTAAGTTGAGTATTGATGGAGTTCGTGAGGCAATAGAAAGTTTTTACTATTCAGCAACAGCAGCTGAAAAGGAAACTGGCAAAAAATGATTACGGTTTCAAGAACTAATTCCCAGAGCAATTACAGCCCCGACCTGCCTGCGGTTCTTGAAATCACATCTGGCGATCGTGTTCAATTTTCGACATACGATGCGCGGGGTGGTGCTCTACTTAATCAGCGGCCAACAGGCACAGCTTTTGATTTAACAAAACCTATTCCAGGCAAAGGTAATCCAGTTACCGGCCCCATCGCGATAAAAGGCGCAAAACCTGGTGATGCGCTTTTGGTTCACATACTTTCAATCACCTGCGATCCAATTGGTTGGTGCGGGGGGCATGCCCATGCTGGGGCTGTAGAAGCAGGAAGAGTTCCAAAGCCATTGGGTCGCGTTTGTGAAGTTTCACCTAAAGGTGTGGTTTTTTCTCCAGAGATCACAATTCCATTGCGCCCAATGATCGGTTGCATTGGCACAGCGCCGTTAGAGAGTGCAACTACTGCAGTTGCCTGGACTCACGGTGGAAATATGGATCAACCTGTCGTGCGCTCAAATACTTCAATTCTGCTGCCAGTATTTGTTGAGGGTGCATTGCTTTACATAGGAGATATTCATGCCACGCAGGGCGACGGGGAAATCTCAGGCGTTGGTTTGGAGATCGGTGCTGAAGTTGTCGTGGAGGTTGAATTAATTCCAGGCGCTGCTCCCGAATGGCCTTGGCTAATAAATGATGACTCTGTAATGGTTTTGACTGTTGGAGAGAATTTTGAGAAGAGTTCATACACAGCCATTGATCAAGGAATGAAGTTATTAGAAAGTCAATTAAATTTGGCACCAGCTGACGCACTTGCACTTCTTTCTATTTGTGGGGATGTACGTCTTGGTGGATTTTATGGAATTCCACATGTAACCACACGATTAGAAATTCCAAGACATTTAAATGTTTCACCTCCTGGATTACATAAGGGAACTAAATGATTGTTGATGTTCACTCCCACGTAATGTGGTACCCAGATCACGTTGCTGAAGATTTTGCTGCCGAAGCGCTTGCATCCAAATTGGTAAAGTTAGAACAATCTGGAGGAAAAGCTCACGTGGCCTCTTTAGATTTGCACTCATATGACTCAACACCAGAGCAACATTGGGATGCATGTAAAGACATCGCTGATCGGACTATAGTTTTCGGACTCCAAGCTAAAGCAACCGGTGTTTGGGTACCAAATGAAGTAATAGCAACTTATGTTGCGCAGCATTCAGATAAATTAGTTGGTTGGGCATCGGTAGATCCAACTCAGCCTGGGCACGTAGAAGAGTTAAATCATTGTGTCCACGATCTTGGTTTAAGAGGCCTAAAAGTTGGTCCTGCATATCAGCATTTTGATCCAACTGATAAACAGTATTGGCCGGTATTTGCTCTATGTGAGAAATTAGATATTCCAGTTATTTGGCACCAAGGCACTACCTTCCCAAGTAAAGCAAATCTGCGAGTATCCAATCCATTAATGTTGGAAGATCTAACGATGGCGTTTCCAAATTTACGGATGATTGTTGCCCATGTTGGACATCCTTGGGAAACTGATTTGATTGCATTGTTACGCAAGGCGCCAAACCTCTATACCGATATCTCTGCTGTTCACTATCGCCCCTGGAGATATTGGCAAACGATGGTTACAGCGATGGAGTATGGCGTAACCCATAAATTTGTACTTGGCTCAGATTTTCCTTCAGCAAAAGTAGATCAAGTAATTGACGGATTACGAAATATTAATGCAGTGGCAAAAAGTCCGGGGATGCCACAAATTCCAGAGAAGATAATTGAGCAAATAATTAATGAAAACTGGAAACGCGTTCTCCCAGAGCTAGAAAATTAAATAAAGTGTCAAAAATAAAAGAGGTACGAGTCCATCTTGTTTTAATTGAACGTAAAAAAGAGATTCTGCCTAAGACATCACATGGTTCTACAACCCATAACGAGTATGTAATTATCGAAATTGAAACAGCAGATGGAGTTATTGGTGTTGGTGAAGTAACTTGTGCGGTTGGCTGGAATGGAGAAGAGGGCGTTGGATCTGCCGATCTATTGAAACGAAAAATCTCGCCTGCGATAACTGGAATTGAAGTTGGAAATTGGCTCGATATTTCTACAGCGATAGAGCAATGGACTAGGCACCGGCCATTTTTGCGGGCTGGCGTAGAAATGGCGTGTTTGGATGCAGAAGGAAAGTTAAGTAATAAAAATGTTTCAACACTATTAGGCGGAGCAAGAAGAACGCACTTTGATACTAAATTAGTACTACCTTCCCGTGAGCCAGAAGTAGTACATGGAATGGCAAAAATTGCGTTGGAGCGTGGCGGAAAAGCATTTAAGGTGAAAGTCGGACTTGATATTGCTGCCGATCGTGCACGTTTAGAAAAAGTTCGTGATGTGATTGGCGATGCACCACTTCTAGTAGATGCAAATGAGGGTTGGCGTCCGACAGAGGAAGCTCAGATTGTTAGATTAATCGAAGATTTCAATATTCAAGCAGTTGAGCAACCATATCCAAGAAGAATGGTGCATGAGAGTGCCAGGCTGCAAGCAAGTACTGAATCACTTTTGATGGCGGATGAATCAGTGTGGACTACAAATGACGTAATCCGGATAGCAGAAAGCCAATCCTTTAAAGTTGTCTCACTTTATCCAGGTAAACAAGGTGGAATTCGTGCTTGTTTAGAAGCAGCAACAATTGCTACTAATTTAGGGTTAGGTGTTTCACTCGGCTCTAATTTAGAAACCGGAATTGGGTCAGCGGCGATGGCGCATTTTCTTGCACTTGCTCCTGCACTATCTAAAGAGGTACCTGCTGACTTACTTGGACCGTTGTATTTTGTCGAAGATTTAGCTGTCGATACATCTTGGATTAAGTGGACCGGTGCTGACTTGCCAACTGGTAACGGATTAGGCGTTGAAATAAATCATGATGCTTTGGATAGACACAAGATCTCGATCACGGTTTAGTACTACTTCGATATCCAGGATAAGAAGGGAATTTCAGTGGCTCTCTCAGCAAAAAGTAAAGAGCTTTTAGGAAGTGCCAGTACCGCCACTATCCAAACACAACTTTTTATCAGGGGATTCCGAAATCAATTTCTTAATGGAGTAATTTTACGGACGCCCAGCCACAAAAATTTTGTTGGGGAGGCATTCACTCTTAGATACATTCCTGCTCGAGAAGATTTGGACAAAGTAGAAGCATTTAAAGACCCAAAACATCCGCAGAGATTTGCTGTTGAATCTATTGGCCCAGGACAGGTCATGGTTGTTGATTCTCGTGGGGATGCAAGAGCTGCTTCTGCTGGAGAAATCCTAATAACCCGCATAGCAAAGCGTGGGGGAGTTGGCTTCATTACTGATGGCTCTGTACGAGACTCATTTGAAATGGACAGCATTGGAATTCCGGTTTACACCGCAGGAGTGAGTGCAAACACAAATTTGATCCACCACCATGCAGTTGATTTCCAAGTTCCAATTGGATGTGCTGGAGTTGCGGTTTTCCCAGGAGATATTTTGGTTGGTGATCAAGAAGGAGTCTTGGTGATTCCCCATGAAATTGCTGATGAAGTAGCAGTGGCTGCAGCAGAACAGCACTTGATCGAAGATTTTATTTTGCTGAAAGTCCGCCAAGGCGCAAAGTTGCCTGGAACATACCCTCCTTCTCCTGAGTTGATTGAAGAATTCAAAAAAACTACTAGAGAAAGTGGAAAATAACCATGCTACCTCGCGTAAAAGATGTAGAGAGAATTGTTGTCCAAATCCCTTTTAGAGATAGCGTCGCTAAATGGTTTTCTATTAGTGCTAACCACTGCCAAGTCATTGAAGTCATCAGAATAATTACCGATGATCCAGATGTAGTTGGTTATGGCGAAACCATGATTGATTACGTTGCTGTGTCTCATTCTGTTACTGATGAGGGTGTAGCCCGAATCATTGGCAGACCCATCAGCGATTTAATGACTGATGAGACTTTGGGTGCTGGAGTCCAGATGGCGCTTTACGATGCAGTAGGAAAAGCAACTGGAATGTCAGTACACCAATTGCTTGGTAAGCCAATGGTTCGACAGTGGTGTCCCGTTTCTTGGTGGAATATGGAAGCCCCACCTGATGTTTTAGCTGCTGAAGCCAAGCTAGCCCTAGAGGCTGGATACATGGCTCATAAAATTAAGGCCAGGCCATGGTTTGATATTTACGAACAGGTAAATCAAATTTCTAAGGTAACTCCGATTGGTTATGCAATTGATATTGATTGGAATTGTCAACTTAATCAATCCGCAAATGCCGTACCTGTTTTAGCTGAATTGAGCTTGCAGGAAAGAGTTGGATTGTTTGAAGATCCAATTGCTCGCGATGATATTGTCGGACAAAGAGCGGTAAGAGAAAGAGCTAGCAGACCAATTGCAACGCACTTCGCTGAAGATTTATTTGTTGAACAAATGCGTGAAAACGCTGTTGATGGTTATGTTGTTGATGGAAGCATAAATCGGGTACTGAAAATTGGAACTTTACTAGCAACACATAATAAAGGTGCCTTTATTCAATTATGTGGATCAGGAATTACCGTCGCTTTATCACTGCAGCTTGGTGCAATTCTAAGTCAGGCACATTGGCCGTATGTAAGTATGGTCACCTCCTTCAAAGAAGATTTGCTTGCAACACCTTTAACAATTAAAGGTGGATATGCAAAAGTTCCCGATGGACCAGGACTCGGAATTGAAGTAGACGATAACGCTTTAGATCGTTTAAGGATGAAACCACCTTATAAATTGCAATTACCACGTCGAATTTACACATTTAATGTTGGAGACGGTCGCTCAAAAAAGTATGCGACAGTTGCGCAACTTTGGGCAGATACCCAAATTCAAGGAAATATGCCACACCAGCATCGAGGATCTTCTATGGAGATTTTGGATGACGATGGTTCAAAGAGTTTTGAGACATTATTTACTCAAGCGAGTAAACATCCAATTTGGGACGTTGCTGGAAAGTAGAAATTAAGGAAGTTACTCTCCTGTAATAATTTCTTCATCAGGCAAAAGGTGGGCCAAGATGGCTTCGCCTCTTCCGAGGGCCGTGTTTTCGGCCTTTTGGTAAGCCTTAGCAAACTCTGGCGATCCATCGTCATCCCACATTTCCAGGTTAGTACCTTTACTTTGCTGTGGGAGGGTCCCGTTCGTCCACATGTCACGCCATAGGTGATTATTTCCCGCGAATTGTTGTGACTGCCCATTAGGTAAAGTAAAAGTCAATAATTTGCGAGGTAAATTAATTCGATATGGGGGCTTCATTCTGTATTTGTTGATTGCATCTTCATCGACGGTAACTCCAAGGCCATAACCTGTTGGAACTTCCGCTAATCCAAATTTAATTTTAAGTGGATCTGTAATCATGTCATCGGCATAAATATTCATGGCAGTTACTGCGGGCCATCTCGCGTGAGTAAGCACAGCCCCAAGTTGCAAGGTGTAGGCAGTTGTTATTCCAGTTCCGACAATTTGTAACCAGAAATTTTTGTCAAAGGCGGCGCATAACTGACCTTCTTTGAGGAATCTAGTCACCCCACCGGTATTGACCACAAATCCATCTAGCGCATCCTCGCGCATCCATGTCGGAAACATCTTAATTTCAAAGTGGGTAGCCACTGGGTGGGAAACTTTGTTTCTAATAAACTTTTGTCCTGCTACATCGGTGCGAAAAATTGGATCCTCATAAATTCCTATTCGAGGTTCTTTATCTAATTCCTGCAAAAGTGGAACTGCTTCTCCTGGACTTAGCAACATCTCATTCCAGTCAATATCAAGTCGATAATTTTCAGGAGTCACAGATGCAATTGCCTTTACTTGCTCGCGAACATCAAACCAAGGTCTAGCTTTAAATTTATGTGAAAGGTAACCCTCTGCGTAGGCTTCTTTTGCTTCTTCTGCAAGTACGTGCGGCGGCATCTTTGTGCTCCACCATGAGATCGGACATCTTTCGCGAACCGGTCCGCTTGTTAAAAGGTTATGCATAGGAACCTCTAACGCTTTGCCGACCAAGTCGTACAAAGCCATTTGCAATCCGGCTCCTAATGAATCATCTGAGAGTAGCGATACTGGATTTTGCCCGATTACACGTGCGACTGCGGAATCAGTAACTGATTCCCAAGAGTAATAAAGAATTGTTTCTCCGTAGCCCACAATTCCAGGAACGTTGCAGGTTACTCGACAGATTTCAACTATTGCCCACTCGGCAACCATGATCTCTAACCAAGGACGCGCGCGGTCACGGTACGGAACTTGTACAACAATTCGTTCAACGTCTTTTACTCGGAGATCCATGACCACTCTCAATTCAGCAAGTTGTTAATCGGCTTAGTATTAGGTCAAAATCCTACTAAATACTCGATTTTTGATCAATGATTAACTTCCTTTTTCTGGTGATTTTCAGGTTTGATACTTTTGATAGCACTTTTGCTGCAACACCTATTGCGTTCCAGAGTCGACAGCGGGAGCATTTACAACAGTGACAACGTAAAATTCAACTTCGACAAGGGGAGTTTGATGACGCTTAAAGCTATGGCCCACCCAAATGGTAGTTACAAATTTTTACCAGCAATCTCAGCTTATTCCGCTGGAATCGCAACAATGCCAGGTTTTGAAATTACTGCACTTCGCATAACATCTCCACTTTCATTGGAAGCAGGATTCGAAGTAATTGATAATGAGATTAGCAAGAGAGGACTTAAGTCAGAATCTCTGGCTGGGTTACAACTTAGATCGCCTAAAGTATTTTCGTTTAACGAGTTTTCAGAATTTAATGAAAAGTATCGTAATTTATTGTTAGAACGGTCACTAATTTTAGGAGATGTAAATCCAATTCCTCGCACTAATGTGATTCCGATAAAAGATGTTCCCCTTGTACCTTGTATCGCTACAGCATTCTTGGTGCATCCTTCTCAAAATAGTGGTGGTGAAGATTTCATAGTTGCGGGAGCCGGTGAAGTTGCTGGAACATTAGATCCGACAAACATTGTTGCACGAGGTGATATTTCAGAAAGTGGAATGTCATTAAAAGTAGATTGCGTACTTGAGGAAATGTTGGCAAGGCTTTTAGCTTTAGGATTTAATGGTCTATCTCCAACAGTGATTAATGTTTATACAATCCATGAAATTTTGAAACTACAAGAGTTAATTTCAAAAAAACTTCCAGCAATGAATGTGCATGGATACAACTCTTGGCTTACCAAACCACCAGTCTCAGAGATCGAATTTGAGATGGACTGTTCAAGATTTAGTAATTGGCGTGCGGTGTAATGGCTAAAGTTCCTAATTCTGTATTGGACCTACTAATTGAAATGATCTCGTTTGATACTGTAAATGAGCAGATTTCAGAGCGGCACTTTCCCGAAAAAAAGATGATGGAGCAAATTGAAAGTTACGCCCTGCAATGGGGATTTCAAGTTTCAAGGTTGCCAATAGCTAACACTTCAGCAAATTCAGCTTTTAATCTACTAATTACTTATGAAGCATATAAAGATGCCCCTTGGCTGTTGTTTGAATCTCATGCCGATACCGTAGATGTGAAAAATATGACGGTAAACCCTTTTATTGCAGAGGTAATTGATGGAAAGCTTTATGGAAGAGGAGCTTGTGACACTAAGGGAAGTGGAGCCAGCATGTTATGGGCTCTGCAGAAATATTCCCAAGGTGTAGATAAGCCAAATAACATCGCACTGCTTTTCGTTACAGATGAAGAAATCTCCAAAACTGGAGCAAATTCATTTGTAGGAGCTCAATTACCACAGCTACCTTGGAAACCGGTTGGCGTGATTGTTGGGGAACCGACAATGTGCAAAGTGATTGTTGCTCACAATGGAGTGTTGCGATGGAAAATTCGAACTAAAGGAGTTGCAGCACACTCATCCAATCCAGCAAATGGAAGAAGTGCTATTTCCGCGATGGCAAAATTGATTTTGGAGTTTGAAAGAATTTATTGTGCAGAAACTCACGCCATTCACCCACTTACGGGTAGATCAGCCTGCTCCGTTAATACAATTAATGGTGGAAGCGCAGTAAATATCATCCCAAGTAATTGCGAAATAGAGATTGATCGCCGGATTTTGCCAGGGGAGGATCCTTTGGATGTTCGCAAATCGATACAAGCAGTTCTTGACAGCATTTGCTTAGCGGATTCTTCAATTGAGGTAGAGACATCTGAACCATTTATAGATTTCCCACTTGATCCACTCAGCAATGTCGAATTCGCAGCGCAAATTAGTAAATCACTTGACTCCTTGGGTTTTGCAGATGAACTCTTAGGAGTCGCATATGGAACGGATGCGTCTACCTATTCATTTGCTGGATTATCTGCTGTGGTGATTGGTCCTGGAAGTATTGATCAAGCACACACGAAAGATGAGTGGATCGAACTTCAGGAATTAGACAAAGCTGTGGTTATCTACGAACAATTTATGAAAGCAAATTACAGATGAAATTTAAATTATGAAAATTGGAATCGTTGGATTTGGAAATATGGGATTCTATCACGCTGGGCAAATTGATTATATTGAAGCAGCCGAAATTGCTGTGGTGGTTGAACCAGATGCAGCCAATCTAGCGAAAGCAAGGGAATACTACGCAGGTAAAAAAGTAGGTTTTTTCAGCGATTTAGAAACCGGATTACTTGATTCAAATGTGGATGCATGGATTGTTGCTTCTAGTACCAACTCTCACGTGGAAATAACTAACCGCCTTCTTGGGTCTGGATCTAAAGTACTTTTAGAAAAGCCATTAGCGAATTCCCTTGCAGAAGCTCAGAATCTAAGTGGTTATGTGCAAAACGATTCATCCAATTTAATGCTTGGTCATATTTTGCTTTGGAACCTTGAATTTGAAATATTGTTTGAAGAAGTTAAAAAGCTTGGGAAAATAAATGCGATTAATTGCTCAAGACAGCGGTCTGCGGACCATCGAACAAATTATCCTGGTGAATCGCCATTTACTTTGACCATGATTCACGATTTATATACAGTTTATAAACTATTAGATGGCCAGGTGCCGATCAATTTCTCGGCACAGGCTCGGGAGCATGCCGATGGCGGCGTTGATTGGACTCAAGCGCAGATACTTTGGGCTGAGAATATCCTTACCTCATTTACCGCAAATTTTCAGATTCCAAATGGAACTGTTGGTGGTATTGATGAAATTTCAGTTTATGGAGATGGGTGGCTAGTAAATCTGATCTATGACAGTGGAGTTGTCTCAGTTACAACTGACAAGGGCAATCATCAGGTCAAAGTCCCACCACCTACTCTCAAAGGTGCCACAAACCACTTTGATTACGCCCTTCGAGAAGAGATTGAGCATTTCTTGAAAGTCATCCAAGGGGATGCCAGTGTTCCGCTAGGGGCAAGATATGAAGATGCTTGCGAAATGCAGAAGTGGCTCGATAACTTAATTTCACTAACACAAACCAAGGGAGTTAAAGATGTTAAGTCCTGAAAGCAGAATAAGTGATTTTCCATCAATGGCTAACCGAGTTTATTTAAATACTGCAGCTGAAGGAATACCACCGAAAGCTGTCTTAGACGCATTTAAAAAGTATGGTGAAGACAAGTTGATCGGCATGGATGGACGTTTGCTTCACCAAGAACAATGGGATCAGGCCAGAAGTAAAATTGGACAATTTATGGGACTCGAAAGTAGAGATATTGGAATTTGTTCATGCTCTTCCGAGGCATACAACTTGGCATATTTAGCATTACAACTTAAAAGTGGTGATGAAGTAATTATTAATGATTTAGATTTTCCAGCAGGTGCTACTCCTTGGATGAGTAATTCCTCTCAAGCGACTGTAAAAGTGTGGAGGAGTAGAGAAGGAGTCCTAGATGTTGCTGATTTAGCTAAATTGTTAACACCAAAAACTAAACTTGTGAATACTTCTTTAGTAAGTTTTTATAATGGGTTTCGCATTAATGTAACCGAAGTATCTGAAGTTATTCGTAAGAACTCAAATGCAATGCTCGCAGTGGACGTAACGCAAGCACTGGCTCGAATCCCATTAGATGTAAAGAAAGCCGACTTGATAATTAGCTCTACGCACAAATGGCTGCTCGCCTCACATGGTGGTGGATTAATTGGAGTTTCGCCCGAAAGAGCCGATGAATGGAATGTCCCAGCGGGGGGCTGGTTCAATGTCGAGAATGCCTTTGATGATTCTAGATTTGAGAAAGTGATTAATAAAAAGGGTGCAGATAGTTTCATGGTTGGAATGCCCAACTATCCAGCAATATATGCAATTAATGCGGCTTTAGGTTATATATCTGGGATTGGAGTCCAAGAGATAGATGCACATTGCAAAAAGCTAGTAGAGCACTGCAGAAGCGGAGTATCTGAATTACCTGTTGAGTTACTTGGGCCTGCAAATCCAGTACTACCCTCAGGAATCATCGCATTTAAACATTCCAAATATGAAGAAATCAATAACACATTACACGATGCAGGGATTCATGCGATGTCTAACGCTGGCCGGGTAAGGGTTTCCATTCATGGATACAACAATGAAGATGACGTTAATAGATTTTTAGAAGTCTTAAGAAAAGTCGTCACCACTAATGTTGGCTGATAGTCATATCCACCTATTTGAAAATGGCTACCAAGATTCTGACAAAAATACATTAGAAACCTACTTGCCATTAATCCATGAATTTTCAATAAGTCGCGCACTTGTAATTGGTTACGAAGGGGAACCATGGGCATTGGGGAACAACGCCTACATCGCAAATTTAAAGAAAAGTAATTCGTGGATATCTCCCGTAGCTTTCTTTAAGGCATCTGATCTGTCGCGAGAAAATCTTGAATCCCTAGTTGATCAAGGATTTGTCGGGATATCCCTCTATGTATTTACTAATGAAGATGTCGGAATATTGCGGGATATTGACGATGAAATTTGGCAATGGTTAGTAGATAATAAATGGCTTGTCAGTGTTAATTCAAAAGGAGACCTCTGGTTACTCTGGATGGAAGTTCTCAAAAGAAATCCAACTTTGACACTCTTAATTTCACATATTGGCTTAATAACAATTCCAACAAAACCCATTAGTGGGGATGAAATTGCAACTGCCCTAACCACCATTGCATCCTTGATGAACTTTAGTAATGTTTACCTCAAGTTAAGTGGGTTTTATGCGCTTGAACCAAGTGACTTAGTACACGCTTACCAGCGGCTTGAGCCATACATTAAATACGTAGTAGAAAAATTTTCAGCAGGTAGATTGATTTGGGGTTCAGATTTTCCTTTATCTTTGGACAAAGGGTCATTTAGGCAAACTTTTGAAAACTTAAATTACATTGAACCACTAAAATTAAAGAATATTTTAGAAGATAATCTCCAAAGATTATTGCGCTAAGAGAATGAGGAAATAATGGAAAGAGTCTGTTTTCGAATGTTTATCAAATTGGATCGAGTAGATGAGTATGAAGCCGAACACCAGCAAGTCTGGCCAGAAGTCCTCGATGCACTACGAAAATCCGGCTGGCATAACTATTCGATATTTCTAAATAAAAAAGATGGGTGCTTGATTACGTACTGTGAATTTGAAAATTTTAAGGAATCTTTGGATTCAATTGCCCGCGAAGAAATAAGTTTAAAATGGCAAGCAAGAATGGTTGAATATTTTGTTCCAGTTCCTGGATTGAAGCCTGCAGATGCCTTCGATCAATTTGTGGAACTCTTCCATCTAGCCTAAAAAGGCTATTTTTTAAGGCTCTAAACTGCGATAAACTCACCACAAGAAGAGTCGCCTGGATCACCGCGTTACGCAAGTACCGAGGAAAGTCCGGACTCCGCAGAGCAAGGTGGTGGGTAACGCCCACCCGGGGCAACCCGCGGGATTAGTGCCACAGAAAATAAACCGCCGAGAAATCGGTAAGGGTGAAACGGTGGTGTAAGAGACCACCAGTGCGCGAAGCAATTTGCGTAGCTAGGTAAACCCCACCTGGAGCAAGATCAAACAGATAACGTTCGAGAGCTGCTCGCTCAAGTTATCGGGTAGGTTGCTTGATTCTGTAAGTGATTACAGAACTAGATGGATGGTGATTCTCGACAGAATCCGGCTTATAGGGCGACTCTTCTTTAAATTAGTGATTAGTGGCCATTTCCCGTGCGGAGATGGTCACTTTTCTTTTACAACTCTCTGCACAACCTAACAAGAATTTATAGATTTATGTGGGCAAAAACGTGGGCATGTGGGCAAAAACGTGGGCAGAATGTACCTATGTCCTACGTAGTTATCTTTCGCTCTACTCGCAAATTAGATGATGGGAAGTTGTATTCCGAGTGGTCTGAAAAAATGGAGAATTTAGTCAAGACAATAGATGGCTATGAACACCATTTTGGATTTCGAGATGCATCAAGTCGTGACGGGGTAACGGTTTCGTATTTCACTTCTTTAGAGGCAATTTCTCAGTGGAAGAACTTAGATGACCACAAAATGGCCCAACAATTGGGTCGAGATTCCTTCTACGAGGAGTACTCAGTTCAAGTCTGTGAAGTGCTCCGAGATTATGGCTTTGAAGCATAAGAGTCTTTCTTCGGGCTTATAGGGCGACTCTTCTTTTTCACTTATACTTTTAGCATGCACAAGATTTTTGAGATGCCTGTAGCTGACGTCTACGTCCACTATGTCAATAAGGTAGAGCGTAAAGATCGGACGCAGGCCGAGCTTGTAAAAGTGATTACCTGGCTAACGGGAATGGATTCAAAAACTCTCAAGAAGCATCTCAAGGACAGAACTACATTTAGGGATTTCTTCAAAGCTGCGAAAATTCACCCAAATGCAAAGCTAATTGCTGGCTCCATCTGTGGCGTAAAAATTGCCGAGATAGAAGACCCACTAATGAAAAAGATCCGCTACATGGATAAGTTAGTCGATGAGCTTGCCAAGGGACGCCCAATGGAGAAGATTCTTCGTTCCGACTTATAGGGCGACTCTTCTTAATTCTTAATCTATAGACTACGCTGGTTTAATGAAATCAATGACCTGTAATCAACTCGGTGGTGCTTGCGAACAAGTATTTTCTGGTGAAACTTTTGATGATCTTGCTGCACAAAGCCAGCAACATGGCAAAGAGATGTATGGGGCAAATGATGGTCCACACATGGCAGCGATGGGCACAATGATGGAACTCATGAAATCTGGTCAAATGGATTCATGGATGGCTGCTCGTAAGGCGGAGTTCGAAGCCTTATAAATATTTGTAAAACC
>WLKK01000020.1 GCA_009701305.1 Actinomycetota bacterium | reverse complement strand
GCCAAACAAGGTGATTTTACTGGCGTAGTAAATAATGCTGGCGTCGGTTCAAGTGCTGATCCAGTAACGATGACTGATGAAGAGTGGGATGTTTTTTTTGCTATTGATATGAAATCAATTTGGCACACTGCAAAGTTAACTTTGCCGGCAATGCGTAAAGCGCGAAAAGGCTCAATTGTAAATATTGCATCGATCCATGCTCGCATGACAGCCCCAAATTACTTTCCTTATGGTGCCGCTAAATCTGCAGTCTTGGGATTGACTCGAAATTTAGGAATTGATGAGGGTCCTAACAATATTCGCTGTAATGCGGTTTCTCCTGGTTACATCATGACTGCAATGGCAGAGGCTTGGTATGCCGAAGAAGCTGGAAGATATGAACATGCACTTTCAGTTCAATCCATGGGCCGAGTAGGTCAGCCAATTGAAATCGCTAAGGTCGTAACTTTTTTACTCTCAGATGCTGCCTCTTTTGTAAATGGATCAGATTGGGCTGTAGATGGCGGAATAGGAGCGCGGTCAGTATGAGTTCTTCAATGAGATTAAAGGGTCATCACGTATTAGTAACTGGCGGATCTCAAGGAATTGGCGCAGCTATTGTTGTAGATGCTGCGGCTGAGGGTGCTCGAGTTTCATTTTTTGATATTGATGTAGAACGTGGTGAAGCACTAGCCGCTAAATTAAATTCCGAAGGTAACCAAGTGCAATTTATTAAAGCTGATGTTTCAAAGTTTGCGCCTTTTAAAGCAGCTTTTGATGCTGCAGTGGCAAAATTTGGCCCAGTAACTGCAGCCTGTTCTAATGCAGGGCGCAACTCGTATGCAGATCCAGTCACTTACACAGATGAAGAGTGGGAATCATTTTTTGCCCTTGATTTAAAGTCAAGTTGGTATATTTCAAAATTATGTTTACCTGAGATGCGCAAAGCCAAAAAAGGATCAATTGTTTTTATCTCATCGATTCATGGTCGGATGACCGCACCAAATTACTTCCCATACTCTGCCGCTAAAGGTGGATTAAATGGCTTAGCTCGCAACTTGGCTCTTGATGAGGGCCCACGGAATATCCGGACGAACACGGTTTCTCCGGGATACACCTTGACCGCATTGGTTCACTCTTATTTTGACCTTTACCCTGATCGCAAAGCTGATGCTGAAGCGGTGCAACCTATGGCTCGAATGGGAAATCCTTCAGAAATTGCAAAAGTTGTTTCATTTGTTTTATCTGATGATGCATCATTTATAAATGGTGCAGATTTAATGGTTGATGGTGGGCTGCACGCGCGGTTTGCTTAATCAAATTTTGCAGACACAAAATAGGGAGTATAAATGTCTGAGTGGAAAAGTAGTCGCGATCCTAAAGGTCCAATGCATGCTGGAATTTCATTACTAAGTAATCAAAAGATAGTAAGTGCTGATGCAGATAATCTCCCTGAGAGTGCAAAAAGATTTTCCGATGGAAGTCGCTGGAAGGTAGAGATTCCCTCCGTTGAAGGTCCCGCTGCAATGCGTGTTGTTATTGAAGAGGCCACAAAACATAAATTAGCTTTCCATCGCGCAAGCCAAGGCAGTGGAATTATGATGCTCACCGATCCAGAGATCAAAGAATTTTTAGAGTTAGGTGAAAAAGCTAAAGCTGAAGTTTGTCTTTTCGTGGGACCGCGATCATCTTGGGATATCGGACGGGCGACTATTGGCACATCCAGTGCAACGGTTCATCCATCACTTCGTGGTGCCGATCAACTTCGCTTCGCCGTTGAAGATGTGCTGCATGGAGTCAATCTAGGTGTTAAATCAGTATTAGTTGGTGACATCGGATTGCTTGATGTTTTAGGAAAAGCCAAACGCAGCGGGGATCTGCCCGAGGATCTGGTTTTAAAAACCTCAGTAGCGCTCCCTTGTAACAATCCAGCCACCGCTGCATTGTATGAAGATCTTGGTGCATCAACATTGAATTTAACTACTGATCTCTCCTTGGCTCAAATTTCAGCTATCCGTTCGCAAGTTGATGTTCCAGTTGATGTTTATGTAGAAGCTGCTGATGATTTTGGGGGAGCGGTTCGCCACTATGAAGTTCCAGATTTAGTTCGTGTAGCCGCGCCTATTTATTTGAAATTCACGGTTCGGAATGCTCCTGGGCTATATCCATCTGGTGCTCATTTACAAGGTGCGGTTGAAGCAACTGCGCGTGAGCGAGTACGTCGCGCTGCAATTGGGACTGGAATGCTAACTCGCTACGAAATGAATTAAAAATTTCAGAAAGTAAAGCATTTGCCTCCAAAATATCGATTCAGGGCGCGTACCTAGGTGGCGAAAATCCGCTTCCGATTTTTAGAAATCAAAATAGAGATCGCTCAGTAAAGTTTCTAAATGAGTTTTCGGTAGAACAAAGCAATTTAGTTGGATATGAAACTGGCGAGATCTATCTGCCACACCGATGGCAAGACAGATATACCCGAGAATTAACAGCAACGGAAATCACAACAGTAGTCCTTGAAAATGAACATTTGCGAGCAACTTTCTTACCTGAACTTGGCGGCCGACTCTATTCACTTTTTGATAAAGAAAATCAGAAAGAATTACTATTCACTAATCCAATTCTGCAATTCGCCAACCTTTCCATTTTAAACGCCTGGTTTTCAGGTGGGATTGAATGGAACATGGGGCAATATGGCCACACGTTTGGAACCTGTTCGCCCGTTCATATCGCAAAGTTAATTGATGAAGATGGCAATGAATTTATTCGGATTTATGATTATGAAAGAACTCGGAATTTCTACTGGGCTGTTGATTGCCACTTACCCACAGGTGCAAAAAACTTAAGGGTTCATGTTCGAATAATTAATGATCGATCCGAAATGACACCAATGTATTGGTGGACAAATATTGCAGTTCGCGAAACTCCAAAAGCCCGCGTATTTGGAAGTACAGATGAAGTTATTTTCGTGGATCAAGGCTTTGCCGGTTATGGGAGCAGCAAATTGCCTTATCTGCCAACAGTTCCTGATGTTGACCTCTCTTTTCCGCAGAATTTTCCATTTGCCAATGAATATTTCTTCCAAAATCCCAAGTCGATGAGTTCTCCATGGGAATCAATTCTTTACGAGGACGGCCAAGTATTTTATGAGCGAAGTACTGCAGCATTGCGTTATAAAAAGATGTTTTGTTGGGGAAATCATGTTGGTGGGCGGGGTTGGCAGGAGTTTTTATCTGATGCTTCATCCGCTGATTTTTCACCATATTTAGAGTTGCAAGCCGGCTTGGCTCCAACTCAACTACATGGCTACCAAATGCCTGGAAATTCAGCAATTTCATTTACGCAATTTTTCGGTAGTTTTACAAAAATCGAAAATCAACAACTTTTAAATGTGAAATGGTCAACTGCGCAAGAAAAAATCTCAGATCAGATAGAAAAAGTTGTCCCTAAAGATTTACTTGAAAGTGAAAATCTACGTTTTGAAAAACTTGCTACCCAGACTCCTTTAGAGATTCTTTACCAAGGTAATAGCTGGGGTGCACTTGAACAGATGCGTAGGGAAAAATCTGGTGAGAAAATCCCAGCTGGTTTTATCTTTGAATCCGCTAGAAATGTACAGATAAGTGAATGGATCGAACTTCTTGAAACCGGAAACTTTCCAGATTCCGAGGTAAATGAAACCCCGTCATCATGGATGGTTCAAAAAGAATGGATTTCACTTCTAGAAAATAGCCGTCAAAATTGGTTAAGTGCTTTACATATTGGTAATTACTATTTTGAAATTGGTGAGAAAGAAATTGCAATTAACCATTGGAATCAATCTCTAGAATACAAATCATCTCCATGGGCGCTCCGAAATTTAGCGGTAGCGCAAAGAGAAGCCGGAAATTTGTCACATGCTTTAGATTTTTACGAAGAAGCGATAAATAAATTTGCTCCAGAGTTACATGATGCTTTTTATGAAGAGTATTTACAGTTACTCATTACCGCAGAAAAATATGAACAACTTTGGGAAATTTACACTGAGATTATTTTAATTAGAATTCCAAGTGAGCGGATAGATTTAGCGGCAGCTAAAGCGGCATTGCAATTAGGTCATTATCAATTTTTGGAGCAGATCTTTACCCGCACTTTCGCCCAAATTCGCGAAGGCGAGTCGACTTTAGTTGCGATCTGGTTTGAGTATCAGGCGACTTTGGCAGCGCAGCGATCAGGGGTTGTTGTTGATGACCAGATTAGAAAACAGGTCCGACAAAGTGCCAGGCCACCCAAAAATATAGATTTTCGGATGATCGAGAGTTAGCAAAATCCAGCCCTTCTAATAGTATTGAGGCATGAGCGATAAGAGCAAAGATGTGGCCAAGACCAAAACCAAAAATGTGAAGCGGCAATTCCCGAAATGGCGTGACCTAAAGCCACTCTTAGTTTTTACTGTGCCAACTTTAAAACGCAAGAAAGCGCGTCTGGCCGCCGCCTACACAATCTGGGATTTGCGCGATATCGCCAAAAAACGAACACCAACTGGTCCATTTGATTACACAGATGGTTCTGCCGAATCGGAAGTTAGCCTTGCTCGCGCTCGTCAGGCATATCAAGATATCGAATTTAATCCGAGCATTCTTAAAGATGTTTCAAAAGCAGATCTAACATGTGAAGTATTGGGTCAAAAGTTTTCGATGCCTATGGGAATCGCACCAACAGGTTTTGCGCGCATGATGCAAACCGAAGGTGAGATCGCCGGTGCCCGCGCCGCCGAAAAATTTGGAATTCCTTTTTCACTTTCTACTCTTGGAACAACGACCATCGAAGATGTGGTTGCTGCAGCGCCCAATGGAAGCAACTGGTTCCAGTTATATATGTGGAAAGACCGCGAAGGAAGCATGGCGTTGGTGGAGCGAGCTCAAAAAGCCGGCGTAAAAAACTTATTGCTCACAGTGGATGTACCTGCATCAGGGCAACGTATAAGAGATTACCGGAATGGTTTAACAGTTCCACCACGTTTGAGCGCCAAAACCGTGATTGATGCTTTGCCAAGGCCGGCCTGGTGTATTAACTTCTTGACTACACCTGCAATTCAATTCGCCTCACTATCAAATTGGCCAGGAACTGTTGGTGAATTACTTGATTACATGTTTGACCCGACTATGACTTTTGAAGATTTGAAGTGGGTGCGTGAACAGTGGAAAGGCAACTTGATTATAAAAGGGGTCCAAAATTTAGAGGACGCTAAGAAATCTGCCGAATTGGGCGCTGATGCAGTATTGCTTTCAAACCACGGCGGACGTCAATTGGATAGAGCAGCAGCACCGCTTCACCTTTTGGCAGATATTAGGAAAGAGTTTGCTAAAGATTACGAAATACATATTGATACTGGAATCATGCACGGAGGTGATGTTCTTGCAGCGGTTGCCTTAGGTGCGAAATTTACTTATGTCGGCCGCGCATACCTTTATGGATTGATGGCCGGGGGACAAGATGGCGTTGAGCGAGCTCTAGAGATTATGCAATCTCAGATGATTCGAAACATGAAATTACTCGGGGTTTCTACTTTGGAGGAGTTAACTCCAAAACATGTGAAACTCTTAAACCGTCACTAATTAGATTATTAGTTAAGGACGACCGAGCACATCCATAGTTTTAATCAAGAACTCACGCGAGCCAGCAATGTGTGCGTGCAATGCGGCACTAGCTCGCTCGGGATCTTTAGCGATAATGGCGGAAGTAACTTCTTTGTGCTCAGCGATTGATAGATGGCCAGTGTCCGCAGAATAGTAATGTCGGAATAGATCAGTAACCGCATTTTCATCCACTGAGTTTTTATTTCGTTGATTATTTTGGCTCTTTTCAGAAAAATAGAGCCGATATAAATGTAGGTGGCAGTGGGTTCGCTCATAAGCCATCATCACTGAATTATTTCCAGATAATCTGGCAACTAAATTGTGGAAACGGGCATCATGCTCGGTAATTGCTACAAAAGAATCCTCTTGCATGGTCGCTTCATCGGCAAGTGTCAATTCTCGCTGAAGTGCATCGCGCCCTGCTTCATTGATATTTTCAGCGGCTTGCGCGGCTCCCCAAGGTTCAATCAATAATCTGAATTGAAATAAATCATCAAACTCTTTTTTAGTAATCAATGGGGTAGCGGCATAACCTTTAAGAGCTTCTTTAATTACTAAACCTTCAGATTCGAGGCGGGCTAGTGCTTCACGTATTGGGGTTTGCGAAACACCAATTGCTCTGCTTAATCCATCAATACTGATGTGCTCGCCAGGAGTAATCTCGTAATGCAATATCAATTCGCGAATATGATCAAAAGTGTCATCAGAAAGGGCGCTGTGACGCGGAATATTGCGCGGACCAAGGTTGTAATTACTCACGAATGGCCCCTTTCAAAGTAGTTTAGGCAACCCTACTTGCCTACTTGCCTACTTTCCTACTTGCGTACTCTTGCCTACTTAAGTTATTTAGGAATCCGTAAACCTTGCATTCCACCATCAATACCTAATGCGGTGCCAGTAATGGCGCTTTGCATCGGGCTTGCCAAAAACGCGATCGAACTTGCGATCTCTTCTGAGGTAACCAAGCGACCAGAAGGTTGACGGGCTTCAAGACGGGCACGTTCTGCAACTGGATCAGCAGCTTGAGCAAGTAAACGTTGCACCCATGGAGTGTCTGCAGTTCCTGGATTAACACAATTGACTCGGATCTTGTCATTGATCAGATCGCAAGCCATAGCAAGAGTGAGAGTTAATACTGCACCTTTTGAGGCGCTGTAAATTGCCCGGTTTGGAATTCCAGCGGTAGCGGCAACTGAACAAACATTTACGATTGCACCACTTTTACTTTTGCGCATTGAAGGAAGAGCGGTGCGTGAGACGCGAGCTAATCCATAAACATTGATATTGAAAACTTTTTCCCAATTCGCATCAGATTCACTTTCGATTGTTCCAATCGATCCGATCGCAGCATTGTTAATTAGCACGTCTATAACTGGACTCTTCTTGGCAACTTCAGCAAATGCTTTTTCGACAGAGGGAGTGTCACTGACGTCGCATTCGATCCAAGTCGCAACTCCGGTTGCTTCCATCTCGCCTTTATTTAGATCAAGACCGTAGACAGTTGCGCCTCTAGAATGCAGCAAGGTGGCTGTTGCAAGTCCAATGCCAGATCCGGCTCCGGTAACAACTGCGGTCAATCCTTCAAACTCACGTGCTGACATTTTTTCTGCCTCTCTAGCGGTAGTTCCAGTCTAGGTGGTTATTCTTTCAGTACTTTACTCCCCTTTATTACTTGCTTAACTTGCCTAACTTGCCTAACTTGCCTGACTTGTATTAAACAAAATCTTTCCACTGTGGACCTGTTGGATAAGTGAAATCTGCCAAGCTGGACTTAAGCATCTCAGCGCCAGCACCCGGTTTTGCTGGTGGAAAGTATCTGCCATTGCGTACATCTGTGGGGACCGACATGTGTTCATGTAGGTGATCCATATACTCAATTATTCGATCATCGTGGTGGCCAGCAACTGCAACTGCATCAAACATCGCAAAATGTTGGACCATTTCACATAATCCAACTCCACCCGCGTGTGGGCATACTGGAATGCCAAACTTTGCAGCAAGCAAAACATTTGCCACATTCTCATTCACGCCACCGACGCGCGCTGAGTCGATCTGCATGTAAGACAACCCTTTTAATTGCAAGAACTGTTTAAACATAACTCGGTTTGCACAAGCTTCACCAGTTGCAACTTTTACAGGAGCAATACCTTTTGCAATTGCGGCATGTCCTACGACATCATCTGGATTTGTTGGTTCTTCAACCCAATGCAGATTTACATCGCCTAGGGCATTAATCCAATCAATGGCTTCCTGAACATCCCAAACCTGATTAGCATCAACTGCAAGTTTCACATTTGGGCCAACTGCTTCACGAGCAAGTTTTAGACGACGCTTGTCATCTTCTAAGGATGCACCGCATTTCAATTTGATTAAGGTAAATCCATCAGCGACTGCTTCTTTGGATAAACGGACCATTTTTTCATCGGTGTAACCAAGCCAACCTGGGGTAGTTGTATATGCGGGCAATCCTTCAGCAAGCATTTTGGCTTCATTAGCTGCACGATTTGGTTGAACTTTCTTTAGCATCTCAAGTGCTTCGGCAGGTGTGAGCGCATCAGTTAGGTAGCGCCAATCAACTAATTCAACTATCTCTTCAGGAGACATATCTGCAAGCAATTTCCAAAGTGGTTTTCCAGCAATTTTAGAAATTAAATCCCAGACGGCAGTAAGAACTGCTCCAGTTGCCATATGAGTTACGCCTTTTTCAGGTCCAAGCCAACGTACCTGACTATCACGAACTAACTCTTGCGCAAGCGCGCCCATTGATTTAGAAAGTTGACCAAGATCGCGGCCAATTAATGTTTGCGCGATTAAATCTATGGCGTCACATGCGAGATCGTTTCCACGTCCCAGAGTAAAGACAAATCCATTTCCCTCTAATCCTGGCGTATCTGTTTCTAATGTCAGATACGCCGCAGAATAATCAGGATCTTTATTCATGGCATCCGAGCCATCTAATCCACGAGAAGTAGGAAAACGGACATCCAAACTCTTAAAACCAGTGATCTTTGCCATTCGCTTACTTACTTCCAATCTTCGAATTAGAATTAGAGTTTGGAGTTTATTTAAGCTTTGAGAAACTTTTCCAACTCTTTAGGAGCGCCCTTTTCGGCCCACAAAGTTTCGTAGCCAATGCCAGGTCCCTTTGGAGCATGGAGCATGCCGTTTTTATCTATCGCCGGATCTTGGGCCAATTCAGTAAATGGATTGTCTTTGACCAGGGACTCGTAAAAAGTGTTGTTTTTAATCGCCATACAAAGATGTGCTTGTTCCAAGCCCATTCCATGTACTTCGGCACGAAGGTGGAAAGTGTCAGCTAAATGTGCGATACGCATCGCGCCCGTGAAACCACCACGTAAAAATGTGGAAACGCGAAGTGCGCTTGCAACACCTGTTGCCACAAAATCTCCAGCGCTCATATGTGCGCCTTCTGTTACTTCACCAAGTAGCAATGGAATCCGTACTCGCTCACCTAGCCACTTGTACGCAGTAACTGAAAACTCGCGCATTGGCTCTTCATACCAAAGGAAGCCAGCCTCATCTAATGCATGTCCTAGATAAACTGCATCCATCAAATCAAAACCAGCCGAACCGTCATACATAAGCGCGATATCAGGACCAACATGTGCCCGAAGTTTTAGCGATAACTCTGCATCTTTTTTGGCATCACCAAAAGCATGCAACTTAATAGCTTTGTAGCCACGGTCTATGCATTGTGAAGCGATATCAAGAAACTCTGGGATTGATGAGTAGGTAACTGTTGATGCATAAGCCGGAATGGACTCACGATACCCACCGAGCAATTTGTACACTGGAAGATTTGCAGCTTTCGCAGCGATATCCCAAAGTGCCACGTCAATAACGTGTGCCATGTTTGGTGCAAATCTTTCAATGCGATCTAATTCCCAAACCCGCTCCCAAAGATACTCACGCATCAGTGGATCTTGTCCAAGCATTTCCGCACGGAAACGACGATCAACATAATCCTTCAAAATCACACCACGTGCTGCGGTGGCAAAACCGGTGATTCCAGCATCAGTTTCAATTACTAACCATCCACCAACAGTTGGTCCGTCAGAGCCGGGGACATTTTTGCGCCAAACAAAAGGAGGATTAACTGCGGGGCGATCTACCAAGATAACTTCGATATTTGTTATTTTCATTTTCACTCCTAAAGTTCCCGTGCGAGTACGTGCTGTGGATTGGGGTGCATAATTATTACCAGCAAAGTAGTACGAATTGTCATAAATTGCTAGAGCGAGATGCCTTTTGCCAATTGCTCAGCCAAGCCAAAGAGATTCCGCTCTGGAGCCTTCTGATCTAGCTGATCTAGTCGATCTAGCGGATCTACTTGATCTACCGGGATTTTACTTTTTTATTGCCCCTCAGCCCGCTCAGGAATCGTTGACTCGGGGCAGATTTGGTGCTTCGGCTAAGGGTTGATTCAGTAGAGTTCTGCCACTCTAATGCTGAGAATTTGGAAAAATAAGGGAGCGGAATGAGCGCGCAATTAATCCATCCATTTACTTTTGGGGATCGTACTCAATCTGATCTGTTAGGTGGAAAAGGCGCAAACCTTGCCGAAATGGTTCGAATGGGCTTGCCTGTACCTCCGGGTTTTACGATTACTACGCAAGCATGTCGCGAATATCTCTCCTCGGGAAAAATGCCTTCAGGATTAATATCAGAGATTAATAATTCATTAAATGAACTTGAAAAAAGCCTGGATAAAAAATTTGGTGATCCGACTAAACCGTTACTAGTTTCAGTTCGTTCTGGAGCAAAATTTTCAATGCCGGGAATGATGGAAACTGTTCTCAATGTAGGAATGACGCCT
The DNA here is from genome assembly GCA_009701305.1 of Actinomycetota bacterium. Taxonomy (GTDB): domain Bacteria; phylum Actinomycetota; class Actinomycetes; order Nanopelagicales; family Nanopelagicaceae; genus UBA3012. Next base: position 10,772 of record WLKK01000020.1, on the reverse strand, counting down.
GACGTTGCAGAAGGTTTAGCGAAAATATCTGGCAATGAAAAATTTGCGTGGGACTCCTATCGCCGGTTTATAGATATGTATGGGCGCATAGTTTGTGATGTTCCACCTGCTGAGTTTCATCAAATTGAAAATCGTATTCTTGAATCTCACTCAGTTAAAAGCATTCAGCAGTTAGATGCAGCGGGCCTACAAGCTTTGGCGGCTGCGTTTATTAAAGAGATTGAAATCGTTACGGGTAAACCATTCCCAACTGATCCACGTGAACACCTAATTAGTTCCGTAGAGGCAGTATTCCATTCCTGGAACTCTGAGCGCGCACAACTTTACCGACGTCGTGAAAGGATCTCTTCTGATCTTGGCACTGCCGTAAATATTCAATCTATGGTTTTTGGAAACTTGAGTGATGATTCGGGCACTGGAGTTGCATTTACACGTGATCCTGCAACTGGTGAAGTTGGAAGTTATGGAGATTACTTAGACCGTGCTCAGGGTGAGGATGTGGTCGCTGGAATTCGCAACACGATGTCACTTGCGGATATGGCTAAAAAAGAGCCGGTTGTTCATGCCGAACTCGAAAAAGTTATGGGATTGCTAGAAGACCATTATCGCGATTTGTGTGACATTGAATTCACAGTGGAGCGTGGAAAATTATGGATTTTACAAACTCGCGTTGGAAAACGTACGGCCGAAGCGGCTTTCCGCATTGCAACTCAATTAGTTGATGAAGGCAAAATTACAATGGATGAAGCGCTCTCTCGCACATCTGGCGATCAATTAGTCCAATTAATGTTTCCGCAATTTGATTTAAGTGGATCAATCCAGGAGATCGCGCGTGGAATTCCAGCCTCTCCGGGTGCTGCAGTAGGAGAAGTTGTTTTCGATTCTCGCCGAGCATTTGATTTGGCCAGAAGCGGTAAAAAAGTAATTTTGGTAAGACGGGAAACCAGTCCAGATGATTTAGTAGGAATGGTTGCTGCAGAAGGAATTTTGACTAGCCGTGGAGGTAAAACTTCACACGCTGCAGTAGTTGCTCGCGGAATGGGCAAAACGGCTGTTTGCGGAACTGAAAGCATCTCAGTTGATGAGAGAGCATCTCTATTTACTGTTGGAAGTCTCACCATTTATGAAGGTGAAATAATTTCAATTGACGGCACAACTGGTGCGGTCTATACCGGCGTAATACCCGTTATCGCATCACCAGTAACCGCATATTTAGAGGGCCGTCTATCTGCTGGTGCCGATGAAGCATCGCCAGTTGTAAAAGCAGTTGATCGAATTTTGCAACATGCGGATAAAATTCGTGCTCTTCGAGTTCGCGCAAATGCTGATACTCCAGAAGATGCAGTTCGTGCGCGGATTCTTGGCGCAGAAGGTGTTGGCTTGTGTCGTACCGAGCATATGTTCTTAGGTCCTCGTCGGATTTTTGTTGAGCGATTAGTTTTAGCAGAAAATGAAGATGTGCAACGTGGTGTTATTGCCGAGATGGAACCTTTGCAACGTGCAGATTTTGTTGGCATCATGATGGCGATGTCTGGATTACCGGTAACTATTCGCTTATTAGATCCACCACTTCATGAGTTCTTACCCGATTTAGCTTCCCTTACCGGTGAGATGGCCCGCGCTGAAGCGCTAGGTACTGAAGTTTCAACTCGCGATCAAGCAATCTTTGCCGCTGTTAAACGCTTGCATGAATCCAATCCGATGCTGGGTCTTCGAGGTGTTCGGCTTGGAATTTTGATTCCGGAGTTATTTAAGATGCAGGTTCGTGCCCTGGTGCATGCTTATCTTGAAGTAAAACAGCTTGGTCATAATCCGAAACCAGAGATAATGATTCCATTAGTTGCTACCCAACGTGAATTACTTTATTTGCGCGAAACACTAGAAGTTGAGATCGCCGAAACTCTCAAAGGTACGGGCCAACAATTGGTTATTCCGATTGGAACAATGATCGAAACTCCTAGAGCGGCGATTACTGCTACTCGATTAGGAGATTATGCGGATTTCTTCTCGTTTGGTACTAATGATCTGACCCAATTAACTTGGGCCTTTAGTCGAGATGATGTGGAATCCACCTTCTTACCAAGATACCTAGATCTTGAATTATTACCGTTTAATCCATTTGAGTCCCTAGATCAAGATGGAGTTGGCCTTTTGGTCAAGATCGCATCTGAACAAGCCCGGGCTTTACGTCCTGATTTTAAATTAGGTGTGTGCGGTGAGCATGGCGGAGATCCACGGAGTATTCACTTCTTCCACGGATTAGGTTTAGATTATGTATCTTGTTCGCCATTCCGAGTTCCGGTCGCAAGATTGGAATCAGGTCGCGCCCAAGTTGTTAGTTCTTCAACTTCAAGCACCGCTTGATTTAATTAGAAGTTAAGGAAGAGGTAAAGCCTGTGTCACGCCATAGTGAGTTGGTCAAAATCGAACGGACTGGTCTTGAAGTAACCAAACTCTCGCTAGGAACAGCTCCACTAGGTGGATTATTTACCTCTGTTCCAGAAGCAGATTCTGACGGAGTGATTGCCGCAGCATTTGATGCAAATATTAATTTCTTTGATACCGCACCGCTTTATGGCTCAGGACGAGCTGAAGTTCGATTAGGTCGGGGTCTTAATGCGGCAAAGCGCCCCTATATTTTATCCACAAAAGTTGGACGTGTCTTAAATCCGGTTTCAGGCGTTTCTAACGCTGGCGGTTTGGCAGGTTTTGCTGATGCAGATACTTCAGTAGAGCCAGTATTTGATTACTCAAGAGCTGGCGTACGTAGATCATTTGAGGAAAGTTTAAAACGACTAAATGTTGACAGAATTGATGTTGCACTGATTCATGATGCAGATGATCGAATAGATGAAGCAATCAAGTATGCCTACCCCGCATTAGAAGAAATGCGTGCAGAGGGAATGGTAAGCACTATCGGAGTCGGAATGAATTTCTGTTCACCTACTATTAAAGCGGTGGTTGAAACGGATATTGATATCGTATTAATTGCCGGAAGATACTCCTTGCTAGATCAGTCATCGCAGGAGCAACTCTTTAAAGAGACAATGAAACGAAAAGTTTCAGTAATGATTGGTGGCGTTTACAACTCAGGAATTTTGGCTAATCCAGTAGCCGGTGCCACTTTTCATTACGCTCCAGCACCAGATGAAATAATTGCCAAAGCCCAAAAAATCAGAGATTTGTTGGCAACTTTTAATGTCTCTTTGACGGCCGCGGCGATTCAATTCCCATTACGTCATCCAGCGGTCACCACAGTTCTGACTGGTTCGCGCAGTCCTAAAGAGCTACTGGCAAATATCGCAGATTTCGATTCCGAAGTACCGGCAGAGGCTTGGGCCGCATTAGAGAAGGCTGGCTTGATCCCGCCTATTGACTGAAAAATCGTTTTCCCATAATCTCTGGCCATGTCTTTAAGGCCTGCTGAGCATAAATTAACGGGAATGACTTGGGAGCATGTTCGCGGACATGGCTGTTTAGTGGCATCTGATCCTTTTTTACAGAGCAACTTAGGCATAACCGTAGATTGGACCGCACGATCCCTGCTGGCTTTCGGTGATCAGAAAATAGAAGAGTTCTACCAAGATTTCGATTTAATGGTCATCGATTACCCACATATTCCAGATGCAGTTGCTGCAGGAACAGTTTTACCTTTTGAAGATTTTGTATCAGCAGCAGATTTAGATCAACTTGCTCAGGAAAGTGTAGGCGGATCTCATCACTCCTATTTGTTTAGAAATAAACATTGGGCGTTGGCGTTAGATGCAGCATCACAAGTAAGTGCTTATCGTCCTGATCGTGCAGATTGTGCGCCGCTAACTTGGAATGATGCAAAAGAAATTGGCAAAGCGGGTAAATTGCTTTGGCCCTACAAGCCGGTCGATGCTTTTAGTACCTTCGCAACTTTATGCGCGCAATTAGGTGCTCCTCTTGCTGGCAGTAAAAATTTCATTGATAACCAGATTGCAGCAGAGGCGTTGGAGTTAATGATTGAATTTACACATCTCGTTCCAGATTTTTGTGCAACATTTAATCCTATTGATACAGCAGAAGCGCTCGCCGACGATGGACCTTACAGTCACGCACTCGCACTTTATGGGTATACAAATTATGGAAGAGTTGGATTCCGCAAAAATTTACTTTCTTACGATGATATTCCATCATTCGACGGACAAGCTAGTGGCGCCTGTTTAGGTGGAACTGGAATTGCAGTTTCTAGCGCGACTAAAAATCCTGAAGCAGCTTTTAAAGCAGCGCTAACGTTGGCTAAAGGTGATGTGCAGTCCACCGTGTATACCAAAGCTGGTGGGCAGCCTGGAAATTTACGGGCTTGGAAGAGCCGTGAATGTAATGAGATAACAAATTACTTTTTTAGAAATACTTTACGAACCCTTGAGCGAGCATGGATCAGGCCGCCTGTGATTGGTTGGCCCGATATTCAAATGGAGATTTCTAAGATTGTTCATCCTTCTTTAGTAGCAAAGAAATTAACCGGAAAGGAAGTCGCTCTAATTGCTGAACTTTATGACCGACATGCGGTGATCGAATGAAATTCTCAGAGTATGAAATTGGAACAACTCGTAAAAGTTTCTCTAGAACAATCACAGAAGCCGACATCGTTACTCACGCTGGCCAGACTGGTGATTTCTATCCTCATCACATGGATGCCGAATGGTGTGCGACTCAGCCTTTTGGAAAGCGAATGGCTCATGGAACATTAATTCTTTCCGTAGGGATTGGAATGACGGCTGGTGAAATAAATCCAGATGCGATGAGTTATGGATATGAAAAAGTCAGATTTATAAAGCCAGTATTTATTGGAGACACAATCACAGTAACTTCTGAAATTATTGGATCTCGTGATCACCCGAAGAAGAATGATCAATTTGGTTTTATTGACGAAAAAGTGACAATTACTAATCAAAAAAACGAAGTAGTGCTCTTACTATTTAAAATCTACATAGTAAACCGATGATGGCAGAGAGGTTAATAAAATGAGTAATAATTCACAAATGATCGATACACACCAACATCTCTGGATTATTAGTGAAAGAGAGTATTCCTGGCTCAAGCCGGAGTACGGAGTAATTTACGACGATTTTGGACCTGAATTAATAGAGCCACAACTTGGCCCGGCTGGTGTAACTGGAACAGTCATGGTCCAATCAGCAGATACTTATGCAGATACTTTTTATATGTTAGATGTTGCAGCAAAACATAAATTTGTGAAAGGTGTTGTTGGTTGGGTTCCACTAAATCGGCCTGATGAGGCTAGTGCAGCTCTAGATGTATTGGTGAAGAATCCGGTCTTTAAAGGGGTGCGAAATTTAATTCATGATTACCCGGATCCAAAGTGGATTTTAAAGCCAGAGGTTCTCGAGGGCATTGGACATCTTGCTTCGCGTAATTTGGTGATGGATTTTGTGACGATCAATTCTGATCATATGTCCTGTCTGCCAGTAATTGCCGAAAAGTATCCAAATTTAAAAATAGTGATTGACCATCTCTCAAAACCAGGTATTAAAAATAAAGAATGGGAGCCATGGGCTAGTGATATGGCGAAAGCCGCAAAGTATCCAAATATTTATGCAAAAATTTCAGGATTAAATACTGCTTCTGATTCAAATTGGTCATTTAAAGATTGGATCCCATATGTGGATCATGTGGTTTCAATATTTGGTTCAAATCGGGTCATGTTAGGTGGGGATTGGCCGGTAATTTTACTTGCCAACGATTATCAAACTGTGTGGAAAGCACAACAGGATGTAATTGCCCATCTTTCGCAAGATCAACAAGATGATATTAAATATCGCACTGCAACTAAGTTCTACTCACTCTAATCCTTATATGAAAGGTTAATCCAAATGAAAAGATATGGATCTGTTATTGGAATTCCGAAAAAAGATTGGGCAGAGTACGAGCGTTATCACGCAGCTGTATGGCCAGAGGTATTGAAAACTATTTACGATTGCAATATTAGAAATTACTCTATTTATCGTTACGGTGAATTGCTTTTCTCATACTTTGAATATATTGGTTCTGATTTTGAAGCAGATAGCGCAAAAATGGGTGAAGATCCTAAGACTCAAGAGTGGTGGGATGTCATGAAGCCAATGCAACGTCCAGTTGCTGAATGCACTGGAGAAGAATGGTGGCATTCAATCCCTGAAGTTTTTCACGTCGATTAATTCATTGAATCTTAATTTGAAGGGTGATTGATGTCGCAACGAATTGCAAGGCCCGAACTACCGTTGGATGGAATTTTAGTTCTTGATTTCAGCCAATTTTTAGCTGGCCCGGTTTCAGCTATGCGTCTTGCAGATTTAGGTGCGCGGGTAATAAAAATCGAACGTCCAGGTACTGGAGATATTGGCAGAACCCTTGCTTTTGCCGGTATCGCAAGTGATGGAGATACCCTCTCGTTTCACATTATGAATCGGAATAAGGAAAGTTTTGCCGCTGATTTAAAAAATGAAAGTGATAAAAAAGATGTAATTGAGTTGATAAAAAAAGCGGATGTAATAATTCAAAACTTTCGGCCAGGTGTTATGGAACGGCTGGGATTTGGATATGAGGCTGTCAAAGCGATAAACCCAAAGATTATTTATGCCAGCGCTACTGGGTATGGAGAAAAGGGGCCCTGGAAAGATCGACCAGGTCAGGATTTACTTGCTCAATCGATTACCGGTTTTCCTTGGCTTAATGGCAGTAAAGATGAACCGCCAATCCCAGTTGGAATTGCTATCGCCGACATCCTGACTTCTATTCACATAGCCCATGGAGTAACCGCCTTATTGTTGCGTCGCGAACGCACCGGTGTGGGCGGAATCGTTGATACCAGTTTGGCCGAATCAATGCTCGATCTGCAATTTGAGTTGATAAGCGCTCATGCATTTGATGATCAGTTGCGAGTTAATCGTGGACCTAGAAATGCTGCCCATGCATTTTTGCCAGCTCCATACGGGATATATCCAACCTCTGATGGATACCTTGCAATTGCAATGACACCGATAAATTCTTTAGGCGAATTGATCGGTCTCGAATCTATCGCAGTATTTACCAACCCTGAAGATTGGTGGAGCCATCAAGAAGTGATCACTCAGGCACTGTCCAAATATCTAGCAACGCAGAAAACAGAGCACTGGCTCAGCATTCTCGACAAAGCAGATGTTTGGTGCGCACCAGTACTTACCCTTCCCGAATTAGTGGAACATGAGGGTTTTGCGCAACTTGAAATGATGCAAGAAACTGTTCGTGGCGATGCAGATGAAATTAAAATAAAAACAACTAGAGCACCAATGCGTTTAGATGGAAAAACATTGAAAAACCGCAAAGGTGCACCGAGGGTTGGCGAAGATACTGAAAAGATTCGTAGAGAATTCCTAGGAGGAAAATAATGAAAAATCCAAACCATGATGTCACCAAGCGTTTACAGGTTCCAGTATGGAATCAAGATAATAAATATTATGAGGATTACCAAGTAGGAGAAGTGGATCGCTCAATTAGGAGAACAATTTCCGAGGGTGAGATGATGCTCTTCAACTGCTTGTTACTAGATATGCATCCTTATGTTGGGGATGAAATATTTGCTACAAAAGAAGGAATGTTTGGCAAAAGAATTGTCCCAGGCGCTCTTGTTTTCTCATTTGGTATGGGATTAATGGCACATAACAACACCCAAACTTTTAGTTACGGATATGATCGACTCAGATTTATTAAGCCAGTTTTCGTAAATGACACCATTTATACAATGCGAACTTTGCTGGAAAAAACTCCTAAATATGAAGAGTTAGGTTTATTTAGAGTTAGTTATGAAGTATTTCGGGCTGATGATGAAGAGTTAGTTCTTTACTGCGAACACCTGCAGACAGTGAAGTATCGAGATCCAATTAAAGCTCGTTCTGAGATTGCAAAAGAGCAATCATGATTGATCATTTTAAGGAAGTTTCAGAGTTCGCAAAACTTGAAATACCAGAATCTCATAAGCTTCCGATAGCAATTGTTGGTGCGGGTGGGATAGTCGATGGTGCGCACCTGCCTGCTTATAAAAAGGCGGGGTTGGAAATCGTCGGAATCACTGACGTTGACCAGGACAGAGCCAAAGATGTTGCTAGCCGACATGGGATTTCTATTGTTTATCCAGATTTAGCAACGTTGTTACGCGATAGCAAAGCTAAAGTTATTGATATCGCTGTTCCTCCAGCTGTTCAACGAGATGTATTTGTCGAAGTTGCAAAGAGCGGTCGGCACATTTTGGCTCAAAAACCTTTAGCAACAACTGTTGCTGATGGCGAAATGATAATCAAAGCAGCAAAAGAGTCAGGGATTATTGCAGGAGTAAATCAACAGTTACGGTTTGAAGAAGGGATGGCTGCGGCCTACAAAATGGTAGATCTGGGTTGGGTCGGAAAAGTAACTTCGATATCTATCACAGTAAACCTGGCAACCCCATGGGAGATGTTTCCTTGGGCAAAAAATATGGAAAAGCTTGAAATTATGGTTCATTCAATTCACTATCATGACGTAATCCGCTGGTTTCTAGGTGATCCAATTTCAGTTTATTCGGTAGCAGGGCGAACCAAGGGTCAATTCCCAATCGGAGAAACCAGAACTGTTAGTACCTACAAATATCCTGACGAGGTAACCGCGATAGTTCATGCTAACCACGTAAACCGTGGTGGAGATAATTATGCGGAGTTTAGAATTGATGGAGATGGTGGTGCGATCCGGGGAACTCTTGGGTTGTTGTATGACTACCCAACCGGCAGAGTTGATACTTTAGAAGTTAACTCAGCAAAGTTACCAACTGACGGCTGGACGCCATATCCGGTTACTACTCGGTGGTTCCCGGATGCATTCATCGGAACTATGGGCTCTCTTCTTGGTGCGATTGCAGGAAAGGATGCTCTTCGTTCCAGTGTAGAAGAAAACCTTGGAACCCTTAAATTAGTTGCTGCGTTATATGAATCGATTGCAACTAACCGGGTAATAGAACTTTAATAGATGACAAAATTAGTAGATGTAGCTAACGCAGCGGATGTTTCCATCTCAGTGGTTTCTAGAATCCTGAATGCAGATCCATCGTTGCGCGTCGCAGCTAAAACTCGTGAGCGAGTATTAGCAGCAGCGAAGGAACTTAGGTATCAGCCAAATCACGCAGCACGGGCATTGCGTTTATCAAAAAATAGCGCAATTGCACTTCTGACTCCTGATTATGCGAATGCAATTTTCAGTGAAATAGCAAGGGGAGTCGAAGAAGAGGCTGACATTCGGAATCTTTCAGTTCTGATTAATCGCGCAAATGCAGTCGAAAGTGCTGATGGTTGGTTGAGAAGAATAGTGGAAGAGGGACGCGCTGATGGAATTATATTACAAGCCCCAGATGGAGTCACTAAAGAAGGCTTAGAGAAATTAACATCTGGAACTTTACCAATTGTTTTGATTAATTCACGAGACGATTCGAAATTATCTCATATCATTTTTGATGATGCTGGTGCAGTCGAGTTAGCTCTAGAACATCTTTTTTCTTTAGGACATGAAAAAATTGGGTTCCTCGGTGGCGAATTAAGCAGTCCAACTGGCGCGCGTCGATTAGCTGGTTTTGTATCTGGTATGAAGCGAAAGAAGTTAGAAGTCAATTTAGAGTGGGTAACAAGAATTGGGTATACAGGTGTTGATGGTCGAAAAGCAGTTTCGCAAATTCTTGCTCATCCAAATCATCCAACTGCGTTGATTGTTGCAAATGCAAACGCAGCTCTTGGGGCATTAGCCCAGATACATACACTTGGGTTACGAGTTCCGGAAGATATCTCACTTGTCTCAATCCATGATATTTGGTTTGCTGATGCTACTTGGCCCCCGATAACTGCTGTAAAAATGCCAAATTATGAGTTGGGGAAATTAGCCATTGGAATGTTGTTGAAACAGATGGAAACCGGCATTATCGAAAAAATCATTTTGACCAATCCGCCAAATCAATTGGTTGTGCGTTCATCAACCTCAAAAGCACCGATAGGCTAACGTCAGAATTTAAGGAGTAATTATGAAACTTGCCGTCATCTCTACCGCTACAAATCCATTTGCATTAGTGGTGAGTAAAAATGGTGTATTCAAAACTATTCCTGGTGTCCCAACATTGACGCAAGCATTACAAATGCGAATGAGTGATTTAAAAGTTGCTATTGAAAAAGATGCCGGTAACGTGGTCACAGGCGAACTTGTCCCACCCGTCGCACCTGAAACGGAAGTATGGGGTGCTGGAGTTACTTACTTGCGTTCGCGTGATGCCCGTAAAGAGGAAAGCGACACACCTGACGTTTATCAAAGAGTTTATGAAGCTGATCGACCAGAGTTATTTTTTAAGGCAACTTGTCGCCGCACAGTCGGTAATGGGGATCCAATCGGTATTCGTTATGACTCAGAGGCATCAGTTCCTGAGCCTGAAGTCGCAATTGTGGTTAATAAGTTTCGCGAGATTATTGGTTTTTCAATTTGTAATGACATGACTGCTCGCACAATAGAGGGAGAGAATCCACTGTATTTGCCACAAGCAAAATCCTATTTAGGTTCTACTTCTCTTGGCCCAGATATCACTTTGTCTTGGCTGGCACCAAGCGCAGCAGATATGAGTATTCACGCAGAAATTAAAAGAGGAAGTGCGATTGTTTGGCAAGCAGATACCGCCCTTTCAGGTTTGAATCGAACTCTTCCTGACTTAGTTGATTATTTATTCCGTTGCCAAACTTTTCCTGACGGAGTAATTCTTTCGACTG
>WLKK01000002.1 GCA_009701305.1 Actinomycetota bacterium | reverse complement strand
CATTTGGGACAAATTCTTCAGTCGTTTGGTGCAACCAGCGGTGCTCAATGAAAATTACGGGACTATCAGTATTTACCGCCGCTCGTAGTAATTGATAACCATCAGACGGCACTGTGCAGACCGCACCAAGTTGACCGAGGTATTGCACAATGTTGTAAACAAATGAGTCGTAATTATCAATCACTAAAATCTTGCGATTGGTATCTGCGTGGTTTGGCACGGGTCTATCTTGCCCCACCCAGTGCGCCTCCCGCTAAGCAGAAGGGGTTGCCCGGACAGGGTAGGATTGCCCTCGTTGATCATGATTGGTCATTTAGTGATTGGGGTGGCGGATGCCAAAATCTCGAATTCGTAAAAAGGTAAAACAAGAGCGCACAGTTCAAGCACAAGTTGTGCAGACAACCCCAGAACCAACTGAAAGCCCTAAATGGCTAGCGCCTGCGATGTTGACCGCTTTCTTGCTTGGCCTTGCCTGGATCGTCGTTTATTACATCACTCAGACTAAATATCCAATCCCTAACCTGGGTGCCTGGAACATGGGGATCGGCTTTGTATTTGTAGGAATTGGCTTTTCTTTGGCCACCCGCTGGCGCTAAAGCTCTAAAATGAGCCTTAAATTACAACGATGTAATTCTCCACATGGGGATAAACCCTGTGGATAACTATTCTGGGTTACGGCTAATTATTCAGATTATTCGGTAACGGTAATTGATTTAATCGAAATTGGAGTTGCTGGGCGATCTTGTGAGCCAGTGGCAACTTCCCCAATTGCATCTACAACAGCTTGGCTTGCTGCATCTTTAACTTCGCCAAAGATTGAGTGTTTGCGATTTAACCAAGTTGTTGGCGCAACGGTAATAAAAAATTGTGAGCCATTTGTTCCCGGTCCGGAGTTTGCCATTGCTAAAAGATATGGGCGATCAAAAACTAACTCTGGATGAAACTCATCAGCGAATTTGTAACCTGGTCCACCGGTTCCATTTCCAATTGGATCTCCACCTTGAATCATAAAACCAGAAATTACTCGGTGAAAAACTGTGCCGTCATACAAATTATCGCTGCTACTTTTTCCAGTAACTGGATGACTCCACTCTTTCGCACCAGTCGCAAGTTCTACAAAGTTACGTACTGTTTTTGGAGCATGATTTGGAAATAACTCAACAACGATGTCACCCATAGTTGTATGCAAAGTTGCTGTGCTCATAATTGCTCCCGTTTTAGATTATTTCTACATTAATTACTTTCAAATATTGTGGAGACTAGGGGGATCGAACCCCTCACCCTCGCCTTGCAAAGGCGATGCTCTACCAGATGAGCTAAGTCCCCTTATTTATTTATAAACCTAATTATGCTAATTATTCGGTGTCGGGTGGATCTTCCCCACCAATGCTTTCATTGCCATCTGCAACTCCAACATTTAACCAATTCGCTTCTTCGCTCTGCGCCTGGCGGACACGAGTAAATAAAGCGTAAGCACCAAATCCAACTGCAAAGAGCGCTAGGAATCTTTTAAACAACCTAGGACCCTCCGTTTCAACTTCTTAATCCTAACTAACCTTTTACCTAAAAGGCTATTTAGGTAAGAGCCAAATCCGGATTGTGGGCCTGGGAGGACTTGAACCTCCGACCTCTTCCTTATCAGGGAAGCGCTCTAACCAGGCTGAGCTACAGGCCCGCTATTTAGTTCTGATACATCAACTGCGAAGGGGAAGGTTACACCTAAGTAAGACGGCCCTCCCAATCCGATAATCCCTTATCCGCAGCGCCGAAACGTATTACTCCGCCACTTCGCTGCTTTCGCTGCCCTCTGCTTCTGCATTTCGTGCGATAGATACAACAACAGTTTCATCGGTGAGATTGACTAAACGCACTCCCATTGTGTCGCGACCGGTTCGGCGCACCTCAGCCGCTGGGGTTCGCATAACTGTTCCAGCAGATGTAATTGCCAGAACTTCATCTTCTTCACTCACAATTAATGCGCCAACTAAAGTGCCACGCGACTCTTCATCAATCTTTGCAGCTTTAATTCCTAAACCGCCACGCCCTTGAACGCGATACTCCTCAACCGGCGTGCGCTTGGCATATCCACCATCGGTTGCAGTAAAGACATCTAATTTTCCATTTTCAATCACGCGATCCATCGCAAGTAATTCATCGCCGGCGCGGAATTTCATACCGATAACACCACTTGTAGATCGACCCATTGGACGAAGAGCTTCATCATCAGCGGTGAACCGTAATGACATTGCTTTTTTGGAAACCAATAAAAGATCATCGCGTTCGCCAACAAGAACTGCTGAAACAACTTCGTCGTTTGGTCGCAAGTTAATTGCAATTAATCCACCTGATCGATTTGAGTCATACTCTGAAAGCGCAGTTTTCTTAACTAATCCACCAAGTGTTGCAATCACCAAGAAATTACTTGAGTTATAGGTATCGATAGCTAGAACTTGGGCAATCTTTTCATCTGGCTGGAATGCCAAAAGATTTGCGACGTGTTGACCACGTGCATCTCGACCAGCTTCTGGAAGCTCGTACGCTTTAGCGCGATAAACCCTTCCCTTATTTGTAAAAAACAAAATCCAATGATGCGTTGTTGTCACAAAAAAGTGATCAACAATGTCATCTTGTTTTAATGCCGCACCGCGCACGCCTTTACCACCACGGCGTTGCGAGCGGTACAACTCTGCTTTGGTGCGTTTGGAGTATCCGCCGCGAGTAATTGTCACTACAACATCTTCTTGAGTGATCAAATCCTCCGCAACCATTTCTCCTTCCGCAGCAATAATCTGAGTGCGCCGTTCATCACCATATTTACTTGTTAATTCGGCTAATTCAGTTGATATTATTTCACGCTGTCTCGCTGGGCTTGCCAAAATTTCATTTAACTCAATGATCTCAGCCATCAGAATGTTGAATTCATCAATGATTTTTTGTCGCTCTAACGCTGCCAATCTCCGAAGTTGCATATCCAAAATAGCATTTGCTTGCACTTCATCAACATCTAATAACTTCATCAAACCGGTACGAGCATCATCAGTACTTTGGCTCGCACGAATAAGTGCAATAACCGCATCCAGTGCATCGAGAGCCTTTAAGTATCCGCTCAAAATATGGGCACGCTTTTCTTTTTCCGCCAACCTAAATTTGGTTCGGCGAACGATTACTTCAATTTGATGATCAATGTAATAACGAATGAATTCATCCAGACGCAGGGTGCGTGGCACACCATCAACAAGAGCCAACATATTGGCGCCAAAAGTTTCTTGTAATTGAGTATGTTTGAAAAGGTTATTTAAAACGACTTTCGCTACGGCATCTTTTTTCAGAACAACAACTAAACGTTGTCCTAAGCGCTCATTTCCTTCATCTCTAACATCTGCAATTCCAGCGATTTTTCCATCTTTAACTAGATCGGCAATTTTCAAAGCCACATTGTCTGGGTTAACTTGATACGGAAGTTCACTAACAACTAAACAGGTGCGGCCATTAATCTCTTCAACTTCAACAACTGCTCGCATGGTGATTGATCCGCGACCAGTGCGATATGCATCTTCAATCCCTTGACGGCCAACAACTAAACCTTTAGTTGGGAAATCAGGTCCCTTAACAAACCCAAGTAATGCTTCTAGCAATTCCGTGCTGCTGGCATCTGGATGTTCTAGTGACCATTGCACTCCACGACAAACTTCAGTCAAGTTATGCGGCGGAATATTTGTGGCCATACCAACTGCAATTCCCGCACTTCCATTAACTAAAAGATTAGGGAAACGGCTTGGCAAAACTGTTGGTTCTTCAGATCGTCCGTCATAGTTTGGTGTGAAATCAACAGTGCCTTGTTCGATGTCACGCATCATTTCCATTGCAAGTGGAGCAAGACGAGCTTCGGTGTAACGCATTGCAGCAGCTGGATCATTTCCAGGTGAACCAAAGTTTCCATTTCCATCAACAAGTGGATAACGCAATGACCAAGTTTGGGCTAACCGCACCAAGGTGTCGTAAATAGCTGTGTCACCGTGTGGGTGGTAATTACCCATTACGTCACCAACTACACGGGAAGATTTGTAATAACCACGATCAGGTCTGTAGCCCGCGTCAAACATCGCATAAAGAACGCGGCGGTGAACTGGTTTTAATCCATCGCGAATATCAGGAAGCGCACGACCAACGATCACACTCATCGCATAGTCGAGGTAAGAACGTGCCATCTCCACTTGGAGATCGACAAGTTCTACCCGGTCGCGTGTCTCATCCATAATTTACAAACTCCATAACCTAGATATCTAAGAACCGAACATCTTTTGCATTACGTTGAATAAAATTTCTGCGCATTTCGACATCTTCACCCATTAGCACCGAGAAAAGATCATCTGCTGCTACTGCGTCTTCAAGAGTTACTTTGATTAGTACGCGAGTATCTGGATCCATGGTGGTATCCCAAAGTTCTTTGGCGGGCATTTCACCAAGGCCTTTAAATCGCTGAATTCCATCTTCTCTAGGGAGCCGCTTGTTGTTATCTAAACCAATTTTTATCATCCCGTCGCGTTCACGATCTGAGAATGCGTATTGAATTGGTTCTTTGCCGCCCCACTTCAATTTATAAAGAGGTGGTTGCGCTAAATAAACATATCCACCCTCAAGAAGTGGACGCATAAAACGGAAAAGTAATGTCAAAAGCAAGGTGCGAATATGTTGTCCGTCCACATCAGCATCGGCCATCAAAACGATCTTGTGATATCTAAGTTTGGCGATATCAAATTCGTCGTGCACGCCAGTGCCAAGCGCAGTGATCAATGCTTGCACTTCATTGTTTTGCAACACTCGATCGATTCGAGCCTTTTCAACATTAAGAATTTTTCCGCGAATCGGCAAGATCGCCTGAAACTTTGAGTCGCGACCACCCTTGGCAGAGCCGCCGGCTGAATCGCCCTCAACAATATATAGCTCGCATTTACTTGGATCTGTCCATTGGCAATCCGCCAATTTTCCAGGCATTCCGCGGCCTTCAAGCAAACCTTTTCGGGATCTAGAAAGTTCACGAGCTTTACGTGCGGCTACTCGCGCTGTTGCAGCATCAATACATTTACGAATTACATCGCGGCCTTCGCTTGGATTACTTTCAAACCAAGCACCCAATCTTTCGTGCACAACTTTTTGGGTAAAGGATTTTGCTTCTGTGTTACCTAATTTTGTTTTGGTCTGTCCCTCAAATTGCGGTTCCCCTAATTTAATCGAAACAATCGCAGTTAAACCTTCACGCACGTCATCGCCAGTTAAGCGATCCTCTTTTTTGCGGATTAATCCCCACTCTTCACCAAATTTATTTACAATCGATGTGAGTGAGGTACGGAAACCTTCTTCGTGTGTTCCGCCTTCTTGAGTATTGATGGTGTTCGCAAAGGTATAAACAGATTCGGTGTAACCAATGCTCCACTGCATCGCAACTTCCAGTGAAAGTTGGGCTTTGGCATCTTCGGATTCAAATGAAATTATGCTTTTATGCGATTCGCCTTTTGTTGAATTCAAATGTTTTACAAAATCTGAAATTCCACCATCATATTTATAAGTGACATGAATAGGTTCGCCCTTTTCATCAACATGGCCTTGGCGCTCATCTCGCAAAGTGATTGTCATGCCACGATTCAAAAAAGCCATTTCGCGAAAACGCGTCGAAAGAATTTCAAAAGAATAAACCGTGGTTTCGAAAATTTCTTCAGAGGGCCAAAACGTTACTTTGGTCCCGGTCTGTGAAGTTTTCTCGCCTTTTTTAAGTGGTGCTTGTGGAACACCCAACTTATAACTTTGCGTATGAAAAAATCCTTCGCGTTGTACTTCAACATCAAGCCGGGCACTAAGAGCGTTGACTACTGAAACACCAACACCGTGAAGTCCGCCTGAAACTGCATATCCGCCGCCGCCAAATTTTCCACCGGCATGTAAAACTGTCAGCACAACTTCAACAGCTGGCTTTCCTTCACTTTCAACAATATCTACCGGAATTCCACGACCATTATCGGTAACACTTACTCCACCGTTGTTTTCAAGTACAACATCTATCTGCGTGCAATAACCGGCGAGTGCTTCATCAACAGAGTTGTCGACAACTTCATAAACTAAATGATGTAAACCGCGTTCTCCGGTGGAACCGATATACATTCCGGGGCGTTTACGAACGGCATCAAGTCCTTCAAGAACTTGGATCGCGCTAGCGTCATACTCACGCTTGCCCTCTGAACTCAATTTAAACCCCACTCCATATGTATTTGCGGTTTTAAACTCTCGCTTTGGCCGGCTGGATGAACCTTTCACACGGCAGGGGTTAATCCTATTAGGTATTTTGAACTTAACTAGCCAAAATTCGGCTTCTGTTGGGGACTGGGGGAAAGTAACCCCCTAATTAAACTCCCCCCACACAACTGGGGTCAGCCGTAGGTGTCGCGTGGACCACGCCCCCCTTTGACGGTCCACCCCCCACGCCTCCATGAAGGTGAACGCGGTCCGACCACTTCAATCTCGGCCAACTCCAGCCCTTCGGCGGCAATTCGTCTCTTCAAATCATCACTCATCAATCTCAATTGAGTGGCCCATGCGGTGCTTCTTGCTTCGATTAACAATTTTCCATCTGTTAACCGCATTGGTTTTGCGTTCTGCGCAATCTCAGCTCCGACAATTTCATCCCACCTGGTAAATAGATCACCAATTTTTAAATGCTCGCCCCAACCTTGATCTGCAATTAATTCAGAGAGTGATTCATTTATTAATTGCGGGCCAACCGATTGACCTTGCTCGTTTTCTGAATTTTCTGAATTTTCTCTTCGCCCTGATGATCCTTCTTTACGAAATCGGTGTGAGTGTCTGCGTGCTGAAGCCAGTAAAGCCCTTGCTAAATCTCGTTGGTTACTCATTTAAGGTGCCATTACTTACATAAATTTTCCGATGAAGTAAATCCTGCGGTAAATCCTCTTCCACCGCAGCCGTCACGATCACCTGTTCACCATCCTTTATTAATTCAACTAAGGCTTTCCTTCTGGTCGCATCCAGTTCAGCGAAGACATCATCAAGGATCAAGATAGGCAAATCACCGTCGGAACGGAAGAGGTGATAAGCGGCAACTCTTAACGAAAGTGCAAAAGACCATGATTCACCTTGGCTTGCATACCCACGCACCGGTGCGGCGCCGAGTGTTAAAAGTAAATCATCCCGATGCGGACCGATTAGGGACAACCCTCTTTCAATCTCAGCTCTTCTCAAATCCGGGAGCGCTAATAATATTTCCGCTTCAATTGCACTTGCTTCGCGTTGTTCTAATTCCCCAGAAGATTTGTATTCAATATTTACATTATCTCCCGCCGCGATTTTCGAGTAAGCGGCCACGACCAACGGTCTTAACTCTTCAACTAGAGCCAACCTTGCCGCGATTACTTGGCTCGCTAATTTTGCTAACTGGCCATCCCACGGGATTAACTCTCTTTCATTAGGCCGAGTCTTTAAAAGTGAGTTACGTTGTTTAATAACTCTTTCGTAATCTGTGATGGTCCCGGCTAATCGTGGCGTGCGCGAAATTAATATCTTGTCCAGATAATCACGTCTTTCGCTTGGATCACCTTTTACTAGTGACAAATCTTCGGGCGTAAATAGGACCGCACGTAAATGCCCGAGCACCTCTTTTGTGGATTTAGTCGGACTTTGATTTATCCGGCCTCGATTTGCGCGGCCATTATTTATTTCAATCTCTAACAACTCTTCGCGGTCATCATTCATAACTTTTGCGCGAATGTATGCCCGCTCGCAACCCAAACGAATTAGCGGCGTATCTGAACCAGTTCTGTGGGAAGAAAGATAAGCCAGATAACCAATCGCCTCTGCGAAATTGGTTTTGCCCTCACCATTGCTACCGATAAATGTAGTTACGCCCGGCCGCAAAACTAATTCAGCGTTTTTATAAGACCTGAAATCAGTTAAAGATAAAAAAGTTAGATGCACTGTTAAGAGGAGTACCGCATTGGCATTAGCAAGTAGCGGTAAGAAAAATCTGATTCGCCATCGGCACTAGATTTCCCGGAAAGTACCGCCGGCTTACTTCCGCCGGTAAATGCAATCTCTACATACGCAGAGTTAACCGCAGCAAGTCCATCGAGAAGGAAGGTTGGATTAAATGCGATAGATAAGGCTTCTCCGTCAAATGCGATTTCAAGTTCTTCGGTCGCTTGTGCGTCGTCGCCGACTCCTGCTTCAAGGGTTAGTGCACCGGGATTAAAAGCCAAGCGAAGTGGAACCGTTTTGTCCGCGACTAATGCAACTCGTCGCACAGAATCAACAAAAGGTGCAACTTCTACCACCGCTGTTGCGCTGCGCTCTGAAGGAAGTAGATGACGGTATGGGGGGAAAGTTCCATCGAGCATTCTCGATGTCATGACCTTTCCTTCACTTGCAAAACCAATCAACCGTTCAGTAGCTGTTGCGGCGGCAAGAGCGATGCTTACGCTTTTAACACCTGCTAAAGATTTTGCAGCTTCATTTAAAGTTCGTGCGCGAATTAATGCGGCGGCACTTGCTCTTGGCGCATCCCAATTTAATTCTCTTACTGCTAAACGATATCTATCAGTTGCAGCCAAAATTAATTTGTTTTCTTCTATCTCGACATACACGCCCGTTAACACGGGAAGTGAATCGTCTTTACCTGCGGCGATTGCAACTTGTCCTACAGCTTCTGCAAATAAATCACCCGACAATCTTCCGGTTTCACTCGGGAGTTCTGGAAGATTTGGGTAATCACTCACCGAAAGTGTTGGGAGGGCGAACTTTGCACTTCCAGAAATTACCGAAACTCTATTTCCGTCTAATGAAAAAGTTACCGGTTTATTTGGTAGCGCTCTCGCAATATCGGAAAGCAGTTTTCCAGAAACCAAAACCGTTCCTTCTTCTTTTACATCCGCAACAACTTCTGCTTTCCCTGAAGTTTCCAGGTCGTATCCGGAAAGATGGACGCCTTTTTTATCAGCGTTAATTAGAACGCCTAATAAAACCGGCATGATTGGGCGCGCAGATAAAGACCGGGAAACCCACATAACGCCATCAGCTAAAGCATCGCGCTCTACAATAAATCTCATCGTTCTTAACTCCTCTTAGGTGAGGTGAATCCTCTCCCATTTTCAACTAAATATCTCTACTCTGTTTTTCTAATTTCTCTTTAAATGCTTATTTTGTGACTTTTACTTATTTTTACTTATAGGTTAATTAAAGGTAGTAGTAGTCATAGGCTGGCAGATATCTGTGGACAACTACCATTTCAGCAGGTTAAACCCAGAAAGCTTCCTTTATTCTCTGTGGATAACCTTACCTCTCTTGTGGAAAAAGCCTGAGTTAACCACAGGGCTGCTCAAGACCGAAAGAGCCTTCAAAAGATCTCCACAGTAATGAGGTAAAACCACTCGTAAAAAACGGTTTTATCCCCAGATATATCCCCAACTGTGGAACCCCCATTTAAGGAACGAATCAGACATATTAGACAGGCCAATCAGAGCTCTCAAGAGAAGTTAATTACCGGTTCGGGCTTGGGTCCGGATCCGGTTAGTTAGCTCTGTTACCTGGTTATAAATCGATCTTCTCTCAGCCATCAACTGCCTAATTTTTCGATCTGCGTGCATCACAGTTGTGTGGTCACGGCCGCCAAAAGTTTGGCCAATTTTAGGCAAAGACAAATCAGTCAACTCTCGGCAAAGGTACATCGCAACTTGTCGAGCATTAACTAAAGCGCGAGAGCGTGAGGTGCCGCAAAGATCATCAATAGTGAGACTGAAATAAGATGAAGTTTGCGCCATGATCGTTGCCGCTGTGATCTCAGGGCCGTGATCATCAGGAATTAAATCTTTCAAAACAATTTCAGCTAGTGAGAGATCTACGCCCTGGCGATTTAAACTCGCGAAGGCGGTAACGCGAATCAACGCACCTTCTAGTTCGCGGATATTTGTTGAGATTTTGCTGGCGATATATTCCAAAACATCATCTGGTGCGTTCAGGCGATCTTGTGCTGCTTTCTTGCGCAAAATAGCAATCCGAGTTTCTAATTCGGGAGGTTGGATATCTGTGATCAAACCCCATTCGAATCGGGAGCGGAGTCGATCTTCCAAAGTCGCCAATTGTTTTGGCGGGCGGTCACTAGAAATTACAATTTGTTTGTTAGCGTTATAAAGCGTATTAAAAGTATGGAAAAACTCTTCCTGTGTCCGCTCTTTATTTTCTAAGAATTGAATGTCGTCAACTAAAAGTAGGTCTACATCGCGATAACGTTTTTGAAATACCGCGGCCTTGTCGTCGCGGATAGAGTTAATAAAATCATTTGTAAACTCTTCACTCGAAACGTAACGAACGCGCAATCCACTATAAAGTTCGCGGGCATATGCACCAATGGCATGAAGTAAATGTGTTTTACCAAGACCTGATTCACCATAAATAAATAGTGGGTTGTACGCCTTTCCTGGGGCCTCGGCCACGGCGACCGCGGCAGCATGAGCAAAACGATTTGAGGAACCGATTACAAATGTTTCAAAAATATAACGTGGATTTAATTGGTAAGGCTCTTTACTTAATAAAGGCTCGTTGCCACGACCGGTGCCAGCTCTTTGCGGAGCAGTCTCTTCTTCAATAACTGGGGTAGTGAGTTCAACTTCTGGGCGCTGGGCGACTTCGAGTGATTCATCAATAGTCACCGCGACGCGAACTTCGCGACCAAGTTCATATGAAAGAGTTTCGGTAATTAGCGAACGCAATCTGGTTTCCAAAACATCTTTAGCAAATGCATTTGGTGCAGCGATAAGAATCGTGGTGCTGCCATTGCTATCAATTACACCCATTGGCCGGGTTAAACTTAAAAATGCACGATGTTGCGGGGCGTCTTCAGCAATCTTTTTAATTGTGCCCGCCCAAAGGGTCGGCAAGTCCAGTGTTGCTTCAACTGAAAGGGAGTCAGTCACTAAAACCTCATTTTCTATACTTACCCACCGCTTTATCCACAAAGTTATCCACAAACTGTGGGGTAATACTTAGCAATTGTCCGTTTTGTCGGAGTCCTGCCACCCAATAAGTAGGGAAAACCCGCTAGCCTGTGGAGAAGGTTGGACGATAGCGAGTATTTACTGCAATGACAAATAGTTATCCACAACTCTAAACCTGACCTTTGGAGTTGTGGAGCGAGCTTTTGCAAAACCCAGAGTTTGACCGCACTCCCCGAAGGGCCGTACCTTTAGCCGCCTGAGCGAATAGCACGCTCTTACCCCAAAAGCGCTAGGAGCAATCAAGTGTCAAAACGTACTTTTCAGCCAAATAACCGTCGTCGCGCAAAAAAGCATGGTTTCCGTGCACGTATGGCAACTCGTGCAGGCCGCGCAGTCCTATCAGCACGTCGTGCAAAAGGGCGCTTGCGTATCTCTGCCTAATTGCAGCGATTTGCGGGCCAAGCCGAGTCAAGTCAAGCAACTTAAGTAACGTTAAATAAAAGAGGCTTAAGAGATGCTTCCGGCGGCAAATAGGTTAAAAAAGAAATCAGATTTCGCAATCGCACTTAGCGGAAGAAAAATAAACTCAAAATCTTTTCAACTCTTTCTCCATAGAAGTACGGAGAATGCTCCACCGAAAGCGGGGCTGATTGTGGCAAAGAGTGTAGGTAACTCTGTGGTTCGCCACCGCGTTGCGCGAAAATTACGCCATGCCATTTCCCCAATTCTCCCGTTATTGCCAAACGGTTCCTTGTTAGTGGCGCGAGCTTTCCCGCAGAGTGCTTCAGAGATTTCATCAACTCAATTAAGTGATGAGTTCGAAGCTGCGTTAAAAAAGGCATTGGCATGAACCAACTCGCAAAATTTCCGATCGCATTAATTAAGGGATATCAAAAATGGATTTCGCCATCAATGGTTCCTCGTTGTAAGTACTACCCAACTTGTTCCAACTACGCGTTATCCGCATTTCAAGAGCGTGGGGTCATTATTGGGATTGGGCTTACGGGCTGGCGTTTATTACGCTGTAACCCTTGGTCTAAAGGCGGAATTGATTACTTTTCAGCAAGTTCAAGGGAACAGGGGCTAATCCGTGGGGATTTTTAATCCGCTATACAACGCCGTTTCATGGGTCATCATGTTTTTTCACGGCTTGCTTGCGCCATTGTTCGGAGCCGAGAGTGGAGTCACTTGGGGCTTTGCCATTATCGGACTTGTAGTTTTGATCAGAATTTTATTGATTCCACTTTTTGTGAAACAAATTAAAAGTCAACGAGCATTGACTGTTTTACAACCAGAATTAAAAGAGATTCAGAAAAAATATAAAGATGATCGGCAAAAACAATCTGAAGAGATGATGAAGCTCTACCAAAAACATGGAACAAATCCACTTGCTTCTTGTTTTCCGATTTTGGCGCAAGCACCAATCTTCTTCGCATTATTCGGTGTTTTAAATGGAATCGGACAAGGTGTGCCTCGAGGCGTTTTAACTGCCGCAGATGTTTCTAGCGCTGGCGCAGCAACAATTTTTGGTGCGCCAATTTCACAAACATTTTTAGGAAGCTCTGACAGCATGGTCAAAGTTGTTGCAATGATCATGATTATTTTGATGTCTGCTTCTACATTTATTACCCAACGACAATTAATGGTTAAGGGAATGCCAAAAAATACTGGTGCTCCAAATATGATGTTGCAACAACAAAAAATTATGTTGTATTTATTTCCAGTAATTTTTGCAGTGACCGGAGTTAATTTTCCTGTTGGAGTTTTGTTGTATTGGTTAACAACAAATCTTTGGACAATGGGACAACAGTTTTATGTAATTAAAAGAAATCCAACTCCAGGATCACCAGCGTATGAAGAGTTGGAAGCAAAGCGGGCGTTAAAAAATGGAGTTAAACCAACAGATGATGAAGCACCTGGCGATGTTGTGATTGAGGAGCCAAAAGGGCAGCGGCAACAGCCAAAAAATGAGAAGAAAAAGAAGAAACCCAAGAATCCGAAGAATCCGAAGAATCCGAAGAACTAGTACAAACCACTATAAATTTCACATACCGCCCAAAATGGGTGGTTGATTGAGCAGGAGGCAGAGATGGAAAAGACCGAGAAATTAGAGAAGCCAGAGAAATTAGAGAAGAGTGAGATTTCACGTTTAGAGGAGGAGGGCGACCTCGCCGCAGATTACCTAGAGGTTTTGCTCGATATCGCTGATTTGCCTGGGGATATTGATATTGATGTTGAAAATGGCCGGGCAGCGCTGGCAATTGAAGGTGGCGAGCTGACCCACCTAATCGGTGAAGAGGGAGAAGTTCTTGAGGCACTTCAGGAGTTGACCCGAATGGCAGTTCAGCAAAATACCGGTGACCGCTCCCGATTAATGCTAGATATTGAAGGGTTCCGCGATAAGAAAAAGAGTGCGTTACGCACCCTTGCCCAAGAGCGTGCCGAAGAGGTTAAAAGCACCGGGGAGTCGATTACCTTGGCTCCGATGAATGCTTTTGAGCGCAAAGTCATCCATGACACCATTGGTGAATTGGGGCTCGCGAGCGAATCCGAAGGCGAAGAGCCAAATCGCTGTGTTGTAATCCTGCCAGCTTCCTAAAAAAAGGGGGAGCACTTGGTGGATGTTTCACGGGAAACCTTAACTCCGATATTTGGGGACCTCACTGATCAGGCGATTGAGTACGGCCAAATATTGGGAAGTACTGCGGTTGAGCGTGGGTTGATCGGACCGCGCGAAGTTGATCGGATCTGGGATCGACACATCTTCAACTCATTGCCGCTGATTACTTTGCTGCCTAATAGTGCGACGGTTATTGATATTGGGAGTGGGGCTGGACTTCCGGGGATCGTGCTCGGATTAGCTCGGCCAGATCTACGGATAACTTTGTTGGAACCTTTGGAGCGCAGGGCCAACTTCCTCTTGGAGGTAACTGCCCAACTTGGATTGACCAACCTACAAGTTGTGCGTGGCCGGGCGGAGCAGCATAAATCCCGGTATCAAATAGTGACCGCTAGGGCGGTCGCCCCGTTGCCGAAGTTGCTACAGATTAGTTGGCGGTTGATTGCACCAGGGGGAAAGTTGCTCGCTTTGAAGGGGGAAAACGCGGAGAGTGAGTTGGCAGCGGCCCCAATGAGTCGATTTAACCCAAGCAAGGCAGAGGTAATTCTGGCCTCCTACCCTCTATTGCCGGAGCAACCTCCAGTACGAGTGATTTCCATCGAAAAGGCTGGTTAACTCACCCTCGTGGATTCACGTGAAACAACTCAAGCCAAGCAAAGTAAAAACGGCGGCGGTAAAAAAGTAGTTGGTACGCGCAGGTTGCGCGAACCACTTCCAAAACCAAAAGCCAGTCGAATCTTCACTGTCGCAAATCAAAAGGGTGGGGTGGGCAAGACAACAACCGCGGTAAATATTGCAGCAGCGCTAGCAATGGGTGGTTTAAAAGTTTTGGTTATTGATTTAGATCCGCAGGGTAATGCCAGCACTGCATTAGGTGCAGATCGCAGTGAAGATGTAGCCGGCAGTTACGAAGTCTTAATTGAAAATGGAGCTATCGCTGAGTTAATGCAAAAAGCGCCAGGGTTCCCAGAACTTTATTGTTTGCCAGCCAGTGTTAATTTAGCTGGAGCAGAAATTGATTTGGTTTCACTTGATCGTCGCGAATCTCGATTGAAAGAAGCAATTTTAAATTTAGCTAACACCAACAAATTTGATTACTTAATTATTGATTGCCCACCAAGTCTTGGCTTGCTAACAATTAATGCATTGATTGCGGCCGATGAATTATTAATTCCAATTCAATGTGAGTATTACGCACTCGAGGGAGTTGCGCAGTTACTAAATATTATTTCGCGAGTAACCGCGGGTGCTAATCCAACATTACATATCTCGGCAATTTTGTTAACTATGTTTGATGGAAGAACTCGATTAGCAAATGATGTCGCTGCAAGTGTGCGCGAACATTTTCCACGGGAAGTATTGCAAAGTGTAATTCCGCGTGCGGTGCGCGTTTCAGAAGCGCCCTCTTACGGACAAACAGTAATGACTTATGACATGGCATCACCTGGTGCAATTGCATACTTAAATGCTGCACGCGAAATTTGTGAACGAGATAACCGACAGGAGCTAACAAAATGAGTACACGCAAAGGTGGATTAGGCCGTGGGCTCGGTGCGTTAATTCCGACAAGTGAACCAGTGCAGTTAACAAAAAGTGTTGCTGGTGTTGAAGTAGAAGTTGCGAATTTAAAAGAGGTTTTAATTTCACAAATTTCACCAAACCCACGTCAGCCGCGCACAGTTTTTGATGAAGAAGCTTTAAATGAACTTATTACCTCGATAAAAGAGGTTGGAATTTTGCAACCACCTGTTGTGCGAAATGTTGGTGGCGCAGGTAGCGGAAAATATGAATTAGTAATGGGTGAGCGGCGTTTTCGTGCTGCAAAGGCAGCGGGCTTAACGCAAATTCCGGTAATTATTAGACAAACACCTGATGATCAACTTTTGCGAGAAGCATTATTAGAAAATATTCACCGCAGCCAATTAAATGCGCTAGAAGAAGGCGCGGCATATAGCCAATTACTTACCGATTTTAATTACACCCACGATGAGTTAGCGCTACGGATCGGTCGTTCGAGACCACACATCTCAAATACTTTGCGGTTATTGCAACTTCCGCCAACTGTGCAACGCCGAGTAGCTGCGGGTGTTTTATCAGCAGGGCACGCCAGAGCTTTACTTTCACTGGAAGGTGAAGCAGCGATGGAGAAGTTAGCCGCGCGGATAGTTGCAGAAGGATTAAGTGTTAGAGCAACTGAAGAGATTGTTTCAATGGGAAGCAAGGCGGCCAAACCCACGAAAAACAAAAAAATTAAGCCGCGAAATGTTGAATTAGAAGAGATTGGCAATCAACTTGGTGATTATCTTGACACTCGAGTTACAGTTGAAATGGGCAGCGGCAAGAGCAACGGTAAATTAATTATTGAGTTTGCATCTGGTGTTGATTTACAACGCATCATTAAGGAGATTAAGGGATAGAAATGGAAAAATTAACTCTTTCATCACTTGGCATCCCGCGAGTTCTAAATGCCGCAACCACATATACCCGTATCGGTGGATCCCGAATGGCACCCGAGGTATTAGCAGCGATGGTGCAGGGAGCGAGTGATTTTGTCGAGATTGAACAACTCCATAAAGTTGCCGGAGAACGAATTGCTAAATTAACTCATAACGAAGCCGCTTATGTAACTCCGGGTTGTGCGGGAGCGATTGTTTTGTCGGTACTTGCAATTTTGGATCGAGATAAGAGTGAAGGTAGAAATGAATTTATAGTTGATCGCAACCACATGGTTGATTATGTGCAATCAATTGAATTTGCCGGGGGAGTAATTAAAGAGATTGGCAGAGAAGGAGAGCGTTCTGAAGCTGATTTAGTGAATGCTTTTAATGAAAAGACGGCTGGAATCTTTTTTGTGCCAGGTTTAAACCGACCACCAGGTGCGCTTTCAATTGAGCGCACTGTTGAAATTGCTAAACAACATAATATTCCGGTCATTGTTGATGCTGCGGCCCAACTGCCGCCAGTTAGCAACTTCTGGCATTTCACGCGAGATGCAGGGGCGGATGTAGTTTTGTTTAGTGGCGGCAAAGGTTTGCGAGGTCCACAGACGACCGGCCTAATTTTAGGAAAGGCTGAAATAATAAATGCGGCTGCGAAATTTGCTGCGCCAAATACCACCAAAGCCAGATCATTAAAAGTTGGCAAAGAAGAAATCTTTGCATTATTGCGTGCGGTTGAAATGTATGTGGGCGCCGATCATGAAGCGCAAGCCAAAGCGTGGAATGCAATTTGCGATCAATGGGTATCTGATTTTGCCGGAATTAAAGGATTTAAATCTTCCAAGATGGCGTTAAATGAAGCGGGTCAACCACTGCCCCGAATCAAAATTGAAATAGACCAGAAAATCTTTGGAACAAGTGCGCGTGAGTTGGCTCTGAAGTTGTGGGAATCAGATCCTCGGATCGCCGTTGATCACCGCGACGATGACCAAGAAATATTTTTAACTCCCGAATTACTAAATTCGGCCGAAATTGCCGTTGTAACTGCGCGAGTTATTGAGTTAGCGAACAGTTAATTTAGGTGTTTCATTTGATCGACGGTCGATCTCTTCTTTTACGACACCAGCGAGTGCTTTGACGCCTTGGCGAATCCGTTCAGGGGTTGGATGGCAATATGAAAGGCGCATCTGCCAACTTCCAAAGCCGTCCGCATAAAAAGCGGTTCCAGGTACATAAGCAACTTTCGCGGCGATAGCGCGTGGGACTAATACTTTGGTATCAATTTCAGGCGGCAATGTAACCCAAACGTAGAAACCACCTTTTGGACGGGTCCATGTCGCAGATGCCGGAAAGAATTCATCTAAAGATTCCAACATCGCATCACGGCGTTCTCGGTATAAATCACAAAAAGATGCGATCTGATCTCGCCATGGTTCGTTAGCCAAATATCCAGAGATTGTGAGTTGTGCGAAATTTGATGGACATAAGACGGAGGATTCATTTGCGATTACTAATTTCTCTTTAACAGCTTGTGGAACTAATGCCCAACCTACGCGAAGTCCGGGCGCGATTGTTTTAGAGAAAGAGCCTAAATAAATTACATTCTCGGAATCTTCGGCGCGCATTGCATTTGGAGTCGGACCATCAAAACCAAGCAGGCCATAAGGATTGTCCTCAACCACAAAAATTTCAGCCTCGCGGCAAATTTCAAGAATTTCAGTTCTGCGTGAAGCTGGCATGGTTACACCAGATGGATTTTGGAAATTCGGTATTAAATAAATAAATTTAATTTTACGTTTTGCTTCACGAACAGTTTTAATCGCATCGCGCAGTGCCTCTGGAATCAAACCTTTATCATCCATAGCAATGTGAACAATACTTGCTTGGTATTGCGCAAAAACTCCAAGTGCACCGACATAGGAAGGGGCCTCGGCCAGGATTACATCACCTGGGTCAATAAAAATTCGAGTGATTAGATCTAGTGCTTGTTGTGATCCGGTTGTAACAACAATGTCATCGCCTTTTGCACGAATTCCTTCAAGAGCCATGAGTTCGCAAATTTGTTCGCGCAACTTTGGATGGCCTTGTCCGCTGCCATACTGCAAAGCCTCGGCACCATTTTCTAAAACTAACTTTTGAACCACACTTGCCATAACATCCATTGGAAGAGCAGAGAGATTAGGCATTCCTCCAGCAAGTGAAACAATTTCAGGACGAGATGCCACTGCAAAAAGTGAGCGAATCTCACTTGGCAACATTAGGGCAGCGCGCGAGGCGTAACGGGCGGTTAATTTTTCTTCGTTTTTTGGAATTATTGAACTCAAACCACTCGCCCCCTCTAATTAATTGTGAGGGGTAATCATCTCACAGAGATTGCAACTGGTGAATTTGGGTATTACTTGCCTATTACTTGCCTATTACTTGCCTATTACTTGCCTATTACTTGCCTATTACTTTCGTAGGCCCGCACGCTTTAAATCCTCAATTCGCAAAGTTCCGGTAAGCGCATCTTCTTCGGCAGCTAAATACAACCGTTGTACCGCCACAACTAAGGCTTCAGCCAGGGACTGCCTAAACGAGGAGCTAGCCAATCTCTGCGCATCACCCTCATTGCTTAAATATCCTAAATCAATTCGAACTGAGGGTGCCTTTGTTAAACGCAAAATCTCCCAGCTCTTGCCATGAGTGCGGCAATTTAGTAAATCTGTGCGAGCACAAATTTCACGTTGTGCTAAAAGTGCAAAACGCTCACCAACAACAGAATGAATTTCATGTGTGGCATTTCCATAGTAGTAAGAAGCAATGCCATGCGCATTTGCAGATGAACTCTTGTCTAAGTGCAATGAGATAAGCAAGTCACAATTAACTTTATTTGCGAAATTAATCCGATCCATCTCACTTGGATTATTATCTTTACCTCTGGTCATAAAAACTGTTACACCAAGTGCGCTTAATCTTCCCTCTAATCTTTTTGCCACGTCGTAAGTTATCTGCGCTTCATTTAAACCAAATGCCTCTGCACCAAGAAGATTACCGCCGAAACTTGCATCAATAGCAATTATTTTCCCCGCTAAAGCTGGACCGCGTTGGTGGATCAAATATGTATCGCGCAATGAACTAGCAAGACCGCCCCTAACAGTTCCGGTCAATCTGATGAGTGCGGTAAAAGTTGCTGGGCCACAAACCCCGTCAGCAGGAAGGCCAACTGATTTTTGAAATTCGATTACGGCACCTTCGGTTAAAGCCCCATAAATTCCATCTACTCGGCCAGAAGAAAAGCCCATTTCATTTAATCGGTTTTGCAATGTCGCAATATCATCTCCGCGAATCAATGCACCGGGTATGTAGGAAAGATTTCGATCTCCGAGTCGCCACCTAGCCTCTTCGAGGGCGAGATATATATCTCGGGTTAATTTTCCAGTCGCAGTTAATCCACGACTTTGTTGAAATGCTCGCAAAGCCTCAACAACTTCTTTTGTAAAGGTAACTTCTGCGGAATTTAACAAGCCAAGGCGCGATAAAGAGGTAATTGTTTCAGTAACAATTGCGCCCGCATCTCCAACTCTGGCTAATTCTTCCACGAGTTAAATAAAGCCTTCGAGTTCCTTCATGATTGCAGGCTTTGGTCGTGCTCCGACAATAGTTTTTACAATTTCGCCATTAACAAAGAGGTTCATTGTTGGGATAGAAGTGATTCCATATTTGATGGCAATGGCTGATTCTTCATCGGTATTCAACTTAACAATTTTAATTTTGCCACTTTGCTCGGCAGCAATCTCTTCCAATATTGGTCCCACTGCACGGCACGGCCCACACCATTCGGCCCAAAAATCTACAAGTACTGGTGTTGTGCTTTTCAGAACTTCAGCATCAAAGGTTGCTGTCGTTACTGGTGTTGTTGCTCCCATTAGCTTCTCTCTCTATTTGATTTAACTTGTGTTAAAAACTTTAGTGCCCAGCTAAGAATCTTTCAGCATCTAACGCTGCGGCGCATCCAGAACCGGCTGCGGTAATTGCTTGTCGATAAGTGTGGTCGACCAGATCCCCACAAGCAAAAACGCCGGCAAGATTTGTTTGAGTGCTGCCGTTACCTACCTCTACATATCCCTCACCATCAAGGGTGACCTGCCCTTTAATAAGTTCACTACGTGGATCATGACCAATTGCTACAAAAAGTCCCGTGACAGCTAGAACACTCAAATCGCCCGAAACAGTATTTCGGATGGAAAGCCCGTTTACTTTATCTTCACCTAGCACATCAACTACTTCGCTGTTCCAGAGAAATTCAATTTTAGGATTTGCATGGGCGCGCTCAGCCATAATTTTTGATGCTTTGAGGCTATCGCGGCGATGTACCAGAGTTACTTTATCGGCAAATTTTGTTAAGAAGTTTGCCTCTTCCATTGCCGAATCCCCGCCACCTACTACTGCAATATTTTGGTTACGGAAGAAAAAGCCATCACAAGTTGCACACCAAGAAACACCACGACCCGATAATCGTTTTTCATTTGTTAATCCAATCTCACGATAGGCCGAACCCATCGCCAAAATTACTGCTTTGGTTTCAATTTTTCGGCCGGTTCCATCTATTAAAACTTTTACTGGAGATTTCAAATCCATTTCAACAATGTCATCTGTAATTATTTCGGTCTCAAAACGTAACGCTTGTTTTCGCATTGCATCCATGAGGTCAGGTCCCATAATGCCCTCAGAAAATCCGGGAAAGTTTTCGACCTCAGTTGTGTTCATCAGTGCACCGCCGGCGGTGACAGAGCCTTCATAAAGTAATGGGTTTAATTGCGCGCGCGCGGCATAAATGGCTGCCGTATATCCGGCCGGACCCGAACCTACAATTACTAATTCTCGCAAATTAATCGCACCACTTTCTGTACTTTCTCTACTTTCACTACTTTCCCTACTAAAGACAACGCTAATCCTATTCTGGAATATTCCAATTGCTCGGAAGATTCCTATTTTCGCCCTAAGCGCCTAATTATTTGAATTCTGAGTGAATTAATCTCATCTACTTTGAAAAGAGAACCAAAGACCAGGTACAAAGCCCCCATTACCGATCCAGCAATTGCCAGATTTAATCCAACCATGATTAATTTTGTGCCAAATTTTTGTTCAATTACAAAATATACGGCGAATGCTGGTGCGGCGGCTAAAAGTGCAACAAAAGTTAAACGAAGGTGGGATTTTAACAAGGAGAGGTAATGAAAGGAACCCACATTTTTCCCAAGTGATTTTAAAGTTATTACCGTTCCGAGCAAGTTTCCTAGGCCAAGGGCCACCGCAAGACCCACTGTTACCCACTTAAGCGGGAGGACCGCACCAGAAATTAAGCAAAGCAGTGTTGCTAGAGCAGTGCTTGCTAAATTAATTAATACTGGGGTGCGGGTATCTTCAAAAGCATAAAAACCACGCAATAAAAGTAATTGCGCACTATATGGAACTAAGCCGAGTGAAAAGCCGGCCAAAACTAACCCGATTTGGGCTGAGTCGGCACGAGTGCTACCGGAAAAAAGCAAGGTAGCTATTGGGGTGGCGAAAAATAAAAATGCAATTGCACTCGGAACTGTTGCCACAGCGACATGAGTTAGCGATTTCTCTAATTCATTTCGTACCTTATCTTTTTCATTATTTGCAGCAAGACGAGAGATGCGCGGGAGCAATGCGGTAATTACTGAAACAGTAATTATTGAGTGAGGAAGGATAAATACAAAATAGGCATAGCTATATGGAGTAAATCCAACTCCAGTTATAATTCCAGCGATTTTTGCAGCAGCTGAAGTTGCGGTTGCGACATTTACAACAACTAGGTATCCGATTTGATTAATGAAAACAAAAAGTAAAGTCCAAGCGCCTAGTTTAAAAGATTTATTTAGGTTTGAATCTTTCCAATCAAAGCGAGGTCGAAGAGCTAGACCTGATTTCGCAATAACTGGGAAAAGCAGAGCTGCTTGAATCACAAATCCCAATGAAGTACCAACGCCTAGTAATGCAACTTGAGCTGGTGTAATTGTTTCAGCGGTCACATCAGGGGCAATCACTAGGAAAATAATTAATATCGCTATGACGACTAAGTTGTTAGCAACAGGTGCCCACATCATTGGTCCGAATTTGCCTCTTGCATTTCCAACTTGGCTCCACATTACAAAAATTCCCATCATGAGAATTTGAGGTAAGCAGTAACGCATAAAAGTAACTGTTAATGAGAATTCAGTCTCAATTCCTTGATTAGTAAATTTAGGTGCGTAAATTCGAACTAGCAAAGGTGAAAAAATAATTGAGAGCGCAGTGATGGCGGCCAAAATTACCGTCACAATGGTTAATAAACGCGAAGTGAAAGCTGCTCCACCATCAGAATCATCTTTCATTGCCCGAACAAGTTGAGGTACGAAAACTGAATTTAACGCCCCACCTGCTAATAAAATGTAAAGGATCGTAGGCAGAGTATTTGCAACGTTAAAAGTGTCAGCGAAAATTGAAGTACCAAGTGCGGCAACTAACAATAAATTTCGAATCAATCCAGTAAGACGTGAAACCAGGGTTCCGGCGGCCATTACGGCAGAAGATCTGATGAAATCAGGTTCATTACTCATTTTTCACCTGAACCGTTTCTCGCCTTGCTAACTCTGCGAAATATTCGCGTACCTGCCGCACCTAGTAATAACAATCCAGCGATTGCCATAACCCAACCAACAATTGGACCGATTACCGCAATGGTGACAGCAAGCGTAGAGATCTCTTGGTATTTGCGCCCACGTAATGTTTCAAGTTGGGCGTGTAGTTCAACTTTGCCACTTGCAATAGCGGTAACTGGCACCAAAACTTGAGTTCGTGAATTAGGTTCTAGATAAAGAGAACGATCTGCAATTGAAAGAATGCGTGAATTAGTTGCTCTTAATGTAAGGATAACTTGCGCGGGTGAATCAAAATCGTTAACTACCGTAACTGGCAATTTTTCTTCACGTGAGGTGAGGGTGTACCGACCAGGAAGCACTCGAAGATTGTCAGCGATTCGATTCACTGACCCCGTAAATGAAACTGCTAAATATTGCGAGGATTTCTTATCAAGTGCAGGGTTTAAGAGTGAGTTTAATCTAATGGCTGTTTCACTAATGATTGGATCGCTACTAGCTTCTGAGATTAACGCTAACTGCTTTCGCAAATTTCGGTATTCAGAAATATTTACTGAACTTAGCTCCTTTTGTGGCTCTTCCCACTTAGGGGGCGCGCCTGCCGTCACTGCCCGATCAAGTGCGCGCGCTAAACGAACCGAACTGACACTTTGTAATTGCGAAAACTCAATATCGGAAAATTTCTTTCGCGTCGAAATCTTTGGAGAACCATAAGGAAGCGCATAAACCGGATCATCCCCTATGGCATATTTCAAATCGACAAGAAACCTAGTGGCGATTTCTTCGCCAGCACCTTTAACTTTTGGCAAGACTGTGTACCCGTCACTCATATCAATAATCTCTTCAATTAGGGACGGATCTATCAGCCAGGTCCGGCTTTTTATGCTTGGTTTGAGAACGTCAGCTAGTTTGCCGCCAAGAGTTAAATCTTCAATCAGTGAGTCGTCTAGAAACTTTCCACTCATTTCGCGATGAGTAGTTCCGCTGACGATGATTAGCGAATCGTTAGATACTGCATTTCCACTAGAAATTGGTGGTAAAAATAAGAATCCGATTGACCCAATTGTTAGTGCCAAGACAACCGAAATGCGCTTCATGGCTTACGAAGATCTCCGGAGCGCGCGATTAATTTGCGCTCATCTGGGTAAGCAAGGCGAGTGGCGATTTCATCAAGTGGAAACCAATCCACTACATCAACTTCACTTATCTGCGGAGATAGATCTCCACTAACTTCAGAAAAAAGAAAATGGTGGACGGTTTTATGAATTCGTTTCCCGTCTGCCATAAACCAAAAATCGATGACACCTAGCGATCGCGTAATTTTGCTGACGATTCCGGTCTCTTCTTCAACCTCTCGCAATGCAGCAGCTTCTGGAGTTTCGCCAACTTCAATATGGCCCTTTGGAAGTGACCAAAGTGTGCGACCGCGTTTGTCATGCCGGCCAATCAGTAAACCGCGCTCGCCGCTTAAATCAACAACTAAACCACCAGCACTAATCTCTTCAACTCGGCGCGAAGTATTTGAGGTATTTGAGTTTTTACTTTTATCCGGTTTTGTTGATTTCTTTGCCGGAGATTTCTTCGTTTTTAAATCACCAGCCTTTACCTCCCCTGGCTTAGCACCTGGGCTTTTATTTTCACTTTTTTTCGCAACCGATTTGCCCGGTCCAGGTTTTGGCGTGGGATGGGGTTTCGGTGCGCGCGGAGCAGGAATTGGCGAGGAAGGTAGCGTTTTTTTCGCCGCTAGCCCGTCCTCACCCGAGGTTCGGGACATACCCCTAGCCTACCCGCGTACCCTTCAACCCATGTCAAATGATCCGCACGCTTCGGCCGCTCAAGCGGTAGCGGCATTGATCAAGGTGCCGACAGAGGCAAAGGAATTGGGAGATCGGTTTCGAGGGGCTGGGCATCGCCTGGCTTTGGTTGGCGGACCGGTGCGCGATGCACTTTTAGGGCGTCAAAAAAATTCAGCAGGGGATTTAGATTTCACCACCGATGCACTTCCTGAAGTAACAAAAGAATTATTAAGTGGTTGGGCTGATGCTGTATGGAGTACCGGAATTGAATACGGAACTATTGCAGCGCAAAAAAATGGTTTAAGTATAGAAATCACAACTTATCGCAGCGAAAGTTATGACAAAGATAGTCGCAAGCCTGATGTGCAGTACGGAGATTCTCTCGAGGGTGATTTAAGTAGGAGAGATTTTACGGTTAATGCAATGGCTTTGGAGTTAGATGGGAAAAATAATATTTTTGTTGACCCACACAACGGAATGCAGGATCTAATCGCAAAACAATTGCGAACCCCAGGGACACCTGAACAATCTTTTAGTGATGATCCACTTCGAATGATGCGCGCAGCCCGATTTGCCGCACAACTTGATTTTACGATTGCACCCGAAGTTCGTACTGCAATTACTGAAATGGCTGCACGGTTACAAATTATTTCATCAGAAAGAATTAGAGATGAGTTTGTCAAAACTTTAATGTCCATAAATCCACGACTTGGATTGACTGTGATGGTGGAAACTGGGCTGGCCGCGCAATTTTTGCCAGAACTACCGGCATTACAACTTGAAATAGATGAACATCACCGACATAAAGATGTGTATGAGCATTCGCTGATTGTTCTTGAGCAAGCAATCGATCAAGAAGATCGGATTGGCGGGCCTAATTTAATTTTGCGCCTAGCTGCACTTTTGCATGACATTGGGAAACCTAAAACGCGGGCGTTAATACCTGGAGGTGGAGTTTCATTTCACCATCATGAAGTTGTTGGATCACATATGGCAAATAAACGATTGCGTGCACTCAAATTTGACCGAGAAACAATCAATGATGTTTCAAAATTAGTTGAATTACATCTGAGATTTCACGGTTATGGTGAAGGAGAATGGACTGATAGTGCGGTTCGTCGATTTGTAAGAGATGCGGACGAGTTACTGCTCCACTTGCATCTATTAACACGCGCTGATTGCACAACACGCAATATAAAAAAAGCACAGTTACTTGCCACAACATACGATCAATTAGAAGCGCGCATTGCACAACTTCTTGAAGAGGAGGAATTGGGCAAAATTCGACCTGATCTGGATGGCAATGAGATTATGGAGATTTTAAATTTAAAACCATCTCGTAAAGTTGGTGACGCATACGAATACTTACTCGAATTAAGAATGGAGCATGGGCCACTGGGACGCGAGCGCGCCATAAGCGAACTTAATAAATGGTGGGAAGATAACAGCTAGACCAGCAAATAAAATTAAAGGGATTTTATTGAGTCTTTAAACCAATTTTTACGGAGTGCAAGAGCAGCACCTAAATATAAAGTGGTAATAATCAAAGGAAGTGTAATGCCGAGGCCGGTTTTCGGCATAACCGCCGCAGCGATTAAGGATCCTGAAACAATTGCTGCATTAACAACTACATCGTAAACGGCAAAGACTCTTCCGCGATAATCATCTGAAATTTTTTCTTGTACAAGTGCATCATTAGTAACTTTCACTCCTTGGCCACCAAATCCACTAACAAATCCCATCGCGATCATCGCAATTTCACTCTGAGAAAAAACAAAAATCATTGGACCAAAACTTGCGATCAGCATGGCTATCCGCATCCATCTATGCCGACCAAAACGTCTTACTGCTGCTGGGCTAATGACAGCACCTAACATAATTCCAATTCCAGCAATAGTAATTGCTTTAGCAAAACCACTTAGCCCAGCATCGGGGTTGTTCGGGCTATGAAAAGCATTTCGTTCCAGAATTAACGCCATCAAAGTTAGTGCGGTTAATCCACCTCTTTGTATGGCTACTGCGCAAATGCCGATCCCACTATCTTTATTACTTTTTAAGTAAACAAACCCTTCCCGCATCTGTGAAAAGCCATCTTTCCAATTTTTATTTGCGGCACTAATTTCACCTTTAGTTGGACCAAGTTCATCTTTTCGAAGCCGAAGTGAAAAAAGAGCTGAAATAAAATAGCCAAGTGCCCCAAATAGCACCAAAGCCGCATCTACTTGATCGGCCCCATTTTGGGATTCGAAAATATTTCTTAGGCCGATTCCAATCCCACCACCTAAAACAATTGCGATTGTGCCTCCAGTAACAGTTAAGGCATTTGCAGCAACCAGAATTTCACGCTTAACAACTCGTGGCAAACTGGCAGATAGCCCAGCAAGTATCAACCTATTTATTCCGAATGAAATTAAAACTATTAAAGTTAATTCAAATCCAGTTGCATTCAATAATATTGCAGCAGCGACAATCATTAAAGTTATTGTGCGCGCAAGGTTTGCAAAAAACAATATTTGGCGGCGTGAGTACTTGTCGAGAATTGTTCCGACAAATGGACCTATTAATGAGTAAGGAAGTAATACGGTGGTAAACGCAATTGCAGCAGCCGTGGCACTTGCCTGCCGTTCGGGTGAAAAAAGTACATAAGATGCCAACGCGCTTTGGTAAAGGCCGTCGGTTAATTGCGCACTCCAGCGGATTGCTATTAATCGCCATAACCGGTTTTCACTTAGTAACCGGTGAGCCTTTGGCATAGGTGTAAGCCTAGAGTGTGCCGGGGTTAGGCTGCTATTAGAATTAGTTTTATGTGGTCCAAACGGGGCAGTATCGATTACGCGCTATCAAAGCGGGCAACGTTAAATGCGCTGTTTAAAGGTTCATCACACGCGTCAGATGCTTGCGATGCTGATCCATATTTATTGCGTGCAGCAAAATTTCATGGGGAACCATCTGGTCGTAAATGCCCAATCTGTCGCAGTAAAGAGTTGATGGAAATTCGTTACACATTTGGAGATCAACTCGGGCAATACTCAGGGCGAATTAAATCCACAGATGAATTAATAGAAATGCAAAATGAGTATGGACAATTTAGAGTTTATGTAGTTGAAGTTTGTCGAAACTGTCATTGGAATCATTTACATCTGTCCTATTTATTAGGAGATGGCCAGGAACGGAAAGCGCCACGAAAGGTGCGCACCTTGGAGGATGAGGATTGGGTCAGTTAATCGCTAATCTGGGCGCATGAGCAAAGAGCAGGTGCCGGCAAGGGGCAAAGCAAGCTCAAAAAAACGGCGCAGGCGCAACCGGGTTTCAGCGAAAAGGATTTTACTGCGCTGGATTATGGTTTTTGGTGGTCTTGGCTTTGTCGCTGTTAGTGCGCTGATTGTTTATTCATACTTCACCGTTTCGATTCCAGATCCAAACGCATATGTAACAAGTCAAGCCACAATTTTGCAGTATGACGACGGCAGTGAGATTGGAAGATTGGGTGCACAAAATCGCACCAGCGTGCCATTGGCAAAGATTCCGATCGAATTACGTCACGCTGTGCTTGCCGCTGAAGACCGAAAGTTTTATACAAACCATGCAATCAGCCCGACCGGGATCTTGCGGGCATTTTATTTGATGGCCCGAGGTGGAGCAGTTCAGGGTGGATCTACTATCACTCAACAATATGCAAAAACTGCTTTCCTGTCTCGTGAGCAAACAATTAAACGAAAATTAAAAGAGTTGATTATTGCTATTAAATTAGAAAATCAATTAAGCAAAGATGAAATTCTGGAAACGTACCTAAACACTATTTATTTCGGCCGCGGCGCATACGGCGTGCAAACTGCTGCACAACAGTACTTTGGTTTAGATGTCGATCAATTATCTGTCAGACAATGTGCAGTACTTGCCTCTGTGTTGCGCTCACCAGGTTATTACGACCCAGGTTTGCGTGATGGAAACCTGGAGAGATTAACTGCGCGCTATAACTACACAATAACTGCGATGGTTGCTGCCGATTGGGCTGATAAAAAGTATTTAAAAATGAAAAAACTTCCCGCAATTAAACCAAGGTTATCTTCTGGAATATTGGCTGGGCCGAAGGGTTATTTAGTTGCCGCAATTCAAGCTGAATTGAATAAACTCGGATTCCCAGATGAGAAGTTAATGATCGGTGGGTTGATAGTTAAAACAACACTTAATAGACAGGCCCAGATTGCTGCTATTAATGCGGTTGATACGCAAGGACCGAAAACTGGGCCAGCTAATTTGCATATCGGGTTGGCATCTGTCCGACCTGGCACTGGTGCAATAGTTGCCATGTACGGAGGAAAAGATTACTTAAAACGTCAATTAAATGATGCAACTCAAGGTATTGCCCAGGCCGGCTCTACCTTTAAGCCTTTCGCACTTATAGCCGCATTGGAGCAGGGAGTTTCATTAAACACTCTTTGGGATGGAGATTCGCCACAAATTTTTGATGATGCTGGAAAACCTTACGAAGTAGGAAATTTTGCTTTAAAATCTTTTGGAGAGATCTCTTTATTGAAAGCAACTGCCAGTTCAGTGAACACTGTTTATGTTCCACTTGGAATTTATGCGGGTCCTGACAATGTTATTGATGCTGCTAGACGAGCAGGCATTCCAAAATCAGTGGAGATGGTAGCCACCCCTTCTGTTGTATTAGGTGTAGCAAGCCCAAGAGTTATTGATGTTGCCGCAGCATTTGCAACATTTGCATCACAAGGTGTTTACGCAAAACCTTATTTGGTGCAAGAAGTAAGTGGAAGAAACAAAGGTTTGTTGTATCAAGCAACTCCGACAGGGCAAGAGGTTTTTGCAAAAGATGTTATGGCTGATTTAACTTATGCGCTGCAAGAAGTTGTCCGAACTGGTTCTGGTTTTGCTGCCAAAAAACTTGGCCGGCCTTCTGCGGGTAAAACCGGCACTAGCCAAGAAAATGCTTCTGCTTGGTATAGCGGATTTACTCCGCAACTTGCTACCTCAGTTGGTTTTTATCGTGACGATGCAACAGAAAGTTTGCGTGGAACCGGTGGCTTAAAAACTGTAACTGGTGGCTCATTTCCGGCCCGGATCTGGACTGCTTATATGAAAGGCGCCTTAAAAGGTGAACCTATTTTAGATTTTCCAGAACCGGCATATATCGGTGGTCAAGAACCAACGCCGGGCCCAAATTCAGTTGAGGTAATTCCAACTCCCCAACCAACACCGGCAGTACCACTTCCAGCTGCTACACCGAAAAATTAATCAAATACCACTTGATCAAATGCAGTCGTAGTAAAGCGCACATCTACATCTATCTCGCTGCCAACTTTCGGTGCGTCTTTACCTTTAAAGGTTAATAATGAAAGATGCATATGTGGCGCTTCGGCAAACTCTAAATTTTTCCCATTCCAAGTAAAGGGACTTGGGTTCCAACCAAATAAATTTAAAAAAGATTTAGTCAACGTTTTAACTTGTGAAAGAAAATCTCGCTTAGGTGTCGCAACCTCCAAACCAATACCGTTAGATGTTCCACCACTTACCACCAACAACCACCCACGTCCGATCAGGTACTGTCGATAACCCACTCGAGTGGGGCGCTGGATGGCATGAAGATCTAAAACTTGAGCTTTCACTTTGAGGGCGGCACGATCTCCAAGCCATAAGTCGGTACCAATTCGAACTTTCCAAATAATTTGTGGCCAATTTTTCGTTAATTTATTTAAATCTTTTTCAGAGATATGTGAAATCCAAACTGAATTATTAAACTCGGTCGGATCTATACCTCGCTCAGTAATGGATTGTAAGTTTTTATCAATCCATTCCGATGCAGAAGTTTTTTGATCTATAGGTAAGTGAATTGCGATTCCTTCACACTTTCCGGATTCACTGTATTTATCAAGAGCATTTCCTAAATCAGATACCGAAAAACCATGTCGGTGAATCGGTGACAAAAGCTCAAGGACAAACTTTTTTGGCATCTTTGCTGAAAAAACCGAAGAGTGCGGTGAAATTGTATGAATAACTCTTTCACTGTCGCTATGTGCGCTTGGAGAAAGTAAAAGAATCTCTCCAGGAAATACAGATTGCACTTCTTCTGCTTCAGCGATTGTGGCAACGGCAACAACTGGGAGATTCAAATTCTTTGCTTCTTGAGCTAATACTTTTATGCCAAAACCATAACCATTTCCCTTAATCACTGGCACTACTTGCGCCTCACTATTTGCTACAACAGTCGCTAAATGAGTGCGCCATTTCTCAGCGGCGACATGCAGGATTAAGGACATAGGTGAATTCTCTCAGTTATTTTCGATTGAGGTAAGCCCGGAAGGCGCGATATAGCAATTTGTTAAGCGGAAGATCCCATTCTCCGATTAGTTCAGTGGCATACCCGCCCACTCCCACTTTAAATTGAATCAATCCAGCGTGGGCATCATTTTGATCAACTGTGGAAGTAATACCGCGCAGATCATAAATATCACAATGGCTTTTAAGTGATTGTTGCATCATCGCCCATTGCAAAACATTGCTGCCACGTGCTTCTCGTCCGTAAGCCGAAGAGGCACCATAGAGATACCAACTATGTTTATTTAGTGTTACTAAAATTGTTGCAGCAATAATTGTCTCATTCCATTTTGCTAAAAAGAGTGTGAAGTTATTTTCATTATTTTTACGCATCGCATCCCACATTTTTTCAAAGTATGAAAGCGGGCGCGGAGTAAAATGATCACGGGCGGCAGTTTCTAAATAAACCTTATGGAATTTTGCTAAATCCGCGCGCGAGCCTCTGATAACTTCAACATTTTCCTTTTCACCTTTTTTAATATTACGTCGCCAAAGTTGATTGAAGCCCGCCAATACATCTGCTTCACTTTTTCCAGTTAAAGCTAGTTGGTAAATATATTTAGGTTGTCCGGCGGCAAAACCATTTACATCATCGACGCTGGGGTTAAAGCCATTACTTCTTAAAATATTTTTAATTGCATTTGCATCAGGATTTATCCAAGTAGGCGTAACTTGTTGTAAAGATTTTTTACTTTCATCCGCAAACGCTTCTTTGATTGCTTCGCTTTCCCAACGATTTTTTATCACCATCGGGCCGACGCGAAGTGCAAAACCATTTTGCGAGATTGCATATTCCCGCAATAGCGGTATTGCCTGCTCAAGATATTTAGCGGCGAGCGCCGGACCTTCGGGGATGTAAAGAAAGTAGCGATTTAATTTTGGGATTTTTCGCGCAAGCACCAGCGCGGTTCCGAGTAATTTTTCCTCTTCATAAAAACCAATTACCTTTGATCCCCACCCAGCTTTTACCTGGGCCCATGCCGGAGTTTGCAGAAATGAGGGGTCAATCTCGTTGGCGGCCACTTCAGATTCCAGAAAGGCTTGCGCCTGTTCGGGGGTAATTTGAAGGATCTCCACAGGGCGAGCCTAGGGCTGGGGATGGGATTTCGGAGGGAGGGTGAGAACCGGTAGCCTTACCTACCTCATCTTCGGCAGCAATGAAGTAGATGAGACGCGCTAAACCTCCTGTTACAGAAATACTGTGACCGCTTAGTCCAAAGGAGTTGGTTATAAATGCGTCATTATGAACTGATGGTCATCCTTGACCCAGATCTAGAGGAAAAAACAGTCTCCCCAAGTCTCGAGACTTACCTCAAGATCATTAAAGATAGCGGTGGTCGCGTAGACCGTCTTGATATCTGGGGCCGACGTCGTATGTCATTTGAAATTGCGAAGAAGCCTGAAGGCATTTACGCAGTTGTCGATATGCATTGCGAACCAGCCGCAGTAAAAGAGTTAGACCGCCAATTAAATCTAAATGAAGCGGTACTTCGTACAAAAGTTATACGTCCCGAAAAATAATTTAGCGATACTTCCAAAAAACTAGAGACAGGAAAAAAGATGGCTGCTGGAGACACAGTTATCACGATCGTTGGCAATTTAGTTGATGATCCTGAATTGCGCTTCACTCCTTCGGGAGCTGCGGTTGCAAAGTTTCGCATTGCGTCCACTCCACGCTTTTTAGATAAAGCGACCAATGAGTGGAAAGACGGCGACTCTTTATTTCTTTCATGCAATGTTTGGCGTCAAGCAGCAGAGAATGTTGCTGAATCACTTACGCGCGGAATGCGGGTAATTGTGCAAGGTCGTTTAAAACAACGTTCATATGAAACAAAAGAGGGAGAGAAGCGAACTGTCTACGAAATTGAAGTAGATGAGGTCGGTCCTTCCCTTCGCAATGCATCGGCAAAAGTCACTAAAGCTGCTCGTACATCTGATGGCGGTCGCGCAAGCGCATCTGCTGCAACAGGTGGAATGAGCGATGATCCATGGGCTGCATCTTCAACAGATTCATGGGGAGCACCTGTTGGTGCTAGTGATGAGCCTCCGTTTTAGTAGTTCAATAATTTAATAACTAAATAAATCTATCCGAC
This sequence comes from Actinomycetota bacterium, assembly GCA_009701305.1. Taxonomy (GTDB): domain Bacteria; phylum Actinomycetota; class Actinomycetes; order Nanopelagicales; family Nanopelagicaceae; genus UBA3012. The sequence goes on along the minus strand of WLKK01000002.1, from coordinate 28,016 downwards.
TACCTATTAATAAACATTAATAGCCATTCCCGCTTTCAAAAGAAGCGGGGCACCCCTAGGGAGCACCACAATGGGATCAAAAGAAAAGAAACAAAAGAACAGCAAAAGCGCAGTTGTTAAGAAAGTTTTCAAGACAAAGCCGTGTTCATTCTGCCGTGACAAGGCGACGTATATCGATTACAAAGATATACCAACTTTGCGTAAGTACATCTCAGATCGCGGCAAGATTCGCGCTCGCCGAGTTACTGGAGCATGTACGCAACACCAACGTCAGATTGCAACTGCGGTAAAAAATAGCCGTGAAGTTGCATTACTTCCATACACATCGACAGCACGATAGGGGGCATGAGATGAAATTAATTCTTACTCAAGAAGTAAATGGTCTCGGTCATCCAGGAGATGTCGTTACTGTTAAAGATGGATTTGCGCGCAACTTTTTAGTTCCAAATGGCAAAGCAATCGCTTGGTCAACTGGTGGCGAAAAGCAGATCACAAGTATTCGACGTGCTCGTAAAGCTCGCGAAATTCGCGATGTTGAACATGCACGTGAGATTAAAGCAACACTTGAAGGTGCCGATGTAAAAGTTGGTGCAAAAGTTGGTACTGCTGGCCGCTTGTTCGGATCAGTAACTGACAAGGATGTTGCTCAAGCAGTTAAGAGTGCGATTGGTATTGATGTGGATCGTCATCGCATCAAGATGGCCGGACACATTAAAACTCTTGGTCGCCACAGCGTGAAAGTAACTTTGCTTTCAAATGTTGTTGCAACCGTAAATATTGAGGTTGTTCCTGCTTAAGTAAAGAGATTAGAAATCCTGGGCCTGCTCAATTGAGTGGGCCCTTTTTCTTGTCCCTTTCCGGTCTGGTTACTAGTCCAAATGCTGAGATTGGGAAATAAACCTCTGTCCACACCTACCTTTGTGGAAAGAAGCAGCCCTACCTGCATAGTTACCGTGACCTGTGGGTTTGCGGGGCAGTATCTACTTTCTTATCCACAACTTCTCCCCTTCAAAATCGAAGTTATCCACAGTTACTCCCCTTCTTTTCACACAGCCCAAATTGGGGTGTCGGTGATCATGCGTATCTTGCGCAGTACAACAATTACAGGCAGGAGGTGGGCAGATGTCAGTCGCAGAATTGCCCAACCGTTCTCCAGAGTTTGAACGGGTCCCACCGCATGATGTTGTAGCTGAGCAAGGTGTTCTCGGCGGAATGATGTTAAGTAAAGATGCAATCGCCGATGTTGTTGAACTTTTGCGCGGAAATGATTTTTACCGTCCAGCACATGAATTAATTTATGAAGCAATTTTAGATTTGTATAGTCGCGGCGAACCTGTTGATGCCGTAACTGTTTCTGCTGAGTTAACAAAACTTGGCGAAATTGGTCGCGTTGGTGGTGCACCTTATATGCACACACTTATTGCATCAGTGCCAACAGCGGCAAATGCTGGTTATTACGCGCGCATTGTGCGCGAGCGCGCAATCTTGCGACGTTTGGTAGAAGCCGGCACAAAGATTGTTCAACTTGGTTTTGCAAGTGAAGGTGACGTTGATGATGTTGTTGATCAAGCGCAAGCTGAGGTTTATGCAGTAACCGAACGCCGCGCAAGTGAAGATTATCAACCATTAAATGTTTTGCTTGCTGGAACATTAGATGAGATCGAAGCGATTGGTTCTCGTGGTGGAACTTTAAACGGTGTACCTACCGGATTCAAAGATTTAGATGAATTAACAAATGGACTACACCCAGGAAATATGATTGTCATCGCTGCGCGTCCTGCCATCGGTAAATCAACTCTTGGATTAGATCTCGCACGCAACGCCTCCATTAAACATGGAATGGCTTCGGTGATCTTCTCTCTTGAAATGGGTCGCAACGAAATTACCATGAGAATGCTTTCTGCTGAAGCACGCGTACCTCTGCACAATATGCGCAGTGGAACTATGAGTGATGATGAATGGGGTCGTTTAGCACGACGGATGGGCGAGATCTCAGATGCACCATTGTTCATTGATGATTCTCCTAACTTAACTTTGATGGAGATCCGTGCAAAAGCCCGTCGTTTGAAACAACGCCACGGCTTGAAATTAATTATTATTGATTACTTGCAACTTATGACAAGTGGAAAACGTGTTGAAAATCGGCAACAAGAAGTTTCAGAGTTTTCGAGGCAGTTGAAATTATTAGCAAAAGAGTTAGATGTGCCTGTAGTGGCAATTTCACAGTTAAACCGTTCTCCTGAACAAAGAGCAGACAAAAAGCCGATGCTCTCTGATCTGCGCGAATCCGGATCCATTGAGCAGGATGCGGACATGGTTATTTTGCTGCACCGTGAAGATCAATATGAACGAGATAGCCCAAGACAAGGTGAAGCTGATTTAATTGTGGCTAAACACCGAAATGGTCCGACCCGTACAGTAACTGTTGCTTTCCAAGGACATTTCTCGCGCTTTGTTGATATGGCTACACAGATTTAATTAAGTGGATTGTGCGAGGCTTGTCTGGATCTTTCCGCTAAATAAATTCCAGCTAATACTATTGCGCCGCCGAGTAGTTGAATCGGTGCGAGTTGTTCTGACAACGCAAACCAGGCAAGGAATCCAGCGATAACTGGCTCTAGCATTCCGATCAGACTTGCTTGTGATGCGCTGATAAATCTAATTCCGTTTAAAACACAAAGATAGGGAACTATTGTTCCCGCCAAAATCATGTAAGTAAGTAACACCCAACCAGGAAGAGTGGAATCTGAAATACCACTTAACGGAATCTGTTGGGTAAAGATTTCAAAGGGAAAATTCCAAACCGGTAGTACAAAAAACCAAAAAAGCGTAGAGACACCAAAGCCATAAGTAGTGAGTGAAGTACTTGATCGAGTTTTGACGCCCTGTTCACCCATTAAAAAGTAGGCCGCAAGCGCAAACGCGTCAGCTAGTGCAACCGCAAATCCCAGGCCATCTACAGTCATGCCGCGATAGATCTGAGCGACAAGAGTTAAGCCGATAAATGCTAAAGCGATCGCCCACCACATAGTCGAAGCTACCTGCCGTTTTTGAATGTACCGTACGTAAAAAGTTATCCAAATCGGAGCGGTAAATTCAATAACTAAGGCAATACTTAATTCCATTCGGCCGATGGCGAAGAAGTAAGCCGCCTGGACTCCAGCAAAACCGATGATCCCATAAGCAAGTAAAAAGGGAATTTCTTTTTTGGTCATTAAAAGTGAATGGCGATTTCGAATCAATAGATAGGTAACTAAAAGTACAAACGCACCTAAGCAGCGAACCTGTGTTAATCGAAACGCTGTTAAATCCTGAGCTAATAGTAATTTAGCTGGGATTCCCGAAGCTGCAAAAAGGAATGCGCTGGCGAACAACATGATTTCACCTTTAAATTTACGCACTAGAACACTCTATATAGAAATTAACATCCCGCCAAAACTAAAAGGCGTTTTCGCTGATCTCCATAATTGAGTTGTCTACATTTTCAATGATTGCTCTGTCGGTGGCTAGATTAGGCAAAACGTTTCTAATGAAAAATTTCGCAGAAGCAATTTTCCCCTCATAAAAAGCACGATCGCGATCTGAAGCAGCGCCTATTTTGGCGCTAGCAATTTCAGCTTGGCGTAGTAATAACCAAGCCGTGATCAAATCGCCAACCATCATCAATAATCGTGATGAGCTTTGCCCAATTTTGTAAAGTTCTTTTGGATCTTCTTGTGAGGCCATCGCTACCCCTACCAAAGAGCCCATCGCTGTATTTACTTCTTGCAAAGCTTTACTAAGTTCACTCTTCTCGTTAGCAAGCTCTCCATCACTAGCAGCAAATTTTCCTATTTGTTTGGCTAATAGGCCAATAGCGCGACCCTGGTCTTTAATAATTTTACGGAAGAAGAAATCCAAACCTTGTATCGCAGTAGTTCCTTCATACAAAGTATCAATTTTTGCATCTCTTACATACTGTTCAAGTGGCCAATCCATAGTGAATCCTGCACCACCGAAAGTCTGTAGCGATTCAGTACCTAACAATGTCCAAGATTTCTCACTTCCATAACCTTTTACTACCGGAAGTAAAAGATCATTTAACGCTTCGAGATCTTGCAGCGCATCTTTATCAGCGCCCGCCTCTTTGGCAATTAAAATGTCATCTTGGATTGAAGCCGTGAATAGAATTAGTGAGCGCATTCCTTCAGAGTATGATTTTTGCATCATTAATGATCTGCGCACATCTGGATGATGAATAATCGAAACCCGCGGGCTTGCTTTATCTGTCATTTGCACCATATCAGGGCCTTGAATTCGCTCTTTGGCATAAGCAAGGGCTTGTTGGTATCCAGCACTTAGAGTTGCTATTGCCTTTGTGCCAACCATCATTCGAGCAAACTCGATTACTTTGAACATTTGGGCAATACCCTCATGGACTTCGCCAAGTAAATAACCAACAGCAGGTTCTTTTTCGCCTAGATTCATTTCACAAGTTGCTGAAACATTTAAACCCATCTTGTGTTCGATGCTGGTTACATAGACACCGTTACGTTTACCAAGATCACCAGTTTCAAGATCAAACATAAATTTTGGAATTAAGAAAAGACTTAAACCTTTTGTTCCTGGTCTACCTCCTTCACGGCGTGCTAATACATAATGCATAATATTTTCACTCAAGTCATGATCACCTGAAGTTATATAACGTTTTGTTCCGGTGATATGCCATGTGCCATCACCTTGATCCACAGCTTTTGATCGACCCGCTCCAACATCACTTCCTGCATCTGGTTCGGTGAGCATCATTGTTGCTGCCCACTCTCGATCAATCATAATTTTTGCAATTTTCTTATCGCGCTCAGTGCCAAGTGCAAATGCGACATGTGCAAAAGCTGGCCCAGATGCGTAGATATGTACCGACGGATTTGATCCTAAAACCATTTCTGCGATTGCCCAACGAAGTGAAGGTGGAATTACAGTTCCACCTAATTCAGCTGGAGTATCAATTCGCCACCATTCACCATCCATATAGGCACGATAAGATTTTTTAAAACTTTCAGGTAACTTCGCATCTCCGGTTGCTGGATTAAAATCAACACCTAAACGATCGCCCTCAACAAAAGATTCTGCTAAATCATTTTCAGACATCCGTTTTACTTCATCCAACATCCCATTAGCGGTGTCACGATCGATCTCAGCAAAAGCTCCTTTTTCGAGCACCTCACCACGTCCGAGTAGATCAAAAAGGTTGAATTGAATATCACGCAGATTAGAGATGTAATGGCCCATGTGGGCTATGTTACCCGCCAGTAACATACCTTCGCAACCGTAAGTTGAGCCTAAATTTGCCCTATTCCAGCTCTCAGGCAGTTTTAAAGATCCTCGCCTAGATTAGGGCTATGACTGAACTGCTAATCGCCCTCGCCGTACTCGCCTTCCTTGCAATATTTGCTGTTGGCCAATACAACAAATTGATTAAATTAAATGTGGCTGTTGATGAATCTTTTGCTCAGATTGAAGTGCAGTTAAAAAGACGTGCTGATTTGATTCCGAATTTGGTTGAAACAGTTAAAGGATATGCGGCACATGAAAGTGTTACCTTTGAAAAAGTTGTGCAAGCAAGAGCCGCCGCAACTACAGCCACAACTGTGCCAGATGTCGCAGCAGCAGATGGAATGTTGACTCAAGCTTTGAGAGGATTGTTAGCAGTTGCCGAGAATTATCCAGATTTAAAAGCATCTGCAAACTTTTTATCTTTACAAGAAGAGTTAGCAACAACTGAAAATAAAGTTGGATTTGCTCGACAATTTTACAATGAGAATGTCCGCGCATTAAACACAGCTGTTGCAACTATTCCATCAAATCTATTTGCTGGAATCGCAAAAGTAGGCGAACGCGAATTTTATGAAGTTGATGATCCGCAAGATCGTAAGGCGCCTAAAGTCAACTTCTAATGGCAACATTTAATTTTCGGACGCTTCAATTAGCAAATAAGCGAAAGACGATCTTTTTACTTATTTCTCTCGGATTTTTATCGTGGCTTGTCGCATTTGCTGCACTTTCATATTTTGGTGGTGGAGGAGCGGCAATAGTTCCGCTTGCTGTGGGATTTTCATTATTTTCGGTATGGGGTTCTTACTACTCCTCAGATAAGTTAGTAATGCGGATGACCGGCGCAAAAATAATTCAAGAAAGTGATAATCCAAAGTTATTTGGATTAATTCAAGAAGTAACAATTGCTAGCGGCCTACCTATGCCAAAAGTTGCAATTGTGGAAGATGATGCCCCAAATGCCTTTGCAACAGGAAGAAACATAGATAGAGCGGTTATTGCTTTTACAACTGGCTTATTAGATGTAATGGATCGTGATCAACTTCAAGGAGTTGTTGCACACGAAATGGCACATGTTGCGAATCGCGATACTTTAGTTTCTGCAGTTGCAGCAACATCTGCAGGGGCAATTGCCATAGTGAGTGACATGTTGATGCGAATGATGTGGTTTGGTGGCGGAAGACGTGATCGCGATAGTAATGCGAATCCAGTTATGTTAGTAATCTCTTTGTTTGTGCTAATTCTCGCTCCCATTGCTGCCTTATTACTGAAATCTGCAATTTCTCGAAAGAGAGAGTCCTTAGCAGATGCGACAGCAGTCGCTTTTACTCGAAACCCAAGTGGATTACGAAGTGCCCTAGAAGTTTTAGCTCAGGACAGCACTGTTGTGAAACAGCGTTCAAATGCTGTTGCCCATATTTGGATTGAATCACCACTTGATGGCAAGAGCGTTTCGCAAATGTTTGCATCTCATCCACCGATACAACAACGAATTGAAACTCTGCGAAAAATGGAGGGCACTCCTCTTAACTAAAGGATTTGTGGGTGCTAATCTCATCTGCATGATTGATTTAGCGATTAGAAATGGCTGGTTAATTGACGGTACTGGTGCATTAAGACACCGCGCAGATATCGGAATCCAAGGTGAACAAGTCGTAGAAATCGGGAGAGTTTCAACTGCGCGCACTGAGATAGATGCAACTGATCAAGTAGTTTCTCCTGGATTTATCGATCCGCATAGTCACTCAGATTTCACATTGCATGCAAATCGCGAATCCCACAGTTCGATCCGGCAAGGAGTGACCACCGAGATAGTCGGAAATTGTGGCTTCACAAATGCACCGCTGAGTGATCAATCAGCTGCGGCAACTCAAGCGCGGATGCGTTCATTTACTTATGAAGGCCCAATCGATTGGCGCACATTTGGCGAGTATTTAGAAAATATTGAAAGCGGCGGCATCACTGCGAACATCGCATCATTTGTTGGACACAATGCGATTCGCACTGCTGCGGGATTATTGGGTGATGAAGAAGTTACAGATTCTCATTTGCGCACAATGGCGAGTTTGTTAGCGGAGGCAATGGAAAGTGGAGCCATTGGAATGTCAACTGGACTTGAATACACACCGGGCATATTCGGGACGCCGAGGGAGCTGCAGCATTTAGCTAAAGAGTTGGGCAAGCATGATGGAATTTATGCAAGCCACATAAGAAATCGAGATGCAAAAATTTTCGAATCAGTCCAAGAGTTAATTGATCTTGCCAAAATTGGTGGGATATCAGCGCAAATTTCACATTTAAATGTACGGCATGACACTAATGCTCCAGAAAGAGCATGGGAACGTGCTGTCGAAATGATGAAAAAAGCGCAATCAGAAGGATTTGATATTGAAGCAGATACAACGCCATTTAAACATGGCATCGGAAAGATGACTGGAATATTGCCACGTTGGTTGATTGACGAGGGTTACCCAGAAATTGCAAAAGCGCTCAAAGATAATTTAGTTAGAGATCGACTTCGTGAAGATTGCGATCGTTATTGGAGATTTATTCATAAAGGTCAGTGGCATCGCGTTTTATTACAAAGCTCTCCGCACTTATCAGAATATAACGGATTATCATTTCCAGAAATTGCAAAGTTACATAAGAAAGATGAGTGGGATTGTTTCTTTGATATTTTGCAAGCATCCGGCCCGGAGATGGATGAGTTGATTTTGGTTGGTGAATTATTCGCTGAAGAACATTTAGCCGAAATGGTTTCTCATCCAGATTTTAGTCTTGGAGTTGATGGATATACGAGTGTTGATAAGGGTCCTTTGAGTGAAGTGACTATGAGCCAACATCCATACGGTGGACATATTGAGTATCTTGCCCACCATGTGCGTGAGATGAAAACAATTTCGCTAGAAACCGCGATCCATAAAATGGCAGCAAAGCCTGCTAATCGATTCGGATTAAAAAAACGTGGAGTTTTGAAGGAAGGTAATTTTGCGGATGTAGTGGTTTTTGATCCAGCAAATGTGCGGACGAAATCCACAGTTCAGCAACCTCGGGCCTACCCGGAGGGAATTCAATTAGTTTTCGTGAATGGCACTATCGCCGTAAAAAATGGTGAGCACTCAGGATCAATGACTGGGAAAGTCTTGCGCCGTATGAGCTAAAATTACTTTGAAGCGATCTGTGACAGATCTTCAAATGTAAGTTTTGCAATCCGATCCCAAGTTAAATGACTTACCGCACCTGAAATATCACCTTGCAAAAGTGCGGCAGAGGTGATTGCTTCTCTTATTTTCAACACAGTTTCATTTATTGGGATGATAATCCCGGTATCGCTTTTAAGAATTACGTCACGTGCAAATCCAGTATTTGTCGCCACAGGCGCAACCCCGAGTGCCATTGCTTCAATGAGCGGAACTGGCCCACCTTCTAAATTAGAAAGACTTAAGAATACTGAAGCCCGGCTCATGACTTCGTTTCTAGTCTTCTTTGAAAATCTAAAGTATTCAATATTTGGATTCCTATCGAGGCTATTCTTAGCTAGAAATTCTTCCCAATCTCGCCCAAGGATTAGAAATTTCCAATCCGGCATCGCTGCCACTAATTCCGGAAAATGTTCTAGGCCTTTGCGTGATCCATATTTCGATGCCAACACAACCGTTTTAGGCTCTCTTGAAATTTTATGATCTCTTACGCAATCTACATCCACGGCACATAAGGCCACTCGTACTTTTTCTTGCTTTAGCCCAAGCGCAACCAATTTCTCGGCATCTCTGCTGCAATAAAAATGTACTGAGAATGCCCGATTCAAAACCTCTACTTGGTGTTCAGAAGTTCCAAGCTCAGGATCATTATGAGTGTATAAAATTATTGATCTATTTTCGTAACGTAAATTTTTTTCCAAATACCTTTCAAATATAGAAAGATATGAAAAAAAGTACGCATCAGCTTTAGGTATTGGGGGCTTTAAGAATTTTTCGAGCCAATGTTTATTTGCAAGGACGGAAGGTAGCCAATAAAGGCTTGACCACTCTTTGCCCCGTGCTTGAACCTCGCGAATCCAATTACCTAGGATCCAGTTGCGGTTCACCCAAACGCCCACGAGCAGCATTTGTGGCTCCTTAGATTTAGCCAAAATCTCACCCCTCACCTTCAACGGTTATGATACTCAAATGAATAGCGCTCAGGGCTCTGTCAGCGTTATTGGTGGAGGTTTTGTAGGTCTAACGCTCGCTGCTCATTTGTTAGAAAAAGAAAATCAAATCGTGACTTTGGTAGAGAAGAATTCTGCTGTAGTTGATTTAATGAAAAACGGAAAGTATTTGGTTTGGGAACCTGGCTTAGCGGAGATCCTTGACAAAGCTCAATCTGATGGACGTTTATCAATTTCAACTACTTTAACTGGATTACAAAGCAAAACTTATTTCGTTTGCATTGGCACTCCAAAGCCAACTAATTCTAATTCAACAAATAATGTAATGGTTGAAGCTTTAACTGAAATTTTTGAATTAATTCCTAAGCAATCAACAATTTTTTTAAGATCCACAGTAGCTATTGGAACTACTAATACATTAAAAAAACTCGCGACGGATTTAGGGCGGAGTGATATTTCGCTCTTTTTTGCCCCCGAACGCACTGCTGAGGGTGTCGCGTTAGCAGAGCTAAAAGTTTTGCCACAAATGCTGGGTGCTGCCGAAGGTGATTCTCTGATAAATGGAGAAAAGGAATTAGCAAGTTTGGGATTTGATGTTGTTACCTCAACTACTGCTGAAGTGGCTGAACTGGCAAAACTGGCGTGCAACACCTGGAGAGATGTAATTTTTGCTTATTCAAATGAGTTGGCACTTATGGGCGAAATCCGTGGAGTATCCGCACTAGAAGCTATCAGCATTGCAAATCACAATTATGCAAGAGCAAACATTCCATTGCCTGGTCCAGTAGGCGGACCATGCTTATCAAAGGATGCCTACATATTTTTGGAAGCGGGCCAGGGCAAAGTTTATGACTCTGTGATCCGTTCTGGTCGCTTAATTAATGATTCGATTGCACCGATGTTGATCAGCGCAATCGAAAATGCTGTCAAAGCCAAAGCAAACCCAATCCTTTGTATTGCTGGATTGGCTTTTAAAGGCAAACCGAAGACTAATGACATCCGAGACTCACTTGGGATAGAAGTATTAGATAAAGTGAAGAGTTTTCATTCAACTTGGCAACTTAAAGTCTGGGATGAAAATATCTCGCAATCAGAATTAATTTCTCCTGTACCAAGGTGTGAAGATGAGAGTGATTTTCAAAAAGTTGATGTTTTAGTAATTGCGAATAACGCAGAATTTTTAAGTAATCCATCAGGGGAGAAGAAACTGCAGGCATTGAGTAAATCTGCAATTATCTTCGATCTTTGGGGCGTAACTAAAGATTTGAAAGGCATCTCTGCCGAAATAAATATTTTTGGCGACGGAAATTGGGTAAAATACCTTGGGAAATAACAGGATAGTTATTTTTGGAGCAGCTGGTTTTATTGGCTTCCACTTAGCCTCGGCTCTTGCAAAAAATGAACACTCTGAACTAGTGCTCGTTGATAATTTTGTAAGAAGTGAATTTGATACTGATTTTAAAACCTTAATCAGTCGTGCAAATTGCAAGTTCATTGAAGCAGATGCAAGAGATGCACAATTTCTTGAAGAGTTAATCAAGCCAGGCGATGTTGTTTATAATTTAGTTGCATTTAATGGGACAGATAATTTTTATGAAGTTCCTAGCGATGTTATTTCTCACTCTGCTTTGACGGGGATAAATATTGCCCGCGTATGTGCTACAAAGAAAGTTAAGAAGTATTATTATTTCGGCTCTTCAGAGTCTTATGCCGGTGGTATTGAAAATTCATGGGTTCCACTACCGACTCCCGAAAAAGTGCCCTTTGTAATTAGTGACCCATCAAACCCAAGATGGAGTTATGCAATAAGTAAGCAGATTGGCGAAATGGCTTGTTACGCAAACGGCTCCCAATATGGCTTAGATTTCCTAATTTTTAGAATACATAATATTTATGGCCCAAGGATGGGCTTTGATCATGTCGTTCCTGACTTAATAAGGAAATTTGCGCAAGGAAACGGCACGGTTTTAGGACCAGACCAAACTAGATCATTTTTGTACATTGATGATGCAATTAAATTGATTTTAGAACTTTCGATTAAGTCTGAAGCTGGGGATATATCTGAAACTCTGATCAATATTGGTAGTGATGCAGAAGTTCGGATACAAGAGGTAGCTGACATCTTGAAAAGTTTAATTAATCCTGCTTTGGAGTTAGTTTCCCAAGAAGCTCCGGCCGGCAGCGTTGCAAGGCGCAAGCCAGATTTAACTTTGCTTCGAGAATATCTTTCTTTTAACCCGCTTTCGATCACTGAGGGTTTGGCGCGGACCAAGCAAGATTACTTTCAAAATAACCGTTTTTAGGTAAGAGAGCGGGCGACGGGAATCGAACCCGCGCTCTCAGCTTGGGAAGCTGAAGTGATGCCATTTCACTACGCCCGCGTGTACCGTTCGTAGAGCATACGAAAGCTGGGGTAAGGTCGCCAACTATGTTGCTCTCAGATCGTGATATCCGCGAACAAGTTGAAGCCGGACGGGTAAAAGTCGAACCTTTTACTTCGGAAATGATCCAACCATCCAGTATTGATGTGCGGCTGGATAGATTTTTTAGAGTCTTTGAAAATCATAAATACTCGGTGATTGACCCATCAATTGAGCAATCTGAACTGACGCGCGAAGTTGAAGTGGCACCAGATGAGCATTTTATTTTGCATCCTGGTGAATTTGTCCTAGCGAGCACTTATGAAATTATCACTTTGCCTGATGATATTGCCGGAAGACTTGAAGGAAAATCTTCGCTAGGTCGATTGGGTTTGTTAACGCATTCCACTGCGGGATTCATTGACCCAGGATTTTCTGGACACATAACTTTGGAACTTTCTAACGTCGCGAACTTACCAGTGAAATTATTTCCGGGCATGAAAATCGGTCAGCTTTGTTTGATCAAATTATCTAGCCCTGCCGAACATCCTTATGGAAGTGCAATATATGGATCGCGCTACCAAGGTCAACGAGGGCCTACAGCTAGTAAATCATTTTTGAAGTTTCATCAAAGCAAAATAAATTAAGCAGCAAGCCATGTTCTTCGCTTTGCCCGCATACCTAATTACCGCAATAGCACTTGCCCTTTTTGTAAATGCTGGCTGGAAAATCTATTCCTTACTGAAATCGGGGCAACCTGACCCAACTAGGTCTGATCATCGCGCTAAACGACTTCAAAATATGTTGCGAGAAGTGTTAGGGCACACAAAAATGTTGCGCTTTACCGGAACTGGTATCGCACATTGGTTTGTAATGATTGGTTTCGGAGCATTACTGGGAACTTTAATCACGGCATACGGGCAAGTCATGAATCCTAAATTTGTGCTACCAATAATTGGTCACTTCATTCCATACTTTGTCTTTGCTGAGGCGATCGCTTGGCTAACTGGAATCGGAATCGTTACGTTAATTGGAATTCGGCAAGTTACGCGAATTAGTCGAAAAGATAAAGACGGTAAACAATCTCGATTTTATGGTTCATCGAGTTGGAAAGCTTATTATGTAGAAGGAACGATTTTAGTAATTGTATTTTGCGTGATTGCACTTCGCGGGCTAGAAGGAGCGTTAGAGAATCAAAGTGCATGGAGTTGGAATTATGCGTTTTCGTATCCAGCGGTTCAATCTTTTAGCGGTCTCTCTTCCTCTGATTTAGAAACAGCAATTAAATCTGTAGCATTAGTAAAAATTCTTGTTTCGATGGCTTGGTTTATAGTCATAGCCCTCAATTTAAATATGGGAATTGCTTGGCATAGATTTCTAGCATTTTTCAACATTTACTTTAAAAGAAATGCTGACAGAAAGAGTTCACTTGGCGAATTGCCAGAGATGCTCTCTAAAGGAAAACCAGTAGATTTTGAAGATCCTGCCGAAGATGACATTTTCGGAATTGGTAAATCAGCAGATATCTCTTGGAAAGGCTTGCTGGATATGGCCAGCTGCACTGAGTGCGGTCGCTGCCAATCTCAATGTCCAGCTTGGCACACTGATAAACCACTTTCACCCAAATTATTAATTATGGCGATGCGTGATCATGCGCTTGGAAGTATTGGGGATACCGATAATCAAGACCCAATCGTCAGCGAAAATGGGCCAATAACCCCAGATGTACTTTGGTCATGTACTTCTTGTGGTGCTTGTGTGAATGAATGCCCAGTAGATATTGAACATGTTGATCACATTATTAATATGCGTAGATATCAAGTTTTAGTTGAATCAGAGTTTCCTGCCGAGCTTGCAAATACCTTTAAGAATTTAGAAAAAGCCGGCAATCCTTGGGGTGCTAATCGAAATGATCGCAACGCGTGGATTGCTGAGTGTGATTTCCCGATTCGGATCGTCGAAGGCGAATTACCTGAAGATGTAGAATATTTATTTTGGGTTGGCTGTGCTGGTGCTTATGAAGAGCGCGCTAAGAAAACTACAAAAGCTGTTGCTGAACTGCTTTACCGCGCAGGTGTTGAATTTGCAGTACTTGGTAAGAGCGAAACTTGTACCGGAGATCCTGCTCGACGCGCAGGTAATGAATTTCTGTATCAAATTTTGGCTCGCGAAAATATAGAGACATTAAAAGAGACTTTCGGCAATCGAGGAGTAAAGAAAGTAGTTGTTACTTGCCCTCATTGCTTTACAACAATTGGGCGAGATTACAAACAAAGTGGTTTTGAATTAGAAATGGTGCACCACACACAATTGTTAAATCAATTAGTGCGCGAAGGAAAATTAACTCCAGTTACAAAATCAACAAAGAGTGTTACTTATCATGATCCTTGCTACCTCGGTCGGCACAATGAAATTTATGAACCACCTCGCGAATTACTTGAAGCTACTGGCGTAAAGATTTCTGAGATGCCCCGAAATAAAGATCGCTCTTTTTGTTGCGGAGCAGGTGGCGGTCGAATGTGGATGGAAGAGAAAATTGGAACGCGAATTAATTTAAATCGAGTTGATGAGGCGATCGCAACTGGGGCGGAAGAGATTGCAGTTGCCTGCCCGTTCTGCCGGGTGATGGTTTCAGATGGGGTCAGCGCTCAAGCTCCCGAAGGTGGCCCCGAGGTGCTTGATGTGGCCCAGCGCTTATTGGGAACTCTAGGTAGCCGGGAATAGATTTAAAGCCGAAGCCGTTCTCTCATATGAAGGAAGTTGAGTCGGGTTGACTCAGGTTTTTTGACAACACCCCACCTCAAGCTGCAGGATTACCCCCGATCCGCCCCATATATAAGGAGAAATAGAAGATGGCTAGAGCAGTAGGAATTGACCTCGGAACGACCAATAGCGTGGTTTGCGTACTTGAAGGCGGCGAGCCAACAGTGATCGCTAACGCTGAAGGTGCCCGGACTACCCCATCTATCGTGGCTTTTGCCAAAAATGGTGAAGTCCTAGTTGGCGAGGTAGCTAAGCGTCAATCTGTGACAAATGTTGAGCGAACAATTCGCTCCGTTAAGCGACATATGGGAACCAATTGGAAAATTGATATTGATGGAAAAGATTACACATCACAAGAAATTAGTGCGCGCGTTCTTCAAAAATTGAAACGCGATGCTGAGTCATATCTTGGTGAAACTATTACCGATGCCGTTATTACAGTTCCCGCATACTTTAGTGACGCACAACGTCAAGCAACTAAAGAAGCTGGCGAAATTGCTGGTCTAAATGTACTTCGCATTATTAACGAGCCAACTGCAGCAGCACTTGCATATGGTTTAGATAAAGGCGATAAAGAACAAACAATTTTAGTCTTTGACCTTGGTGGTGGAACATTTGACGTTTCACTTCTTGAAATCGGAGAAGGAATCGTTGAAGTTAAAGCTACAAATGGTGATAACGCACTCGGTGGAGACGATTGGGATGATGCGCTTGTCGATCATTTAGTTAAAACTTTCCGCAGTAAAAATGGAATTGATTTAACAAAAGATAAGATGGCGATGCAACGTGTGCGTGAAGCTGCAGAAAAGGCAAAGATTGAATTATCCTCATCACAACAAAGTTCTGTGAATCTTCCATACATCACAGTTGATGCTGAGAAGAATCCACTTTTCCTTGATGAAACAGTAACTCGCGCACAATTCCAGACGCTCACTGCCGATCTACTAAATCGTTGCAAAGTTCCATTTCAGGCAGTATTAAAAGATGCTGGAATCCCAATTGCACAGATTGATCATGTTGTATTAGTGGGTGGATCAACTCGTATGCCTGCAGTCGTGGATCTAGTTAAAGAATTAACTGGCGGCCGCGAACCAAATAAGGGCGTAAACCCAGATGAGGTTGTAGCCGTAGGTGCTGCGTTGCAAGCTGGTGTCCTTAAAGGTGAAGTTAAAGATGTATTGCTACTTGACGTAACTCCGCTATCTCTTGGAATTGAAACCAAGGGTGGAATTATGACCAAGTTAATTGAACGTAATACAACTATCCCAACCAAGAGAAGCGAGATCTTCACAACAGCTGATGACAATCAGCCTGCAGTACAGATTCAAGTATTCCAAGGTGAGCGCGAAATGGCTGCTTACAACAAAAAGCTTGGAATGTTTGAGTTAACAGGCCTTCCACCAGCACCACGCGGAGTTCCACAGATTGAAGTCACTTTTGACATCGATGCCAACGGAATTGTCCATGTTTCTGCAAAGGATCTTGGCACTGGCAAAGAACAGCGGATGACAATCACAGGTGGCTCTGCTCTTTCTAAAGATGACATTGAGCGAATGATGCGTGAAGCAGAATCACATGCAGAAGAAGATCGCACTCGTCGTGATGAAGCAGAAGTCCGCAATGCCGGAGATTCACTTGTGTATCAAACTGAAAAATTTATCGCCGATAACGCAGATAAATTTGCAGAGGGCGAACTAGCAACAAAGAAAGTTGAAGTTGAGGCCGCGCTAGTTGACCTAAAGAAAGTATTAGAAGGAAATGACAGTGCAGCCATCAAAGCTGAAACTGAGAAAGTAGCCACAATCAGTCAGACGTTAGGTGCAGCTATGTACGCAGCAACCGCTGCCGAAGCGCCAAAAGCGGATGATGGTGTTGAAGATGCTGAGATTGTTGAAGAGGCATGAGTGAATCAGTAGTAACAGATGAAAGTGGAGTCGATGAAAATGTTGACTCCACTGAATCTCAACAACAAACCGAAACAAGCACGAAGAGTGCTGAAGAAGTATTAACTGAAGATTTACAGCGCCTGCAAGCGGATTATTCGAATTACCGTAAGCGAGTTGATCGTGATCGAGCAGTTGCTCATGAATTAGCTGTTGCCTCTGTACTAAATGAGTTACTGCCAATTATTGACGATTTAGATCGCGCGCGTACCCATGGCGAATTAGAGGGTGGCTTTAAATCTGTAGCAGATCAGATTGAGAATGCTGTGACGAAAATTGGCTTAGTCAAATTTGGAGAAGCAGGAACACCTTTTGACCCACAAATTCACGAAGCCTTAATGCATTTAACTTCTAGTGAGGTTAGCGAAGTAACTGCAACAGAAATTTTGCAAAAAGGATACAAATATAAAGAACGCGTTTTACGCCCTGCCCGCGTAACTGTGACAGATCCAGAGTAGTCGAGCAGATTTAAGTGGCCGCCAAAGATCTTTATGAGAAGGACTTTTATGCAATTCTTGGCGTGGATAAAAAAGCAGACGCTGCAACAATTAAAAAGGAGTACCGCAAAAAAGCGCGTGAGTTTCATCCAGATAAAACTAAAGGCGATAAAACTTTAGAAGAGAGATTTAAAGCTGTTTCTGAGGCTTATGACATTCTCTCCGACGATAAGAAACGCGCTGAATATGATCAAGCACGATCTTTATTTCAACAAGGTGGAATTCCTGGTGCTGGGTATGCCGGTGATTTTAATGCCGGAGGTTTTGGAGACCTTGGTGATATTTTTGGAAATCTATTTGGTGCAAATCAAAGACGAGGCCCAAGACGTGGCCAAGATTTGCAAGCGAACGCCACCATCTCTTTTCGCGAATCAATAGCTGGAACAACACTTTCATTTTCAACTCAAAGTGGACCGGTCACTGCTCGAGTACCCGCTGGGATAACCGATGGTGCGCGGATACGGGTAAAAGGTAAAGGAGTACTAGGCGAAGCTGGTGCTGGAGATTTATTTATTACCGTAAATGTGCAAGGGCATCCGATTTTTTCTCGACGCGATGACAATTTATTAATTACATTGCCAGTAACTTTTACTGAGGCAGCATTAGGTGGGGATGTAAATGTTCCAACTCTTAGCGGGGAAGAGGTAACACTTCGTTTACCTGCTGGAAGTGCAAATGGGAAAACTTTGCGGGTAAAAGGTCGCGGTGTTGTTCGTAAAGAGGGAACTGCCGGAGATTTATTAGTAACTATTGAGATCACGGTTCCGCAACGTATTGATGGGAAAGCCAAAGCGGCACTTGAAGATTACGCAGCTGCCACAAAAGGCGCGGATCCAAGAGTTGATTTCATTAAGACGGCCCGCTCATGAGCGATCAACCAGAGGTAGATGGAGTAAGCGAAGAACTTCCAGTTTATGTAATTTCAATTGCGGCAGAACTTGCCGGAATGCATCCACAAACTTTGCGGCAATATGACCGGCTTGGTTTAGTTTCCCCTGGACGCGCAGTTGGCCGTGGTCGCAGATACTCACTTCGCGACATTTTGGTTTTACGTAATATTCAAAAATTGGCTAGCAATGGGATAAATCTTGCTGGTATCTCAAAGATTATGGAACTCGAGGCTACCGTTACACAACTTGGTGATGAGGTCGCTCAGTTACGAGTTGAGGTAGATGCGCTACTGCTGGCCAATCCCCCTAAGGGGCTTGCCATACGTGAAAAACAGAACATGGTCATTTGGAGTGATGAAAATAAATAGGATTACCCCATGAATTCACGCGATGAGTTATTGGCCGAAATCAAAAGCAAAGCAGTTGTCCACGGAAAAGTAATTCTTTCCTCAGGCAAAGAAGCCAATTACTATGTTGATCTGCGCCGAGTAACACTTGACGCAGTTGCAGCACCATTAGTTGGTGAAGTGATGCTTGATTTAACTGCTGATTTAGATTTTGACGCCGTTGGTGGATTAACGCTTGGGGCAGATCCTGTTGCAACAGCGATGTTGCACGCGGCTGCAAAACGCGGCCGCCAGTTAGATGCTTTTGTAGTTCGCAAAACTGAGAAGCAACATGGGTTGCAGCGCAGAATTGAAGGCCCTGATGTAAAGGGACGCCGAGTACTTGCAGTTGAAGATACTTCTACAACAGGCGACTCAGTTTTGACTGCAGTTGAAGCATTGAAAGAAGCCGGTGCAATTGTTGTTGCAGTAGCAGTAATAGTTGATCGTGGCGCCGGTCCAAAAGTTAGTGGTGCTAATCTTAAATACTTAACCGCATATACATTAAGCGAGTTAGGTTTAGCCTAATTTCGGCGTAATCCCTATTATTTTTCTTCGATCCAGAAGTATCGCAGATTGATGTGTCAACTTTTTACTCATCTCCCCCCAAGCAGGGGATGCATCTGCGTCATCAGAAATGAGCAATCCCCCAACCTTCAATTTTTGAGTAGCCAACGCAAACTCCATACGTTGCCAAGTAGTTCCATGATCAGCATCATGGATCCAAAGATCGGTTTCAGGAATATTTTTTACAGTATCCGCTAACTCGTCAGGGGCTTTTTTTAAATTTAACAAATGAAAGTGCCAGTTTTTTGCATTAGGAAAAAGTTCTGCGCAACCAGCTAATACATCAAAGGAGTGCAAAACTCCACCAGTGTGATCGAGGGCTGAAAGTGCAACTCCAGTAGAAATCCCATTTGCAACACCAGTTTCAACTACCAATTTTAATTCCTTAGCTCTAATTAGAGAGTAAATTAATTGACACAACATTGCCTCTGAATTCCATCTTTCACTGGCAATCTTTTTGTTATTAAGTGCAACTTGTTGTTCCCAAACAGAGAATCCCTCATCGAAATATTTCTCACAGGTATTTGGAATTAATTTTTGATCTATAAGTTCTCGCAAATTCATAGCGAAGAAATTATTTTGTTGCGAGAGCCACGATAGGCTAACGCCTTTCGCGTAGCCAATTTTGAGCAATTCAAGTCGATCAAAAAGCGGATATCTCATTACATCCCTTTCTTCCTTGCCTTAATAATTTCGATTGCAATTGGAATAAAACTTATCACGATTACCAATCCAATTATCGGCAATAAGTATTTATCAACTGAACCCTTAACTTTTTCACCCAAAACATAGCCAAGTAATAAAACCGAATCAGTCCAAATAACTGCACTGATGAAATTCAATAAAGTAAATTTTCTGATTTCTAAATTCAAAATTCCATATAGCGGCGAAATCAATGTTCGAATGATTGGAATAAATCTTCCCAACATCATGGCTTTAAAAGGCCCATACTTATGTAGCCATTCCTCAGCGTGCTGAACTTTCGCTGCTGAAAAAATTTTGCCATCAGGGCGATTGAAAAAATCTCGACCAAACCGCCTACCAAAAAGAAAGCCGGTTTGAGTACCTAAAAATGCGGCGATTGGTGAGAGCACTAGTAATAGTGGGAGCGAGAGTTGAACCCCCACGGCGCTTAGAGCCGATCCCGAGGCGGCGATCCCAGCTACAAAAAGCAGCGAATCCCCCGGCAGGACTAGCCCAATCAACAACCCAGTTTCAGCGAAAAGTGCGCCTAAAACCCCTAGTAAGCCCAGGGTAGAAATGATCTGTTGCGGGTCGAAGATTCCCATGGGTTGAGATTAGCGCGTTAATTATCGCCGGAGTCAAAGGTGTGAAAAGATGGGGCGTAAGCCTCGGGTCGTACTTCTAGCAAGTAACCCAGATTTACACCTTTACCAAGTGAGTTGTGAAGACCGAGGAGTGAAAATGCCAATAGCCAGTCCTGAGATTTATAACCAGATGTTAGATCGCGCAAAATCAGGTGCATTCGCTTACCCGGCAATCAACGTATCGTCATCTCAGACACTTATCGCAGCGCTTCGTGGTTTTGCCGAAGCTAAATCAGATGGAATTATTCAATTCTCTTGGGGCGGTGCCGAATACGCATCTGGCTCAACTGTAAAACATATGGTTGATGGAGCAGTTGCGCTCGCCGAATTTGCTCACATCGTCGCAAAAAATTATCCAGTAAATATTGCCTTGCATACGGATCATTGCCCAGCCGAAAAACTTGATGGGTTTATGCGCCCATTACTTGATTTTGGAATCGAAAGAATCAAATCAGGTAAACCTCCGCTGTTTCAATCACATATGTGGGATGGATCAGCAGTCTCTTTGAATGAAAATATGAAGATAGCAAATGAGATGCTCGATAAATCTGTCGCAGCAAAAACAATTCTTGAATTAGAAATTGGCGTAGTTGGTGGCGAAGAAGATGGCGTAGAGGCAAAACATGATGCGAAACTTTATT
The DNA here is from genome assembly GCA_009701305.1 of Actinomycetota bacterium. GTDB lineage: Bacteria > Actinomycetota > Actinomycetes > Nanopelagicales > Nanopelagicaceae > UBA3012. Next base: position 7,181 of record WLKK01000002.1, on the reverse strand, counting down.
CACATCCAGAAGATGCTTTGTTAACAGTTGAAACACTTGGATTAGGTGAACGCGGAAGATATTTGCTAGCCGCAACATTTGGAAATGTTCATGGAGTTTACAAGCCTGGCAATGTTGTTTTACAACCAAAGATTTTAAAGACACTTCAAGATGCAGTCGTTGCTAAAAAAGGTTTAGCTGCAGGGTCAAAACCATTTGATTTAGTTTTTCATGGTGGATCCGGTTCGTTGCTAAGTGAGATCCGCGAAGCCCTTGATTACGGTGTGGTGAAAATGAATATTGATACTGATACTCAATATGCATTCACAAGACCAGTAGTCGATCACGTAATGAAAAATTACGACGGCGTACTTCGGATCGATGGAGAAGTTGGGAATAAAAAAATGTACGACCCACGAGCCTGGGGCAAACAAGCAGAAGCAGGAATGGCCGCTCGTGTAGTTCGCGCATGCGAAGATCTTCGTTCAACTGGTACTTCCCAAATCGCATAATTCGCTAAACCTATTTTTCGAAGAGAAAGGCAACAAATGCCAGCAATAGTTCTTGTCGGTGCGCAGTGGGGCGATGAAGGAAAAGGCAAAGCTACCGATTTACTCGGTGATACCGTCGATTATGTAGTGCGATATCAAGGCGGTAATAACGCAGGACACACTGTTGTAATTGGTAGCGAAAAATATGCACTCCACTTATTGCCATCAGGAATTCTGAGCCCAAACGTTGTGCCAGTAATCGGTAACGGAGTTGTAATAGATCCTGCCGTTCTCTTAGAAGAAATACGTGCACTTGATTCCAGAGGAATTAATACTTCGAAATTAGTAATCAGTACTAATGCCCACTTAATTACTCCGTATCACCGCACTATTGATAAAGTTTCTGAAAGATTCTTAGGCAAAGCAAAAATCGGCACAACTGGTCGTGGAATTGGTCCTGCGTATGCTGACAAAATAAGTCGAATTGGCATTCGGGTTCAAGATTTATTTGATCGCTCTATCTTGGAACAAAAATTAGAGGGCGCCCTACATGACAAAAATCAAGTTTTAACAAAAGTCTTTAATAGAAAAAATATGGCAGTGGCTGAGATCTTAGAAGAGTACTTGGCATATGCTGAAATTTTGCGCCCATATATTGCAGATACTTCGTTGTTACTTGATAAAGCATTGAAAGCTGGCAAAACAGTTTTGCTTGAAGGATCACAAGGAACTTTGCTAGATGTAGATCATGGAACATATCCATTTGTAACTTCTAGCAATCCAACAGCCGGTGGAGCATGCACTGGATCGGGAATTGGTCCAAAAGCAATCACGCGCGTGATTGGAATTGTTAAGGCTTACACAACTCGAGTTGGTTCTGGTCCATTTCCAACTGAATTACTTGATGAAGATGGCGATAAGTTGCGCACTATCGGGCATGAATACGGAACTACTACTGGAAGAAATCGCCGTTGTGGTTGGTATGACGCACCGATTGCTCGTTACGCAGTTCGCATTAATGGATTAACTGATTTCTTCTTAACAAAATTAGATGTGCTAACTGGCTGGGAGAAGATTCCAGTCTGTGTTGCATATGATGTTGATGGAACCAGACATGATGAACTTCCAGCATCACAAACTGATTTTCATCATGCGAAACCAATTTATGAGTATTTGCCAGGTTGGAAAGAAGATATTTCTAAAGCAAGAACTATTACTGATCTTCCAAAAAATGCGCAGGATTATGTCAAGTATTTGGAAGAGATCTCTGGTGCTCCTATGAGTGCTATCGGAGTTGGTCCTGGACGCGATGAAACCATTGTTACTAATTTTTTTAAGAAGGACTTGACCGCGGTATGAAAATACTGTTGATTGGAAGTGGGGCACGAGAGCACGCTTTAGCGCAATCTCTTGCAGCAGATCCAATCACTACAGAGTTGCATGCTTCACCAGGTAATCCTGGAATCGCAAAAATTGCAACATGTCATCCTCTTGATATCAATAACCCATTATCTGTAGCCACTCTTGCCAGAACACTTGAAGTTGATTTAGTAGTAATTGGCCCGGAAGGACCACTGGTAACTGGCGCAGCAGATGCCGTACGAGGAGTTGGCATTGCCTGCTTTGGTCCATCAGAGGCAGCCGCACAATTAGAAGGTTCCAAAACTTTTGCCAAGACTGTAATGGCTGACGCTGGTGTGTTAACTGCAAGAGCCTTTACTTGCACAGAGCAAAGTGAAATTGAAGCTGCATTAGATAAATTCGGAGCACCATATGTGGTTAAAGATGACGGACTGGCTGCAGGTAAAGGCGTAGTTGTTACTGAAGATCGAGAAATAGCTCTGGCACATGCCTTGTCTTGTGAAAAAGTTGTTATAGAAGAGTATTTATCAGGACCCGAAATTTCCCTTTTTGGAATTAGTGATGGTAAAACAGTAATCGCTATGCAACCTGCGCAAGATTTCAAACGCGCTTTTGACAGCGATTCCGGTCCAAATACTGGCGGAATGGGTGCTTACTCACCCCTCTATTGGGCTCCAGATGGGATAGTGGAACAGACTTTAAAAGAAGTTTTAAATCCAACAATTCAAGAGATGGCGGCACGAAATACTCCATTTATCGGATTGCTTTATGCCGGACTCGCGTTAACCGATAATGGAATCAGAGTAATTGAATTTAATGCTCGTTTTGGAGATCCAGAAACGCAAGTATTACTACCAAGATTAAAAACGCCATTGGCGCAGTTGCTCTTTGCCGCAGCCACTGGCAAGTTAGCGGATTTTCCAACACTTGAATGGGATGAAAAAGTAGCTGTTGGGGTTGTGCTTGCATCTGAAGGGTATCCAGAAGAACCGATCATAGATCGCGAAATTACTGGAGTTGAGAAAGCGCTTCACAAAGATGCACGACTATTCATTGCAGGTGCCCGTGAAGAAAACGGATCACTGAAATCTAGTGGCGGACGAGTGCTTACCTGTACTGGCCTGGGATCAGACCTCACCGAAGCTCGAGACCATGCATATTTGGCACTGAGTAAAATTTTATTAGAAGGCAGCCACCACAGAAAAGATATTGCACTAAATGCGTCGATTGCTGAGAAGGGGGAGTAAGTGGACAACAATAAAGGCATGCATGAGGAAATATCATCAACGTTGGCTACAAGATATGCCTCTAGTGCCATGAGATCTATTTGGTCACCTAAAGATAAAATCATCGCTGAAAGAAAACTTTGGATTGCTGTGATGCGAGCCCAACAAGATTTAGGTTTAGCTATAAATGATAAAGCGATTGCAGATTATGAAAAAGTAATCACAAATGTTGATTTAAATTCAATTGATCAACGTGAGAAAATAACTCGTCACGATGTTAAAGCACGCATCGAAGAGTTCAATTCACTCGCTGGTCACGAACTCATACATTCGGGAATGACTAGTCGAGATTTAACTGAATCTGTTGAAGCAATGCAGATTCGAAACTCTCTCTTATTGGTGCGAGATAAAGCTGTGGCAGTTTTAGCAAAATTTGGCGAACGCTCAATTCAATATATTGATCAACCTATTGCTGGCCGCTCACATAATGTTCCTGCGCAAATCACAACTGTGGGAAAACGGTTTGCAACTTTTGCCGAAGAGTTGATATTTGCGCTAGAAAGATTTGAAAATCTAATAGCAAGGTATCCATTACGCGGTTTGAAGGGCCCAGTAGGCACGTCGCAAGATGCTTTAGATTTATTTAATGGTGATTTAGAAAAACTCGAGCACCTAGATAACAAGATTGCAGCACATTTAGGATTTGCACAAACGCTGGACTCAACAGGGCAAATTTATCCGCGGTCATTTGATTTTGATGTTTTATCTGCACTTCTTCAGATTTCCTCAGCACCAGGAAATATGGCTACCACTTTGCGCTTAATGGCTGGTGCTGAATTAGCAACCGAGGGTTTTGCAAAAGGACAAGTCGGCTCTTCTGCAATGCCACATAAAATGAATGCGCGTTCTTGCGAAAGAATTAATGGATTTCTAATTCTTTTACGCGGATATGCATTTATGACAAGTGAATTAACCGGTAATCAATGGAATGAAGGAGATGTCTCCTGCAGCGTTGTGCGCAGAGTTGCATTACCTGATGCATTTTTCGCAATCGATGGCTTATTAGAAACTACCTTGACTGTTTTAACAGATATGGGCATTTTTGAAAATGCTATTGAAGCCGAATTGCAGCGGAATTTGCCATTCCTAGCAACCACAAAAATATTAATGGCAGCAATTAAAAAAGGGGTCGGCCGTGAAGTTGCGCATGAGGCGATAAAAACTCATTCGTTAGCGGCTAGTAAAAATGTGCGTGACGGAAAAGAAAATGACCTCTTAGAGCGCATTGCAAATGATTCGGCTCTTCCGTTGAACTTAGCTGAGTTAACGAGCTTACTTTCTACCCCAATGGAGTTCACTGGAGCAGCAAGAGAACAAACAACAAATGTTATTTCGCGCATTAAGGAAATCAGTAGCAAGTACCCAGATGCAGCTAAATACCAAGCGGGTTTAATTCGTTGATGCAAGATTTAATCCAAGGTTGGACACATTTTCAAAGTGGGAAAGTCCGCGACCTGTACCGCGATGCTAATGGTGAAATTCTTTTAGTCGCTTCAGACCGGATTAGCGCCTATGACTGGATTATGCCAACAGATATTCCAGATAAAGGAGCGATTCTCACCAAACTTTCGCTATTTTGGTTTGAAAAATTAAATGAGATTACTGCTCATCATGTGATTTCTGGTGAAGTTCCAGTGGCCGTTAAGGGGCGGGCGATTATTTGCAAACCGCTGACAATCTTTCCGGTCGAGTGCGTGGTGCGTGGATATCTTGCCGGTTCAGGCTGGGTTGAATATCAAAAAAATAGTGAAGTATGTGGTGTACCGCTACCAGGTGGATTGTTAGATGGCTCAAAATTAGTGGAACCAATTTTTACTCCAGCCACTAAGGCTGCAATGGGTGATCATGACGAGAATATTTCTTTAGATCAAGCAAAGAAAATCATCGGGAAAGAAATTGGCGAAGAATTATCAGCCAGATCAATAAAAATTTATAATTTCGCAAATGAATTTGCACGTGAGCGTGGAATCATTATTGCTGATACAAAATTTGAGTTTGGAAGAGATGAGCACGGAGTCATTCATCTTGCCGATGAAGTACTCACTCCAGATTCTTCGCGCTTCTGGCCATTAAGCAGTTGGAAGCCAGGAGGGAAACAGCTTTCCTACGACAAGCAATTCCTAAGGGATTGGCTAACCGCATCCGGTTGGGATCGGTCGAGCCCTCCGCCAGAATTACCAGATGAGATTGTTGAAAAGACCAGGGAAAGGTATTTAGAGGCCTACTTCACAATCACTGGTGAGAAGTTCGAACACTAAAAGATTAGGATTGGAGACGTGACCGCCCAATCCGCCTCATCTGTAAAAGTAATCATTGACGTAATGCTCAAAGCTGAAATTCTTGACCCGCAAGGACAAGCCATCGCTAATGCGCTTCCAAGAATGGGGTTTTCACTGAGTCCAATTTCTACTCGGCAAGGAAAACGATTTGAATTAACTTTTGATCACGAACCAACAGATTTAGAAATCTCTGAAATAAAGAAAGCTGCTGAAACTTTATTGGCTAATCCAGTAATTGAAATTTTCGAAATAAGAATGGAACGTTAGATGCGGGTAGGCGTTGTTACCTTCCCTGGAACTTTGGATGATTTTGATGCAGCGCGTGCAGTTCGTTTTGCCGGAGGAGAATCGGTTTCTCTCTGGCACGGTGATGAAGATTTAGTGAAAGTCGATGCAGTAATTCTTCCTGGTGGGTTTTCATATGGGGATTATTTGCGCTGTGGAGCAATTGCTAGATTCGCACCAGTAATGAGTTCTATAATCGAAGGCGCTAAAAATGGATTGCCAGTATTAGGCATTTGTAATGGATTTCAAATTTTATGTGAATCACATTTGTTACCAGGTGCTTTAACTCGTAATAAAGGTTTACATTTTTATTGTAAAGATCAAGAGTTAGAAATTTTGAATAACACAACTCTTTGGACAAATGATTTTAAAGTTGGAGAAAAAATTGTTATTCCGCTAAAAAATGGGGAAGGTTCTTTTCAGTGTGATGACAAGACTCTAGATGAATTAGAAGGAGAAGGTCGGATCATTGCTAGATACATTGGCGAAAATCCAAATGGATCACGTAATGCTATAGCTGGGATTTCAAATGCTGCTGGCAATGTCGTAGGAATCATGCCTCATCCTGAACACGCAATTGATTCACTAACGGGGCCAAGCACTGATGGATTAGCTTTTTTCACCTCAATTCTAAAGAAAATGGTTAACGCCTAATGTCTTTAGATACCGTGGTAATTGCAAGTAATACTCCAGAACAAACTCAACCTTGGCGTGAACTTGGATTAAAAGAAGATGAGTACCAAAGAATTCGTGAAATTTTGGGAAGAAGACCATCCTCTAGTGAATTAGCAATGTACTCAGTGATGTGGAGTGAACACTGCTCTTATAAATCTTCCAAAGTGCACCTTCGGCAATTTGGTGAGAAAGCTCCAGTGACCGATGTTTTACTTGTTGGAATAGGTGAAAATGCCGGCGTTGTTGATGTTGGTCAAGGTTATGCAGTCACCTTTAAAGTCGAATCCCACAATCACCCATCGTTTATTGAGCCTTATCAAGGGGCGGCAACTGGGGTTGGTGGGATCGTTCGCGATATTTTAACAATGGGTGCACGTCCGATAGCGATTTTAGATCCACTTAGATTTGGTCCCGCAGATGCGCCAGATACAAAGCGAGTATTACCGGGAATTGTTGCCGGTATCGGTGGGTACGGAAATTGTATTGGCGTACCAACAATCGGTGGAGAAGTTGTCTTTGATGAAACTTACGCAGGTAATCCTTTAGTAAATGCGTTATGCGTTGGTGTTATGCGACATGATCAAATCAAATTGGCAAAAGCATCAGGAACTGGAAATCTCGTTGTTTTATTTGGAGCAAAAACTGGTGGCGACGGTATTGGTGGCGTTTCTGTTCTTGCGAGTGAGACATTTGGCAGTTCTAAACCAGCAAAGCGTCCGGCAGTGCAAGTCGGCGATCCATTTACTGAAAAAGTGTTAATTGAATGTTGCCTAGAAATTTTTGCTGAAGATCTGGTAATCGGAATTCAGGATTTAGGTGGAGCT
>WLKK01000019.1 GCA_009701305.1 Actinomycetota bacterium | reverse complement strand
TAAAGCCGGCTTGATTAAATCCATCTTTATCAAAGCCAAGGTTATTAAAGTCACTGCCATCTGCTGCCTTACCTGCTGCATCAAATAATGTTCCAGTGGTTTTATGTAATCCAGTTAAACCATTAAAGCCAGCTGCATTGTTGCCATCTTTATCGAATCCATTTTTATTGAAACCGTCTTTATCAAAACCGTCTTTATCAAAACCGCCTGCAAGACGTTTGGCTTCTTCGGCGTCGGCAATCGCTTTTAATCTTGCCTCTTCTGCAAGACGAGCAACTTCTGCAAGACGAGCAACTTCTGCAAGACGAGCAACTTCTGCAAGACGAGCAACTTCTGCAAGACGAGCAACTTCTGCAAGACGAGCAACTTCTGCAAGACGAGCAGTTTCTTGTTCTCTGTTTAATCCCGCTTGATTGAAACCATTTTTATCGAAACCTTGTGGGTCAAAACGAGTGTTTGTAAAACGGTTAATTCCATCTGCATTCCACCCAAGCTGATCAAACTCTCCATCGGGTATTGGAGCCGGATTGCCATTTACATCTCGCCCTTGAGCGTTAAAGCCTTGAGCGTTAAAGCCTTGAGCGTTAAATCCCTGTGCGTTGAAACCTTGTGCATTAAATCCTTGTGCATTGAATCCTTGTGCATTGAATCCTTGTGCATTGAATCCTTGTGCATTGAATCCTTGTGCATTAAATCCTTGTGCGTTAAAGCCATCTTTATTAAATCCGTTTTTGTCGAAACCATCTTTGTCGAATTCGTCATCTGGTCCTGGTGCGGGGTTTCCGTTTACATCGAGCCCATCAGCGTTAAATCCCTGTGCGTTAAATCCCTGTGCATTAAATCCTTGTGCGTTGAAACCTTGTGCGTTAAATCCCTGTGCGTTAAATCCCTGTGCGTTAAATCCCAGTGCGTTAAATCCCTGTGCGTTAAATCCTTGTGCATTAAATCCTTGTGCGTTAAATCCCGCTTGGTTGAATCCATTTTGATCAAAACCTTGCGGGTCGAAATTAGTCTTTGTAAAACGGTTAATACCTTCTGCATTCCACCCAAGTTGATCGAAGCCATCTCCCGGTGGATTGTTTTGCAGATTATTTAGTCGTTCTGTCTCTAACCGGGCAGCTTCTGCCGCTGCCAAACGTGCTGCTTCTGCTTGCGCTGCTTCTTGTTGTCTTGCAATCTCGGCAGCCCTCGAAGCTTCTTCCTGCTGTGCTAGAGCGGCCAAACGACTGATTTCCGATTGTCTGGCTGCTTCAGCCACTCGAGCGGCTTCTGCAACACGAGCAACTTCAGCTAATCGTGCCTCTTCTGCAACTCGTGCAATTTCAGCAACTCGTGCAACTTCAGCTAATCGTGCCTCTTCTGCAACTCGTGCGATTTCAGCAAGCCGTGCAACTTCGGCTAATCGTGCCTCTTCTGCCACGCGTGCGATTTCAGCAAGTCGTGCCTCTTCTGCAAGCCGTGCAGCTTCGATTCGCATTGCTGCAGCTTGCTCAAACAATAAGCCTTGCTCATTATCAGCTGCTTCCTGCCCTGCTTTAGCCAGCGCCGTGATCTCTTCCTGCAATCTTTGAGAGATAATTTCGATTTTGTTATCTCTTCCAATTTCAACAATAGTCTGTTCTTCACTTGTTTTTGTAAAATTTATTGTTGGGTGGGTTTTCTGAAATTCTTCAGCCGCAATCTCTTCCCCGGTAACTAATCTAACTTTTAAACTTTGATCTTTGTTACTAAAAATTAATGTTGATCCGTCATCTAATTGAGATACAAACCGATCATTAGCTGCTGATGAGTGATCATTATTACCTGAATCGAAAGAGACTTGATGTGGTTCAACAACGGTATCTACGTCAGCTACATGTAAAATAGTTCGGTCATCAACCGTAAAAGCGCGTGTTGCTTGAATTCCTGAAGAAGAATGAATTTGAACATCTCCACTTTTTTCAATAACAGCACGTGATTGGTCCTCGTGTGTTACTTCAACTGAGCCATCAATTCCGGGGGTAACAGTGAGTGGAATATTTTGTGCACGCAAGCGTAAATTAAACTCATCGAGCGAGATTTTGGGCTCGGTTCCATTTTCGCCTTTTACAGCGATACTTGGTGTTCCTGATGCATCGCTGAAAACAAATAAACTAGTTGGAAAAATTCCAGTTACCAAAATCCCTTTACTTGGTCTACCAAAACCAAATCTTTTCTTTACTTCGACCTCTTCTACTTCCATCTCTAATTCATCAGGAAATTTAACTATTTTCTTTTTCGGGGTGTTGCCAACTGACAGCCCAGTTTCAAGTGTCACTAATGTCGGTTCTTTAGATCCGCTCTTCTCACTTGTCTTTACTGTTGCTGAACCCCAGCTTGGATGAGAAATCTGAACGTGAACCCCATCTTCTCCATGAGGCTGCGAATCGATTTGCGCACCATGGGGTGAATTGCGGCGGATAATAGGCACGCGATCGACTCCCCCCGACAGGCAAATAATGCTCCGTAGGAGCCTCAGATTTGTCTAATTATCGAGCATTGAAGCCCAATCTGGCTAAGGCGGACTAGGGATTACCCCACAGGCAAAGGCTCAAATCCGCAATTATCTGTTTAGCGGTATCCATACCTCGAGGTTGGTGCCTCCCAGGGCAAATTCACGCCGCCACAGATTTGGGGCAATTTCATCAAGCAAAATCGTTCCCAAGCCAGATCCACCTTGATTCTTACTGCTGCCGTTATCGGTAACAATAAAATAATAATGATCTGGGCTTGCGCTTCCATTTATGGATATTAAATTGGCGTTACCAAATCGCACTGAATCGGAAACAGCTTCTTCAATTATTTGCGAAATATCAGTCACTACTTGTGTTTCACATAATTCAATCCCACGTAGATTAATTTTAATCTCTGCAATTCCTCGCCAAGCATCCAATAACGCATTGATTCTCCCAAGCGGCGAATGCTCGCCAGCGTGAAAATTAACTGATAAGTCGCGTTCAATCACAATTTGAGCATATTGAATAATATTCTTAACTTCATTTCTATTCCCAGACCTAGAAGCTTGATCTAACTTCAAGGCAATGGCCGTTAATTCGGATTGTAAAGAACTATGAAGATAAGAGGCAATTTCAGAATCTTCAGCCATTTTTGCTATTGCATTTAAGTGCTCTTCCACATAACCAGATGTAATTTGCGCTGTCAAAATATCAATTATTTTCGCTCTATCAATTAATGATTGAGCAAGCATCGTAGTCAAAATAGCAAAGAGCGGAATTACGCCGATAAATCCAAAAAGTGTGTAGGGCAACCACTTAGGGCTTCCGATATATTCTAGATATATTTGTACAAAATAAATAGGCACAATAGGAAGTAGTATTAAAACTATCGGATGCAATAAAACTAATTTAATTCTAAATTTTTCAGCAATAAATTTCTCAGCAGATAAGATAAGTACTATTGATATTCCAAAGATCCCGCCAATGATTAACCCAGTTTCATAACCGTAAGCTACTGTGACGCCAAAAAAAATGCTAAAAGCTATAACTGAACTAAAGAATATGATTGGCGTATCCTTCGACTTAAGTGAATCAAAAAATAAGTTCGCAAACTTAAAACGTAACAGGTGTGAACTTCTATCAAACCAAAGGCGATGGCTTAATGGCCTGATCTGTTCTTTAATAACTTTTTGTAATTCATTAACTGCATCTCTAATTTGATCGTCAGTAAATTCCCCGTCTTGCATTGAGGCTAATTTGGTTCGCACTGGAGAGGTCATTTCAGAGACTTGCTCAGCGATCTCACTCAACCGCCCTGAGTTCAACTCCCTGCCGTCTGGCAAACGGCCAGATTTAAGCATTAAAAACCGTTGGTATAGGTCTTGATACTCACGGATATAACTGGATTGAGCTTCAATCAACAATCCAATCAATCCGAGCCAAATCAATGTAGTCAAACCAGAATTTATCGAACGGATCACAACATTTATTGGATCATTAAGATTAAAAAGGGTACTCGCTTGCCCGATACAAAATCCTCTAAAAGCGCCCGAAGCACAAAGTGCGAAAATTATAAATGATTTGGCGCCGCGTTTATTTTGAAAAACTTTGCGGTAAATATAATTAAATCCAAAAATCAAAATTCCCATTAAAGATTGTGCAATTAGACCAACATAAAACCAATCAATCCTTTGGGTTGTGGTTGTGCTAACTGCGGGAATTGTTGTTATGACGCCTATAACGCCAAATGGAAAAAAGACCATGAAAGCAGTAAGCGAGAGAGTCCGATTGCCGGAGACTCTCAAGATTAAATTTTTTATCACCTTAAGTTGATTTCCCAGCTAAGCGCATATAAGCGCGAGTTAATTGAACCCGTTGATTTTGTGTTGAATCTTTCACAATTCCGAGTTGTATAGATATCCGGGAAATTGTATTTTCAATTGCTTTTTCACTAACATCTCTTTGACGTGCGATTTCAGCGGTAGTTAAACCTTTTGCAACTAATGACAAAATATCCATTTGCATCTCAGTTAATGGAATCGCTTCACGCTTAGGGAAAATTTTGCGAACTACCCGACCAAATCTTCTTTCATTTACCATTAATAATTGATCAACAATTTTGCGTACATCATCAATATCTTGTTTACACAAATAAAGCGATCCGCTAGGAAGTGGTGGCAATTTTGTGGAAAGCAATCTTGGATCTCTAAATGTTGAGAGAATTAAGATTCCAATATTCGGCTGACGTGATCTAAGCGCATGGGCCACATCTATTCCGGTTGGCCCAGGACCAAGATCAAAATCCAGCATGGCAATATCTGGTGCATAACGAGCTTGAATGGCGAGGGCATCGCGCGCATTACTGGCTGAACCGACTACCTCGATCCCTTGGGTGCGAATCGCAGCGACCAAAGTTGATCGGGTGAAATTGTCATCTTCGACAACTAATACCTTCGCCCGATTCATGGGGTTATCTTCTCAGGTTTGTCCCAGAGTTTTAAGGGGCGCTAGTCAACTCTTTGCACATTTTCCGAAATGCGGCTGTGTGAGCACTGACATCAGCCTCGGTGGTATCGGGGCAGATCAAAGCCATATTGTGAAAAGGGGTCAATAAAAACCCTTCATTTAATAGGTAGAGATGAATCAGCTGTTCTAGTTCAAAATCTCCGGAATCTGCGGCCTCTCGCCCGGTTCGCGGTGCCCGAGTATTAAAGATGTACTCAGCTCTAATCCCCAATCTGTTTACTGACCATGGCAAATTGCATTCGCGGATAACTTCTTCGACTCCATCAGCCCACAGATCGGCAAGTGGTTGCATCTTCGCGTATGCCGCATCAGTTAGTACCTCACTCAATGTCGCGCGCATCGCAGCCAATGACAATGCATTACCTGCCAAAGTTCCCCCAACTCCACCAGTATCAACTTCAACTAATTTCACAAACTCGGCAATTTGATTAGCAACTTCTTGAGTCATTCCAAAAGTTCCAGTCGGAACTCCACTACCTATTGCTTTACCAATAGTTAAGAAATCTGGTTTCAAGCCCAACCCTGCCGTCATTCCACCCGGGCCAAAAGAGATCGTATGAGTCTCATCAATAATCAACAGCGCTCCGTATTTTTTTGCCAACTTCTCTACCGTAGTTAAATAGCCTTGTTCTGGTAAAACAATTCCAACATTTGTCATCGCCGGTTCCATCAAAATCGCCGCCACATCACCCATCTTTAATGCAAGTTCCATCGCAGTTAAATCATTGAATTCAACAACCCGAGTCGTCACCGCTAATTCAACTGGTGCGCCAATATTTCCTTCACGTGAAACTGTTGCTCCATTAACATCTAGCGTTGCAAATGTTTCGTCAACACTTCCGTGATAACACCGATCAATTACGACAACTTTGTCGCGGCCAGTAAGCATTCGCGCATAACGAATTACATGTCGATTTGCATCGGTAGCTGAAACTGTGAATTGCCAAAGCGGTAAACCAAATCTGCGTGCTAATTCGCGGGAAATAATTACTGCATCTTGTGTCGGAAGCATCATCGTAATTCCACGATCTATCTGAGCTTTGATCGCCGCCACAGTTGCATCTGGCGAATGACCAGTCATTGAACCAGTATCACCAAGGCAAAGATCTATGTATCTATTCCCATCAATATCAACAAAATGTGCGCCTTTGGCACTTTCCACGACAACCGGAAATCCCCCCGGCCACTTCGCCATCCATGACATCGGCACACCACCTGGCATTACCGATTTGCTCTCTTTAAATATCGCCGCACTTTTTGGGTGGTGCACTACAAAACGAGCTTGCTCACGCTCAAGCAAATGATTTAAATGTTCGCGATCAATCATCTTTACCCGCGTGCCAAAAACTCTCTCAAACCAGCGACTGCAAGTCGGTGATCTTCCGCTTGCGGGATTCCGCTGACTACGACAGTTCCGACATGGACTCCATCTACCCGTAATGGAAATGCTCCTCCATGTATTGCATGATCACTTTCCGCTAAATTATTTTGCACATACCAATCTTTTTCAGAAATCCCTGCCTCTTCAGCCAAGATCCGTAAACACATTGATGAATGTCCTTTAGCCGCAACCGTGCGCACTTTGCGCCCCATCCACCGATCATTTTCAGCATCAGATCCTGGAAGTGAGACATGGAATACAACCCAATCACCTATATAAACTCGAGTTGCAATTGGAAGATTTTTTTCACGCGCAATTTTTACCACGCACTCACCAATTTCAACTGCTTCTTTACTTGTTAAAACCGCAAGAGTTAACTCATCTTCAAGTGCCAAAAGTTCTTTACTATTGAAACCACCGGTAGTCATATTTAATTACGCTTTCTCAAATGTAAAACGGGAAATCAATTTCTGGGCTTTTGATAAATCTGCGCCAAAGTTTTGTGAATCAGGTGGCGCAGTTTGCGGTTCAACACAAACACCAATTGGATCTTCGGTATAAACAACCCACCAATCAGCCGGACTTGAAATACTTAACTTTGCTTCCCCATGCCAAATAACTGCGGGGTCACCTTTGACTCCAGTGAAAACATCATCCCAAGGAAAAGGTTTATTTGGTACTTTGTATTTTCCAGTTGGAATCAGAGTTGGTGTTACATCAAGCATCTTCTCGGGATGAAAGTCAATCTCGGCCTCTGGTGATCCATTTATTGTTCTCGGAAACCAAGTATGCAATCCCACCCACGCCGGAAGATCTACTCCGTTTGCGATATATGAAAGTTCGTAAGTAAATGAATCTCCATCTACAACAACTTTTTGCTCAACTCGAGCGCCTTCATATGGCGCAACTAAATCAATCGATGCGACCCCTGGTGCGATCTCGCGCCACGGTTTATCAAAAGCTAACCCATGAATTGCATGGGGTCCCAAAACATCAGTTGCTAATTGCAAAATACTTCCATCACTGGCTCGCAACTTTCCATCTAATATCCGCCCAGCCCACGGTGCCATTGGATACCAACCCCACGAGAGCCAACCTTCACGTCTTTGAATTGCGAACTCTGTTCCATGCCATTTCACCGATGACAAACGGGCTCCATGATCGAGATCAACTTCAACAGTTATTTGCTCACCTACGATTTTCATTATACTCATGCGGTAATCCTATGCTCAAAAGCCTGCAATTCTATGATTTTCTTAAAGTTAGCCCCAGTATCATTGCTATATGAAGCCCGCGATTTTGGTTACCGGAGCAGCTGGATTTATCGGCGCCCATACCGCCCGTGCTCTTAAATTAGCGGGCGAGGAGATTGTTGCTATTGACTCCTTTTCCAATTATTACTCGACAGAGTTAAAGGATCTCCGAATTGCAAATCTACTCACCCCACTTGGGGTCACAGTAGCAAGGTGTGACATTTCAGATTCTGATGCACTTAAAAAAACTCTTGAGGATAAAAATATTTCTTCTATTATCCATTTAGCTGCACAGCCAGGAATCAGACTTCCGGTAGAGCGCTATGGACAGTATGTCTCAGCAAATATTGATGCCTATTTAAACATTTTTACTTGGGGATTAAAAAATGGAATCGATCGAATTACTTATGCATCATCATCCAGTGTTTATGGAAATTATCCAAAAGCCCCATTTTCAGAAAGTTTTGCAGATATTAAACCAATTAGTTTTTATGGGGCCACTAAATTAGCAAATGAGAGTATGGCTCCAACGATTATTCGCAAATCAAAGATGAAGGCACGTGGATTGAGATTTTTTACTGTTTATGGACCTTGGGGTCGCCCTGATATGGCTTATTTTAGAATTGCCGCTAATTTAATTTCTGGTAAACCATTCAACTTATTTGGTGACGGAGATGCCCTGCGTGACTTCTCATATGTAGATGACACTGTAAATGCAGTAATCGCACTGCATAATGAATTGGAATCACGTCCAGCCGAATATCACGATGTCGTAAATACCGGTGGTGGAATTCCACGAACTCTTGCCGAGATGATAAATATTGCTGAAAGCCAACTAGGTCTTGAATTACAATCAAATGTAAGCGCAAAACATCCAAGTGATGTGGAACGTACTTTTGCAGATGCCACCTTGCTGCATTCACTCATTGGTAAACATACGCCTACCCCACTTGAATCTGGCATGTCGGAAGTGATTAAGTGGGCTAAGGATCCGAAAGTTAGTGCCCTCATATCTAATTGGACAGAGACGACTGTCTAGTGAAAATTCTGCTTATCTCGGGGATTTATCCTCCTGACGATGGTGGGCCTGCCAAGTTTGTTCCTCAATTTGCAAATCATTTAATCTCACAGGGGCATAAAGTAAAGGTAATTACGTTAACTGACAGTAAGAGAAGTAAAAATGAATTTCCCTACCCAGTGCGATTTATAAATAGATCATTAACAAAACCATTACGAATGATTTTGACAACCAAATACATTTTTCTATCTTCGATCCGAAGTGATCTAATATTTGCCAATGGTTTATACGAAGAAACCGGTGTTGCAGTTCGATTTAGCCGGACCCCAACATTAGGAAAGATAGTGGGAGACCCGGTTTGGGAAAGAGCACGCAATTCAGGTAGCACAAAATTGACAATTGAATCTTTTAATAATGTGGAAAGTGGCGGATTTCAGAGAAAATTACTTAGGTTTGCATTAAATGGTTTTAGCGAAATTATCACTCCTAGCCAACAGTTGGCCGACTTTGTAAAACAGTGGGGAGTTTCCAAGGCAGTCTCTATGATTCCAAACGGTGTGCAAGTCATAGGAATGACAAATCAACCTAAGGGGTTTGATTTAGTTACTGCATCAAGATTGGTTCCTTGGAAAAATGTAGATTTATTAATCCGCATTGCCGCAAAAAAGAATTTAAAATTATGTGTCATAGGGGATGGACCTGAAAATCTTAAATTGCGAACTTTGGCAACAGAACTAAATGCTCAAGTTACTTTTACTGGTGCTTTAGCTCAAGACAAAGTCAGTCAGCAGGTCGCAAAGGCAAAATATTTTGCACTTCTATCCACATATGAAGGCATGTCCTTTGCATTGTTAGAGGCACTTGGAGCTGGAATTCCAGCAATAGTCTCTAACGCGGCAGGTAATGTTGCGGTGATTCAAAACGGTGTAAATGGCTATGTGGTAGATATTTCAAATGAAATTTCTTGTGGAAATTTGATCGCAGAAATTTTGAGTTCAAGTAGTGATTATCAAAAGGTCTCTGAAGGCGCCCTACAATCGGTAATCAAGAATTATTCAATTGATAGAACTCTCGCAAACACTGAAACTAAATTGTTATCTTTAAAGTAACTCAGCTTTAGTTGGTGGATTTGCTCCTAGTCGTGAACAAGTAATTGATGCGGCGAGCGCTGCTCTATGTAAAGTATGCGAAAGCAATTCGCTAGTTAACTTTTCTAATCCAAATTCAACTAGAGCCTCAACTAGCACCGCCCCAACCGTGTCGCCAGCGCCGACCGTATCAATTACATCGACCTGCACACCTGGAATTAAAACCTCTTGATTTTCAGTAACTCCTACTATTCCGTTTTCGCCTTTAGTTATCACAACTAGTTCTACGTCTAGTGCAACCCAACTACGCGCAATTTCTAATGGGTCAGAATCTGGATATAGCCAAGCAAGATCATCCTCACTCGCTTTTACTACATTGGAAAGCGCTACCCAGTTTTTAACAACCTCCTGATATCTACTTCTATCCGGGATTACTGATGATCTAATGTTTGGGTCATAAATAATCGGTGCATATTCTTTGGCTTTAAGTACCCAATCTTTTAAGATGCTTGCGCCTGGTTCAATAATCGTTCCCAAAGTTCCAATATAAATTGCATCAGGCTTAACGACTTTTGGATCTGGTAGATTTTTTGTGGCAAAGGCAAAAGTTGCCGTTCCATCAATCTTAAATTCATAAGTTGCACCACCATCCAGGGCGATCGAAACAATTGCAAGACAGGTAGGAAGCTGGTGTTCTGGGGTAAAAGTGAGCCCAACTCGACCTGCAATAAATTCTGCACGCATTCGCTGCCCATATTGATCATCAGACAAGCCACCAATGAATTCGGTGGCAATTTCCAATCTTGCAAGAGCATGTGCAGTATTGGCCGGGCCGCCTCCCGGGATTGCTATTCGCTGCTCGGACCCCGGTTCAACAGGGATTAGATCGATTAACGCTTCACCGCAGACCCAAACCGCCATAAGCCAAACTTACCGGTTGAATCGGTAGGCTCTGCCCTAGTAAATATCAAGATCTTTTGATCGAAGGCGAGTGAAATTGCACCATTTAGTTACCGGCGGGGCGGGCTTTGTTGGCTCTCACCTCACCGATGCCCTGATCGCTCGTGGTGACACAGTCACCGTCCTAGATGACTTATCTACGGGGCGGTTGGTTAATCTCGATCAACACAAATCAAGCCTCTCGCTAACCTTTGTTGAAGGTTCAATTTTAGATGTGCCGCTAGTCAACTCTTTGGTAGCTAAAGTCGATCACGTTTTCCACTTAGCGGCCGCTGTTGGTGTCTTTAATATCGTGCAAAATCCCCTTAAATCACTTTCGACAAATATTCGCGGATCTGAAAATGTGCTTGAAGCGTGTGCTAAAAATAAAACTCCTGTATTAGTCACCAGCACCAGTGAAATTTATGGAAAAAATACTTCAGATGCTTTAGGTGAAGAGGATGACCGAATTCTTGGTTCACCACTAAAAGTACGTTGGTCCTACAGCGAAGCAAAGGCAATAGAAGAGGTTCTTGCTTATTCTTACTGGCATTCTGAAGGTTTACCCGCACGTATCGTGCGGTTGTTTAACACAGTTGGTCCGCGTCAAGTCGGATTTTATGGAATGGTGGTTCCGCGATTTGTTGAAGCAGCATTAAAAAATGAACCGATCACTGTTTATGGTGATGGCACACAAACTAGATGTTTTGCACATGTAAGTGATGTAATTGATGCGCTGCTTAAAGTTGCGGGCACTGATAAAACTATCGGAACTGTTGTGAACATTGGAAACAACTTTGAAATCTCTATTTTAGATCTAGCGAAAAAAATTATCGAAATAACTGAGTCAAAAAGTGAGATCACTTTTGTAGATTATGCCGATGCTTACGAAGCCGGATTTGAAGATATGCAGCGGCGTGTACCAAGCACTCAAAGATTAGTTTCATTAACTGGTTGGAAAGTAACGAAATCTCTTGAGGAAATAATTCGCGACGTTGCCGCAGATTTAGCAAAGTAAAGTTAGCGAAAAAAGCAAAGTGGCAGCGAAAATCCGAGTAATGCGGATAATCGCACGGATGAATGTTGGTGGACCCGCAGTTCAGGTTTCTGGATTAATGCGCGGATTTGATCAGAATATCTTTGACCAAAGACTTTTTACGGGTTATTGCGCTGGTGATGAAGCAGATTATCTCGAGTTAATCGCACCTGATATTCCAGTAACTCGGATAGAGGGGCTTGGCCGAAGCATAAAAGCCAAGGATGATTTGCTAGTTTTATTCCGCCTTATGGGCGAGATCAGGAGATTTAAACCTAATTACATCCATACCCATACAGCAAAAGCTGGATTGCTAGGCCGACTTGCAGCTATCTTGAGTTTTAGTAATGCAAAATTAATTCATACTTATCATGGACATTTATTACATGGGTATTTCTCACCAGCAAAAACCAAAGTGCTAATTTACATAGAGCGAATGTTGGCAAAAAGAAGTTTCAAAATTGTCAGCGTTGGAGCACAGGTGCGAGATGACCTATTGGCTGCACATATAGGCAAGCCGGCGCAATATGTAGTGATTCCCCCAGGAATATCGTTAGGAACATTACCTAACTCACTTGTCGCACGTGAATCTCTGGGAGTACCTCAAGATGCCACAACAATAACTTTTTTGGGAAGAATCACAGGCATTAAACGACCAGACAGATTTGCTGAAGTTGCCCTAAAAATCGCAAGTGACAATCCAAAGGTAGTGTTTTTAATAGTTGGGTCAGGCGATTTAGTCGATTCCCTAAAAGTTCAACTTTCTAAAATAGATTCGCAAGTTAAATTCTTAGGATGGCGCAGTGATGTTGAGAATATTTCAAGTGCCACCGATATTCTTTTGCTAACTAGTGACAATGAAGGTACTCCGGTTAGCGCAATTCAAGCGGGTATGGCTGGCGTCCCGACGATCTCGACAAATGTCGGTTCAGTTGCTGAAGTAATTAAAAATGGAAGTGCTGGAGTATTAACTTCATTAGATGTAAGCGAGATCGTCAATGCTGTGCAATCTCTACTCTCTGATCCTGCATTGCGGAATCGCCTTGGTGAAAGCGCCAAAACTGACATGAGTGCTCGGTATGGAGTTGCTCGTTTAGTAACTGATTACCAAAATCTTTACTTAGCTTGATCAACCCAATTGCGGGCCCAAAGTTCAAGCATTAAAATTGGCCAAAGAATTCGATCATAATCTCGACCTGATTGATGCAAAAGCCAATATTTTTCAACTGTTTTTGAATCTACCCATCCGCGATCCATGGTGGTCTTCCCCAATAACAATTCATGCGCCATGTCTTTTATAGGACCGCGCAACCAAAGCGCGCGTGGAATTGCGAAGCCCATCTTTGGTCGGTCAATCAATTTGCTTGGAACAAGCGTTCTGGCAAGATCACGCAATAATTGTTTTCCTTCACCGTTGTAAATCTTAAATCTTGTTGGAATTAAATGCGCAACTTCTAAATACCTGTAATCTAAAAATGGAGCTCTAAGTTCAAGACTATTTGCCATGGATGAGATATCTGTTTTAAATAGCAGATCTCCTGGAAGATAAGTTTGCAGATCCAGAACTCTGGCGCGTTCGCTATCATCACTAATATTTAACAAATCCCAGCTGCGTTGTAACGGGTTTTGACCGACATTTTCACTACTGATACGTGGATGTAAAAGCGCATTTACCTCACTGGAATGGACTAGTGACACAAGATCTAGATATCTATCGCGAGTAGAACCGTAGGGTTTCGCCGCCTCTAGCAGTCTCTTGCCACGGCGATTTAATTTTGTATACCCAAACCGATCAACCAACTTAGTCAGAGGCTTAGCAGCACCGAGCAGCGGATTTAATCTTTGCAACGCGGGTGCAGCGCGGTAGCGGTCATAACCGGCCATTGATTCATCTCCACCATCCCCACCTAGGGCCACAATAACTTCCTTGCTAGCAAATTGATTTAACAAAAAAGTTGGGATGATAGATGAATCCCCAAATGGTTGATCTAAAACTTGGCCAATTTTACGTAAAATCAATTCTGGATCGGGCTTTACTACTATTTCATGATGCTCTGTTCCCAAATAGTTGGCGACAGCACGTGCATGGCTTGACTCATCATAAGCAGGATCTTCGAAACCAATTGAAAAAGTATTTATCTTCGAAGTTGAATTACGAGCAGCAAAAGCCGTTACCAATGTTGAATCAATTCCCCCACTTAAATATGTTCCTAATGGACGTTCAGAAGATAGTTGACTGACCACGGCATTTTCTAGCGCGCCACTTATCAATTGTGTTGCTGCCACTTTATCAATCTGTATTTCCTTAAAATCTGGCAGCTGCCAATAACGAGCCAGATTAACCTTTCCGTCTTTAAATTTAAGCAGGTGTGCCGGAGGCAAAGTTTTAACTCCAGAAATAATTGTTTCTGGAGCATTTAAATAGCCAAGCCGCAGGAAATTACCAATTTGGCTTTCATCCACATTTGACTTTACTCCAAAAGCAAAAATCGCCCGCATCTCGGATGCAAAAACCAAATTACCTGCTGTTGTTTCACAGTAGAGCAATGGTTTTTCACCAATTCGGTCCCGTGCCAATAAGAGGGAGTTGTCTCTGCTATCCCAAATTGCAATTGCAAACATTCCCCGCAAATCATTTAAAAATTGTTCGCCTTTAATTTTATAAAGTTCAGCAAGAGCTTCTGCTTCACTGTCCCCTATTAATTTTCCACCGCTTTTTCGAACAATCTCTTGGACTTCTCTATGGTTATAGATCTCACCATTAAAGACTATTTCAATTTTTCCAGTCGAATCTTGCTTTGGTTGTTGACCATGCGCCACATCGATAATCGAAAGTCTTGCCATCCCAAGTTCGACCCCAGGGGCAGTAAAATACCCTTGATCATCTGGGCCGCGGTGTGCCAAGGAATTAATGGCCGCAGTTACTGCATTTTTTGAACCAGCAGAACTTCCTACTCGCCCGGCTATGCCACACATAAATTAATCAGTCGCCGCTGGGCCGTTAAGTATCTTGCTCGAATTCTCAGCCAACCAATTTTTGGTCTCTACTAATGCATCTTTGAAACTTTGTGGCTTAACATCAGGGAAGAGTGATTTAATTAACGTTGGTTGATTTTGCGAATCTTTAACATCTCCAGTTCTGGTTTCAATATGTTTAATCTTCATATCTGGGAAAAATACCTTTAAATCAAGCAAAATTTCATTTAATGAAATTCGATTACCAAAAGCGAGGTTTACAGGTTCGGGGTGAGTAATTTTATTTTCAAGTGCGCTAGTAATCACTGCCACGGCAGTGGCGGCGGAAGTAAAATCACGGGTCTGTTCGCCATCACCATGCACGATAATCTCTTGCTTCTCCATCGCTTGCCAGATCCATTTAGGAATCACGGCTGCGTAAGCATGATCTGGTCTTTGCCAAGGGCCGAAGATATTAAAAAATCTAAATGTGGTGACTGGCATTTCATAACTTTTTGCATATGCCAATGAAAGTGCTTCCCCAGCCATTTTTGACGCTGCGTAAGGAGTAAGAGGCTTTAACACCATCTCTTCATTTTTAGGAAGTGCCATATTTCCACCATAAACCGAGGAAGATGAACTAAATAAGTAATGTGCATTAGCCGCACGTGCACCTTCTAAAACATTTAAAGTTCCGGTCGCATTTACTTCATGCGTTGCAATCGGATTTTTAATAGATCTCGGCACAGATCCACGTGCTCCTAAGTGCACCACTGCATCTGCACCCGAAATTGTTTTCTTTACAAGCTGTGCATCAACTATCGAGCCCTCAATGAATTGCGCACCATCAGGCACATTGCTTGCTAACCCACTGGAGAGGTCATCTAAAATTTTTATATCGTGGCCGTGAGCAAGCAGGTGACGGGATAGATTGGTGCCGACAAAGCCAGCCCCACCAGTAATCACAACCTTCATAAATGCCCCCCGCTTAAACTCTTGCGCCCAATTCTATGGGTTAGAGCTGCTCCACCAGCGGCAGCCCTTTGTAGGCGCCGGTGCAATCAAATATCGGAGTTTTACTATCAATTAAGGCCTTTAAATCCATACCGGGTTGTGGGGTAACCACTATGGCGCCATCAAAATTCTCACTCAAAAGCGCACTTTTTTCTCCGCGCCAATTTCCCACTAATGGGTCATACCAACTTACCTTTGCTCCAAGATCAGTTAGATACTGCGCTACCCCATCTGCCGGAGTTTCGCGGACATCTCCGACCCCAGGTTTATAGGCAACGCCACAGATCAACAAATGCAACCCTTTCGCTGGCTTGCCAATCAATTTCAATAACCGATCAGATACATATTTTGGCATCTGGTCATTAACTTCATTTGCTAAATCAATAAATCTTGCTTGTGCGCCAACTTGTCGTGCCCGCCAAGAGAAATATGACGGATCGACTGGTATGCAATGTCCCCCGACCCCAGCCCCCGGAGTGAATTTCATAAATCCATAAGGTTTTGAATTAGCCGCCTCAATAACTTCGCGCACATCGATTCCTAATGCCCGTGAAATGATGGCTACCTCATTTACTAGTGCGATATTTACCTGTCTAAAAGTATTTTCAAGCAATTTAGCTGTTTCTGCTACTTCTGGTGAGGATACTTCAATAACATTTTCAGTAAAAGATCGATAAAATTCCGCTGCTTTTTTGGTCGCTTCAGGTGTTAATCCAGAAACTAATCTCGGGGTATTTTTATGGTTATATTTTTCATTTCCTGGATCTACCCGCTCGGGTGCAGATGCCAATAAAATGCCAGCACCTTTATCCTCGCGTAAAGTTGAAATTATTCCCTTAACTACATCCCTTACCGTGCCAGGGTATGAAGTTGATTCGCTTATTAAGAGCACATCTTTTTTAAGGTGTGGCGCAACTGATGTAACTGCACCATTAAGAAAAGCTAACTCTGGCTCCCTTTTTTCATTTAAGGGTGTGGGCACACAGATCACCACAACGTCAGCATTTTCTACATCTGTGAAATCTTGGCTTGCTTTATAGAGATTTGCGGCTATTGCTTTTTGCAGTGTTTGATCGGAGATGTCTTCAATGTGACTCTTGCCGAGATTTAAATTTGCCACAGTTTTTCCATTTACATCAATCCCAATAACATCCCAACCCGAGGAATTTGCCGCCATCGCCAAAGGCAATCCGACATATCCTTGGCCAATAATTGCAACTTTTTTAGTACCCATAATTAAAATCCAAGCCTTGTTAAACCATTCTTAGCATCAGCAATAAATTTGGGATCATTAGTAAATTCTAAAACTTTATTCAGTGCAAATTTCGCACCAGCCTTATCACCGGTATTTTCAAGATCTCTTGCATAAGCCATCCAAACATTCCAGTTCATCGGATCTAACTCAGAGGTCCGTTTGCGATATGGAATTGCATCTTTCCAAATTTGATTTTGTTCTAACATATCAACAACCATAAATTGAGAATCAAAGGATTCTGGGTGAAGAGCAGCGCCGACTTTTGCCAATGCAAGGCCCTCCTCAATCTTTCCCATTTTGTAAACTTCGGTAATGGCTTGTGAAACATAAGTCGGGTCATGCTCTAAAGTTTTGATCGCTGCAGTTAACGTAGCCAACCGAGCTTGCTTGCTGGCTTCATCTTCTTGGCTCCAAGGGGTTTCCATCGCGGCTTTCATCGCTAAATCCGCCCGGATTGGAACAAGAGCGATCATAAATCCAACAATTGCACCTATGGCGATCCCCGGCTTCAAAAATGCCGGAGTGACCTCTTTGGTGCGCTCAACTTTCTTGGGCCCCTTAACTACAGGTGGAAGAACGACGGCAACACCATCAAAGGAAAGTCCAATAATTGCCGCCCCCAAAACCCATCCCCAGATCGATAATCCAAGTTGATCTAATGAGATTAAAGATTGAAGTTGGAAAGCAACCCATATTGAAAATAGTGCGAGTAAGGGTTTTGCATTTTCAGTCGGATTTCTAAAAGCTTTAATAAATCGAATAATTACATAAATTTGCAATGAGACGTAAATTAAAAAGAATGGCACTCCTAATGTTGCGCCTAATTGGAATGGAGTCGAGTGTGAATTATTTGTCATTAATTCTGGACCGTTGCTTAAAATCAAGGCTAGTGGTTTAGATCTTCTGAAGTATTCTCCATAGGAATCAACCCCGACACCGAGCCATGGATGATTTTGCATCATCTCTATCGCTGCTTGCCAATATCTAAATCGCAACTTCAATGTGTACTGGAAAAGAGTCGCACCAAGCGGGCCATAGCCATACATCGAATAAATTAAGAAAGTGCTACCAACCACAACCAAAGCAGAAAGTGGATAAAAAACTGCTTTTTTATTAGAAATCCACAGTGAGCCCAGCGCTGCAACTGTTAAACCCACTACAAATATTAAAGGCCCTTGGATTGATGCCGTCAGATAAGAGAGGATTACACCTGCTAATCCTAAAACTCCTAATGCGGCTTTAATATAAATTGAACTACTTGCAAAAGTTGCATAGCAAATTGTTGCAAGAGATGCAAGACCTAAAATCGAAGAACTGAAGTTTGGATTTCCAAGAGTACCGATAATCGGATTGTAGGGGTTAACCCAATCTACAAAATCATGTCCCGAATACTGTAAGTACCCGTAAGTTGCATTTAAAAATAGTGCTAAAGCCAGAATTTGGAAAATCCGATTAACATTCGAAATTCGCGCGCTAAGCAAAACTGTAATCGCTATAAAAATAATCGAAAGGTAGCTCATCGCCCCATTTGCTCTCGAATAAGCGCCCCACAAAGTTCGATCGAGACCAGCTGGGCCAACTGCAATTTGAAGCAAATACAAAGCAGCAGCAGCAGCATAAAAAGTTAACCCAATTTTTCGGGTCAACCCGTTATATTTGAAAAGATAAAAAGCTCCACCTAGGCATCCAGCCGAACCGATAAGCAGAACTGCAGTTTTGGGGAGATTGAAAACATCTAATCCGGGAGACCAAAAAAATAAGGTGGTTGCGGCACTAACTAGTAGAGCCCAACTTATAAATACCTCATTTACCCGGCGAGTACCCATGGGGCTTAGTGTATTGACCTTTCAATAATGGAGAAATCTATGGCTCGCTGCAGTTCATTAATTTCTCTTGAATCTTTGATAGAAATGACTGAAGGCGGCACCCTCTCGGGCGCCGCCTTCAGCGGTAGCAGTTTTAAACTACTGCGTAGTTTTTACTTCTTTTTTGTTGCTGCTTGTAGCTTTGCTACAGCCTTGGTCAATGCGCTAACAGATTGCAACAACGCTGCGATCTGTGTAGTCAATGAATCGATCAAGGTTGCAACTGAGGCCTGTAGCACAGTTACCTGTGTTGCAAGAGCCTTAACAGCTGCGTTTGCAGTTGCTACATCAGCCTTGACTGCTGTTACGTCAGTCTTGACTCCGGTGATTGCAGTATCAGTGCCTGCAGAACCTGCTGTTGGCTTAGCAACAGTGGTTACAGTTTTAACACCAGCTGCGAAGTCAAGTACATCATCTGTAGCAAGAGAAGCGGTTTGTCCGCCTGAGATTGTTGAGATGACTGAAACATCAGCACCGGTACCATCAGCAGATTGAACTAGCGATGAGGCTAACCCGCTTGCGTCAGTGACTGCAGATGTGGAGGAAGTTCCGTTTCCGAAGATTCCCTTGTTATCAGATGCGAAGCTAACAGTTACGCCAGCGACTGGGTTTCCCCAACCATCTGTAACAGTTGCAGTTACACGTCCTGCGGCTGCGGCTGCGCTCAAGCTACGAGCGGTGCCAGCAATTGCTGCAGAAACAGTAAATGTTGCAGTAGCAGTTAAGCCACCACCTGTTGCGGTAATTGTTGCAACACCAGGCTTAGTTCCATAAGCAAAGATCTGGGTTGTGCTTCCCTTGGTGATGGTCTTTACATCTCCACCGGTTGGGCGCGTACCAGAAGTTGCACGGAAATAAACTCCATCAGATCCGGTGTAGACAATTCCTACGCCTGAAACAGCAAGTGCTGCTGAATCTAGAAGAGCTGGTGTAATTCCAACTTCAACCAATGCAACAGCAGAACCAGTTACGGATTCCATCTGTCGAGTTTGAGTAACAGTTGCGGTTGTTCCACCAGTTAGTGTAAGCGTCGAGTATGCACCCGTCGCTGAGTAAGTGATGGTAAGTGTGTTTCCTGAAATTAAGTTTGCAGTAACAACATCTGTTCCTGGAGCAGCAACGTTAATTGTCAAAACATCTGTCATGTTAGTAGTAGATGTGCTGACATCTGTCAGGCTTACGGTTGCAGTTCCATCAGCACCAGTATATTGAGTTGCCATAGTCGCTGAAGCGTTACGGCTACCAGTGCTTAGCGCACCCTTGACTGACATGAATGGAATTGCGGTTCCGTATTGATCCTTTACAGTAACTTTAACTGCAGTGGTAGCACCAACTTTTACAACAGTTGAAGTAACTGTTGAAGAAAGCAGATCAGTTGAGATTCCATTTTTACCAAGTGCGACGACTGAATTTCCAGCAGTCTGGTAGTTAAATGTCAAAACTGATGCAGATCCAATGCTTGCCGCCGAAGCAGCAGTTGGAATACTTATTGTGTAAGTACCGCTTGCTGTGGTAGCAGTGAAGTTAACTGTAGATACGCCAGTAGCATCAAGAGTTGTCTGGGTTGTTCCTGCGGTCACTCCTGCAGTAGTGCTTGCAGTAACGGTTACGTTAACTACAGCGCCAGCTGTACCTGTAATTTTCACTCCAACAGTAGTGACGCCAGGGTTAACCCGGTACGACGCAATTGTTGCAGTATCTAATGAGGTAGGGGCGGTGTAAACCTGGAATTTGTTAGTAGCTGCCGTTAATGCAGTCGTTGATTCCTGGTGCACGCCTGATGTATTTGATACTTGAACTTTGCTGGCACTTGCTCCAGCAACAGTGCTGAATGTGTAATTAAGATCAGCAGCAAGTGAAGTTAATCCACCTGTTGTTTGCGCAAAGTTGAAGCCGATTGTAGAAGCCATTGCACCTGTGTGGTTAACACGATAGTTGTACGCACCGGTTGAAGCAGTAATGGATTCATTGTTTCCTACTACAACAATTGCCTGACCTGCGGGCAGAGTAGCTAAAGAAGTAGTTCCAAATCCAGGTGATCTACTTTGAACTGTTACAGAATCTTCTGGGTCGAGACCATTGTCGAACGCAAGAGCAGTTCCTCTTCGTACGGTCAAAGTCTCGGTAGAAAGAGCAGTAGTGGTGGTTCTAACCGTCATCGATTCATTTCTGAATGTCTGAAGCAGAGTCGCAACCCCATTAACATCTTTAAGAGTTAATGAAAATGCTCCAGGAGAAGCTCCTGCTGCACTTCCACTTGTTCCTGAAAGTGCCATGGCAGTAGGTACTCCACCGATGGTAATAGTTGCGCGAAGTACAGGCTCACCGATTGACTGTCCGTCACCAGCGTTAAGACCCAGAGCAATTTTTGCGTCACCACTTGTAGCATCAACCCAAATATCTACAGTGTATGTACCAGCGGTACGAAATGCTTTTGAGTGGACAGATTTTTCATCAACAAAGTTCGCAATGTTCAAACCTTTAGATGAAGCAGTTACTGAATCATTTTTGGTTGCTAACGTAAAGCTTGATGCAACACCAGATTTTAAGTAACCAACTGCTGCCAGGGTGTCCCCTGCTGCAATTGAAGTTGTTGAGTCAATTGCGGCTGCCGTTGGAGCGGTCACAATAATTGCGCGGACGTTCACTGTTTCGCCAGCAACAACGTTGCTTGCTTGAGTGCTGTCTGAAGTTCCTATTAACGAAACAACCACTTGGTTATCCGTCAGTGTAGTTGCGTCTGTAGCTGAGGAGAACTTAAATAGCCCATTTCCTGCCAACGACGAGTTACGTGTTGGCTGATTTGTCATCGACGTTAAGCCGAGGACCACCGCGTTAGCCGCAGGAGCCGACATCAAGGCAAGCCCTGATAGCCCTACAGCCGATACAGCAACAAGCGCGATTTTGCGCTTGAGAGTATTTAACATTTGTTTCCTTTCGAAACTTACTAAAGAGACGTTCTCTTTAGTATCTCGATTCATCGCACGTGCTGATGAATCAAATCCCACACCGCATTCCGGACG
>WLKK01000018.1 GCA_009701305.1 Actinomycetota bacterium | reverse complement strand
CTAGATTTAAAACTTCACGATATTCCGAACACTGTAAAAGGTGCCGCATTGGCAGTTGAAAAGTTAAACCCAGATTTCTTAACGGTGCATGCATCTGGAGGGTTACAAATGATTGCGGCTGCCGTGCAAGCGTTACCAAATTGCCAAATAACTGCAGTTACAGTTTTAACTTCGATCTCTCCAGAACAATTATTTAAACTAGGTCTTGGCGATGACCCATCTGTTGCGTCGCTAGCCTGGGCAACACAAGCGGTTGAGGCTGGCGCGAAAGCGATTGTGACCTCACCTCAAGAGGTTGCAAATTTACGTAAAAATTTGCCATCGGAGATTAAATTGATCACCCCTGGAGTGCGCCCGCTGGGAAGCGATCAAGGTGACCAGGCTCGGGTAGCCACCCCAGTTGAAGCGTTGCAAAATGGTGCCGATTTGGTAGTAATTGGACGGCCAATTACCGCTGCCACCATTGGGGTAAGCGCTAGTGCCGCGCAAATTGCGAAGCAAATTCAAGATGCTGGATTTAACGATCCTCGGTAGATTTCCCGTATGGCTCTTCCAGTACTTACTCCAGAACAACGTGCTCAGGCTTTGGCGAAAGCTGCAGTTGCGCGCAAAGAGCGGGCTGAAATTAAGGGACGATTGAAAAAAGGCGAGCTTTCCTTAGCGCAAGTTATTCAATCAGGACAACAAATCGAGAGCGTGGGAAAGATGAAAGTTATCGCGCTGATCGAATCTCTCCCTGGCGTAGGCAAAGTCAGAGCAAAATCGGTAATGGAAAAAATTGGGATTGCAGACAGCCGCAGAATCCGTGGTTTAGGTATTCATCAAATTAGAGAATTGACTGCGCATTTTAATTTGAGTTAACCGTTACGATTGGTATATGAAGTTAATCGTTCTCTCAGGTCCTGGGGGAGTAGGTAAATCCACGGTAATTTCATATTTGCGGGCTAATGAGAGCAAAGTCTGGGTAAGCGTCTCGGCTACGACCAGATCCCCTCGTGCAGGGGAGAGTAATGGAATTGATTACTACTTTTTATCGGATGCAGAGTTTGATAAGTGGATAGCCGAAGATAAATTTTTAGAGTGGGCAGATTTTGCTGGTGCCCGATACGGAACACCCAAACAATTTGTTGATCAACATTTAAAAGATGGTAAGAGCGTACTTTTAGAGTTAGAAATATCTGGAGCCAGACAAGTTCGGGCTAAAAACCCCGAAGCCTTATTGGTATTCCTGGCCCCGCCATCTTGGGAGGAGTTAGCCGAACGGCTCTTGAAACGTGGCACCGATTCCGAGGAAAGACGGATCTCCAGGCTGGCATTGGCTCGGGCTGAAATGGCCGCCCAAGGGGAGTTTGACCTGACTTTGATAAATACCAGCGTCGAAGAGGTTGCGCAG
This sequence comes from Actinomycetota bacterium, assembly GCA_009701305.1. Lineage (GTDB taxonomy): Bacteria > Actinomycetota > Actinomycetes > Nanopelagicales > Nanopelagicaceae > UBA3012. Next base: position 21,643 of record WLKK01000018.1, on the reverse strand, counting down.
AGGCTGATATCCTTGGCACTTGATTAGCCGGTAAATCTAGATGTATTTGATCTAGCGGATCTACTTGAGGAGTTTTCAGTGCAAGCAAGCGATGGAATCACAAATCCGCCTATTGATGAATTGTTGGACAAAGCCGGATCTAAATACAATTTGGTGATCTTCTCAGCTAAGCGCGCCAGACAGATCAACGCTTACTATTCGCAACTTAGCGAAGGTTTACTTGAATACGTTGGGCCGCTAGTTGAAACCCATGTTCACGAAAAACCTTTATCAATTGCTTTCCGTGAGATAAACGAAGGTTTGGTAACTCTAGAGCCTTTAGATCCAGTCGAAGCTCAAGCGTAGTAAGTAAAAATCATGCGTTCCCCACGCAAAATAATTTTAGGTGTTTCGGGCGGAATTGCGGCGTACAAATCTGCTGAACTTTTACGGCGATTACAAGATCGTGGCTTTGAAATCACTGTTATCCCAACCCCAGCATCATTAAATTTTGTTGGTGTCGCAACATGGGAAGGCTTGTCTGGTAATCCAGTACAAAGTGATTTATGGCAAAATATTTCTCAAGTGCCACATGTAAATTTAGCAAAAAATAACGATGCGATTTTGATTGCCCCTGCTACTGCAGATCTAATTGCTAAATTGGCTATGGGTCGGGCAGATGATCTTTTAACAACAACAGTTCTTTCCGCTGATGTTCCAAAGATTCTTGTTCCAGCGATGCATCCGAATATGTGGCTCAATCCGGCAACTCAAGCCAATGTTAAATTGTTAAAAGAGCGCGGATTTTATATTTTAGAGCCATCTGTTGGACCGCTAACAAGTGGAGATACCGGCATTGGGCGATTTCCAGAGAGTTTTGAAATCATAGATTTCTTTTTAACAAGCATCGGCAGTAAATCTGATTTATTAGGTAAGAAGGTATTAATTACGGCTGGTGGTACCCGTGAAGAGATAGACCCAGTTAGATTTATTGGAAATCGTTCATCAGGCAAACAGGGTTACGCCTTGGCAAATGCTGCCGCTGCTCGTGGTGCGACCGTGGTTTTAATCTCGGCGAATGTTTCGCTTGAAGATCCAATCGGAGTTGAGGTTATCAAAGTTAATACCGCCTTGGAGATGGGCGATAAGTTATTTGAATTAGCACGCGATCAAGATTTAATCATGATGAGCGCTGCTGTTTCGGATTTTCGCGTAGCGGATAGAAGTGAAAGTAAGATCAAAAGAGATGGATCACAGCTTAAACTTGAGTTAATAGAAAACCCAGATCTCATAGCAACTATTGCATTAAAAGATAGACCGAATCGGCAAAATCAAACAATTATGGCTTTTGCGGCAGAAACTTCGATTTCAATTGATCAAGCAAAAGCGAAATTACTCCGAAAAGGGGTAGATCTTCTCTTTCTCAATGATGTTTTAAATCAAGATGTCTTCGGCTCTGAAAGCAATGGGGGTTACTTGCTGGATTCTGCAGGGGTAATCGCTCAACTTCCTTATCAATCCAAGGACACGCTAGCCGAACATTTGCTGGATTTAGTAGTAAAACGACTAGATTAGCGCAGTGCCAAATCGCCTTTTCACCTCCGAATCTGTTACCGAAGGCCACCCTGACAAGATGGCTGACCAAATTTCAGATGCGATTCTGGACAGCTTTCTAGCTCAAGATCCCAAATCACGTGTAGCTGTTGAAACACTTTTAACAACTGGGCAGATCCACATTGCAGGTGAGGTAACAACAACAGCCTCCCCTGATTTAATGTCATTAATTCGCAGTGTGGTATTCGATATTGGATATACCTCAAGTGATGTTGGATTTGATGCACAATCTTGCGGAATTAGTATTTCCTTAGGAAAGCAATCTCCAGATATAGCCCAGGGCGTAGATGACGCTTTTGAAAGACGCAGTGACTCATCAGTAGATCCATTAGATTTACAAGGAGCCGGCGACCAAGGTTTAATGTTTGGATACGCGTGCAATGACACCCCAGAGTTAATGCCACTACCTATTGCAATGGCACATAGGTTGGCAGAGCAACTTGCCAAAGTCCGCAAAAATGGAACGCTTGGGTATTTACGACCAGATGGAAAAACACAAGTGACTATTGAGTATGACGGACATCGCCCGGTTCGGCTCGACACCGTTGTTGTTTCAACCCAACATGATGAAGGTGTAGATCTAGAAAAGGTTTTGCATAAAGATTTAATGAGAGAAGTTATTGCACCAGTTCTTGAAATGTACGAACTGCCAAGTAAAAATATTAATGCTTACATAAATCCAACTGGACGGTTTGTGGTTGGCGGACCAATGGGTGATGCTGGCTTAACCGGTCGGAAAATTATTGTTGATTCATATGGCGGAATGGCCCGTCATGGTGGTGGTGCATTTAGCGGTAAAGATCCTTCAAAAGTCGATCGATCGGCTGCGTACGCTATGAGATGGGTTGCTAAAAATGTGGTTGCGGCCGGATTAGCAGATCGGTGTGAAGTCCAGGTTGCTTATGCGATTGGTAAAGCAAAACCTGTTGGTCTTTTTGTGGAAACTTTTGGAACAAGTGCACTTTCTGAGGAAAAGATTCAGAGTGCAGTTATGGAAATATTTGACCTTAGACCTGCGGCAATTATTCGCGATTTGAATCTATTGCGCCCGATTTATCGGAAAACAAGTAGCTATGGTCATTTTGGGCGCGAACTGCCAGAGTTCGCTTGGGAACAAACAAATAGAGCAACGGAGTTACGCAGCGCTTTAGGATTGTGAGTTACAGGTGGCGCAAGTACCAAAAGCCTTAACATTAGTTAGACAAAGGGCGCCTAAAACACCGGGAAAAGCTGCGAATAACTCCCCAATTGCTCGAGTATTAGTCGATACCGGGGTATTTCACTTAGATCAAGAGTTTGATTTCCTAGTTCCTGAAGAGTTATCGGAAATTGCCAAACCTGGAGTATCAGTTCGGGTTCCATTTAATGGTCGAAAATGTGAGGGATACATCGTAGGTAGAGCCAATAGTTCGGCACATATTGGTCGCATGCAATTTTTAGATAAAGTAAATAATGAAACTCCATTGCTAACATCAAATATATTAAATTTATCGCGCGCAGTAGCCCGTAAATACGCAAGCAATATTATGGATGTTCTACGTTTTGCGCTCCCTTCAGCAGTAAGTTCAGTAAAAGATGTCTCATTAAATTACTCTGAACTGCAACCGAGTAATCATGAAACTATCAAGCATTACCCGCAATCATATTTTGAATCTTTAAAAAAAGGTGAGGCGTCACATGTTATCTGGACCCCTCTTCCCACAACTGAGCCTTTTGAATTGATGGCGGAATTTTGTAAGATACGAAGTGGAAATATCTTGATATTGGTTCCAGATTCCAAGAGTGTTGATAGATGCTTACAAGCATTCCTCGCAAGTGGTATCGGTAAAAATATCTGCACTTGGAGTTCTGAGTTAACCAAAAGCCAACGGTATTCAAATTATCTGGAAATCCTAAAGGGAAATGTCCAGTTAGTCATTGGAGTGCGTGGCGCTGTATTTTTGCCAATCCAAAGTTTGTCATTAATTATCGTTTGGGATGAAGGCAATGACAATTACAGCGAAATCCGGAGTCCAGGGTGGCACGCTCGAGAGGTAGCGATAGAACGTACCAAGCAAGAGGGTTGCTCGCTGCTCTTGGGAAGTTTCTCTCCTTCTTTAATTGCGACAAAATATCTATTAGCTGGTTGGATAAAACCGCTCAATCCAGTTCAACAAATCTTTAAAGAGTACTCACCAAAATTTATTGGGATATCGGAGATTAGTGCTCCAGATCAGCGTGGGCGTATTTCTACTAAAGCTTGGAAAACTATTCAAAGAGGGTTACAGACAGGGCCAGTCTTGGTTCAAGTTCCCTTAAGAGGATATATCCGTTCTTTAATCTGTCAAAAATGTGCAAACCATGCGCGCTGTAAATGTGGCGGAAATTTGATAATCGGATCTGTCAACAAACATATTGTTTGTGGGTTGTGTGGGATTTTCCAATCAGATTGGCAATGTTCATTTTGTGCAGGTCGAACTTTTCGTCATTCTGGGATCGGCGATGAGAGAACTGTTGAAGAGATAGGTAAGGCCTTCCCTGGAATTCCGATTCGTAATTCAAACCAAGGCTCGATGATCTTGGATGAGATAGATGAAACTTGCATAGTTCTCGCCACACCCGGAAGTGAACCGCGGGCGAAAAAAGGGTATGCAGCGATTGTCTTTCTAGATTCTAGAATCTCTCTGGAGCGATCATCAATCAATGCTGAGGAACAAGCGCGTCTGAATTGGTTTTCCGTTAGTGCCCTCGCTGCAAAAAATGCAGAAGTGTTTTTGGATGTAGTCGTATCGGACCTAAATTTTCAAGCTTTATTACGGTGGGATCCTTGGCATGCTGCAAGTAGAGATTTATTGGAACGAATTTCTTTGAATCTGCCGCCTCACTTTAAAGCGGTTAGTGTCATAGGTCCGCACTCAGATGTGCACAATATGGCGTTGGAATTCTCAGGAAAATACTTAGTATCATCGCTTCAATCCACAGATGATATTTATCTTTCCAAGATCATTTTAAGAGGGACGGACCATCAAGCCCAAGAGTTAGTGGAGGATTTACTGAATTATTGCCGGATTAGAAGTGCTCATGGTTTAACGGCTTTGAAGGTACGAGTAGACCCAATTGAACTGTAAAATACCAGTATGAGTACTCAAGCGATTAGGTTATTTGGGGACCCGGTCTTGGCCACCCCGTCGCTGGAAGTTGTAACTTTTGATAAAGAGTTGCGGAACTTAGTCAAAGATCTCACTGAAACGATGCTCGACGCTGGGGGAGCGGGTTTGGCCGCTCCGCAAATCGGAGTCTCACTTAGAGTCTTCACTTGGAATATCGATGAAGAATTAGGGTATTTAATAAATCCAAAGTTGCAATTAAGTGAAGATGAACAAGAAGGGGATGAAGGGTGCTTGTCTTTCCCCGGGCTTGTTTATGATTGTAAAAGAGCGTTATCGGTAGTAGCGCAAGGTTTTAATATGCACGGTGAACCGGTTGAAATCGTAGGTAGTGAATTAATGGCTAGATGTATTCAGCATGAGACTGATCACCTGGATGGAATTTTGTTTATTGACAGATTGACAAAAGAGTTACGAAAAGAAGCTTTACGTGAAGTCCGTGAATCTGAGTGGTTTGGAATACTCAATCCTGAAATCCGGATTTCACCACACCCAACTTTTGGTTTTGGTAGTTAGTGCGTATCTTATTTGCTGGTACTCCTAATGTGGCTTTGCCAACTTTACAGTGGATACTCTCTTCCGAGCATGAACTAGTGGGCGTGTTAACTCGACCGGCTGCAGCACAAGGCAGAAGTAGCGAGTTGATTGATTCTCCCGTTGCAATTTTTGCGAAAACCCATTCCATTCCTATTTATACTTCCATCGACTTACCAGAGACGAAGGAAGCTATCCAATCGGCAGATTTAGTTGTGGTGATTGCTTATGGAAAATTAATATCACAAGAATTTTTACAAATGCCTAAATATGGCTGGATAAATGTCCACTTTTCGATCTTGCCTAAATTTCGTGGAGCAGCGCCAGTTCAAAGAGCGATTTGGAACGGGGAAGAATCAACCGGGATTTCAATTTTCCAATTAGATCCTGGAATGGACACTGGACCAATTTTCATTCAAAAAACAGTTTCAATACTTGAAATGGAATCCTCAGGAGAGTGTTTGATTAGGTTGAGTCAGATGGTTCCAGAGATGCTTGATCAAACTTTGCTAAAGATACTGAATCTAGAACCACCATTACCGCAATCTGAAGAGAATTCAAGTTTGGCCCCAAAAATAGATAAGAGTGAATTGCGAATAGATTGGAATAGTTCGGCAATCTCAATTAAAAATATGATTCGTGCGTTGAATCCAACACCTCGTGCCAAAACATCATTTCGTGATAATGATATTTTTATTTATGAGGTCGGCGTGAGCGAAGCAAGTAGCAACAAGCCTTACGGGACTATTACTTGCGTTAACCAAAAACTATATGTGGCAACCCGTGATTTTGACCTTGAAATCCTCAAGGTTCAAAGTAGTGGTAAGAAGATAATGTCAGGTTCTGAATGGAGCCGAGGAATTCAAACGAGAGATGATGCAATAGAAAATAAATATGTCTGACACAAATGGTCTTGATTCACGCAGAGTTGCACTAAAAGCTTTAATCTCTATCGAAAAAGAACACAGTTATGCAAATTTAGCACTGCCGCATTTTCTGAAAGAAAGTGATCTTTCGGTAGCTGACAAATCACTTGTAACTGAAATTGTTTATGGGTCAATTCGAATGCGCGGAACTTACGATCGGATCATTGATAGCGTCAGCAACAGACCTGTTCAAGATCTTGATCTAGAGGTGCGTGAAGTTTTGAGAATGGGTGCTCATCAGCTTCTCAACATGCGCGTGGCCTCTCATGCTGCAGTCGATACGGCAGTGACTCTAACCAAGCAGGAGATTAATCAATCTAGTTCTGGCTTTGTAAATGCAATTTTACGAAAAATTTCGAAGTTTGATTTTGATCAATGGATTACCAATCTCGGATTTACTGACAAATTGGATCAACTTGCAATTCAATACTCGCACCCCAGATGGATTTTGGAGAGTTACCTAAAGCGTCTCGGCGACATCATCCGTGTTGAAGAAGAGTGCATTGCAAACAATCGAAATCCTAAAGTATGTGTAATTGGTTGGCCCGGCCAGGCCACGCAAGCGCAATTGTTGGAAGGCAACGAAAGTTTTGCCGCGGCACCTTGGGTGGACAGTGGTGTGGAGATCACTGGGGACCCTGCAGAGATTGCGGCAATTAGGGGCTTACAGGCAAGTGTTCAAGACCAAGGATCTTTTTTAGTGAGTAAAGCATTCGCGGATCTTCCAATCAAAGAAGATGGATTTTGGCTTGATATGTGCGCGGGGCCTGGGGGTAAAAGCGCACTTCTTGATCGATGGGCTGGGCAACGTAATATCAATTTTATTGCAAATGAGATTGCTCCACACCGGGCAAAGTTGGTGCAAAGATCCACGAATAAAATTGTTATCAGTGATGGCTTGAATCCAGCATTTAAAGAGTGTTCATTCTCTCGAATACTAATAGACGCTCCGTGTTCTGGTCTAGGTGCGCTGCGGAGAAGACCAGATGCTAGATGGCGCAAAAAGGAGAGTGAAATTCAAGGTTTAGTAGAAATCCAAAAAGGTTTACTAGCGAGTGCTACTAAATTAATTAAAGAAGGTGGAGTTTTGGGATATGTGACTTGCTCACCACATCCTGCTGAAACTATTGAAAATGTTAAATGGTTTCTCGAAAGCTATCCTGAATTTATTCAAATTCCAGTAGTTGAGTTTTTTCCTACCGGAATGAATTTACCAGAGTCACTAAATGTCCAACTTTGGCCTGGCCTACACGGAACTGATGGAATGTTCTTGGCAGTGTTTCAGCGAGTGACAAAGTAGGATTAGCAGCGTGGATATCCGGATAACTCCAAGTATTCTAAATGCCGATTTTGACAACCTTGCTAATGAGATTGCAAAAGTAGCCGAAGATTCGGATTTGATTCACCTAGATGTGATGGACAATATTTTTGTTCCTAACTTCACCTTTGATTTTAATACTGCTTCAAAGATTATTGTTGACTGCCCAATCGATATAGATGTCCATTTAATGGTTGCAGATGTTGATCGCATCGGTATTGAATATGCAGAAATTGGCTCCACTAGTGTCACTTTTCATATCGAAGCAAGCGAGAATCCCAAGAAGTTGATTAGCGAAATACAAAAACACGGAGCAAGGGCAGGGGTGGCTATAAAACCAAATACGCCCGTTGAAGTAATCTCAGATTTAATTGATCTAGTGGATATGGTTTTGGTTATGACAGTAGAGCCAGGTTTTGGTGGACAAAGTTTTATGGAAAATCAAATGGCAAAAGTTTCACAAGTTCGCGCCGCATTGAACTCATCAACAAGAGATATTTGGTTGCAGGTTGACGGTGGCATCTCAACTGAAACAATTGAGATTGCTACACGAGCTGGAGCCGATACCTTTGTGGCGGGATCAGCGGTGTATAAATCACCAGACCCAGCGCAAATGGTCCGAAAGTTGCGTGCGCTAGCGGTAAATCAACTCAATAATCCCAAATAATTCAAGTAAATAGTACGCATCAAATCTTAGTGCTGCACTATCCTAAGAGATGTGAAAACCTTTGAAGAGTTGTGGCGTGAACTGGGGGAGATAGCTCGAACTCGACCAGCAGGATCTAACACCTCAGAGTTACTAGCTGGGGGAGTTCATGCGATAGGCAAGAAAATCATTGAAGAGGCGGCTGAAGTTTGGATGGCGGCTGAGTATGAAAGTGATGAAGATCTAGCGCTTGAAATAAGTCAACTACTTTATTATTTGCAGGTAATGATGCTGGCTCGTGAAATTGAAATGGATGCGGTTTACCAAGAACTTTAGAATACTTAGAAAAGTGGGTCTCAATGTTACGTGTAGCTCTTCCAAATAAAGGTTCTCTTGCCGAGGATTCAATAAAAATACTAATAGAGGCAGGGTACAAACAAAGATCAGATTCGCGCGACTTAGTGACTTTAGATGATGTTAATCAGATCGAATTTTATTATTTAAGACCTCGCGATATTGCAATTTATGTTGCATCTGGTGAGTTGAATATTGGAATAACTGGACGAGATTTATTATTGGATTCGGCTGTGGATGCACATGAGTTGCTATCACTAGGTTTTGGTAGATCAACATTTCGTTTCGGGGTTTCAACATCGGTGGCCGGTGGGGATATCTCTATCCTTAATGGAAAAAGAGTTGCGACCTCATATCCTGGGTTGGTTAAGAGTTATTTAGCGAGTAAATCTATCAAAGCAGAAGTAGTCCAACTTGATGGAGCTGTTGAAAGCGCAGTAAGACTGGGTGTTGCCGATGCAATTGCTGATGTCGTCTCGACGGGCAACACTTTGCGTCAGGCGGGCTTAAAAGTAATAGGGGATTCAATACTTGAAAGTGAAGCTGTCTTAATTTCGAGTTCTAAAACCACTGATGAAATGCAGATCTTGATTCATAGATTAAATAGCGTAATTATTGCTAGACAGTATGTATTGATGGATTATGACGTTAAAAGTGAATTGGTTGAAGCAGCTTGTGCGTTAACGCCAGGCATTGAATCGCCCACCATCTCTCCGCTAAGAGTAGAAGGGTGGATGGCGATTAGGGCCATGGTAAAACGCCAAGAGGCTCATCAGATAATGGATGATTTATGGTCTTTGGGTGCTCGGGGAATTTTAGTTACCGATATCCATGCTTGCCGACTTTAAATTAGCGCAATTTCCGCTTCCGAAAGTCCCATTAAATAAAGTGCGCAATCTAAGTTAGGGCTATTCAGGGAGATATCTGCCACCGATTGTAAAATCGGTTTAGCGTTGAAAGCGATTCCAATACCAGCAATTTTCAGCATATCTATATCGTTAGCCCCATCACCAATCGCGACTGTTTCGGTGATATCCACATCGGAAATTTTTGCAAAATCGCGAAGCGCTTGAGCTTTACCCGCTCTATCTATAACCCTTCCCTCTAGGCGACCAGTTAATTTTTGATCGATAATTTCTAATTTGTTTGCTCTGATGAAATGAATGAGTAATTCCTTTGCCAATGGTTCAATTACATCTATAAAACCACCAGAAACTATTCCAACTTGATGTCCTAATCTCTGCAAAGCCGAGATCAACTCACGCGCACCTGTTGTTAATGTGATCTCTTTCCGGACTTCCTCCAACACTGTTTCTGGCAATCCAGCCAAAAGTTTTACTCTGGCATCTAAGGCTGTCGCGAAATCAATTTGACCAGACATTGCAGCAGTAGTTATTCGGGCAACTTCTGTGCCGGCACCAGCCTTGTTTGCTAATAATTCAATGACTTCTTCTTGGATAAGAGTTGAATCCACATCAAGCAAAACTAAACGTTTTTTTCCAATGGAGTTAGGAGTAGCAGAGCCGGAGCCGGGATTTTTGGCCGCTGTTGCAACACAATCAAAAGTTAACGCAGATGAATTTGCAAATTCTTGTAAATTCAGGAAATTAGTAGAGGTTAAGATTTCGGCAGCGGATGTAGTTGTCTTTATAGCTATAAATATTTCTTCGGCAATGGTTTTTTCGGTTACTTCGGTAATTTCTAAAGCGCTCAAAAAGGCCAGCATTTTCTGGGTGATTCGGGGTTGGATGGTGCCAGAAAGGGTTATCAACGCGCTCACAGTGGGCAAGGTTAGCGGCTATTCAGTCAGCACCGCCGGAGACTTATGCGCTGATTAGGGTAGTAAATCAGGTAGGTTTTACTCTTGTGTCAGTAATTGATTTTCAGGAACTTTGCTTGACCCGTGGTGGGCGCCAAATCTTGGGTCCGATTAATTGGCAAGTTGAAGAGGGCCAACGTTGGGTGATTTTAGGGCCCAATGGTGCTGGAAAAACATCCTTGATTGCGATTGCTGCGACTTTAATACACCCGACAAAAGGCCAAGCAAGGGTTCTGGATGAGTTGTTGGGTCGAGTTGATGTATTTGAGTTGCGTCATCGAATCGGGCTTAGTAGCGCTGCTTTAACGGATCGAATTCCACCGGATGAGTGCGCACTGGATGTGGTGATGACCGCTTCATGGGCGGTTACCGGTAGATGGCAAGAGGTCTATGACTTATGGGATGAATCACGAGCGATGGGAATGCTTTCCTTGTTTGGAGTTTCGCAAAATCGAGATCAAAATTTCGGAAGCATGAGTGAGGGTGAACGAAAACGCGTACAGATAGCTAGGGCGCTAATGCCTGATCCTGAGTTGTTGATTTTAGATGAGCCAGCAGCAGGCCTTGATCTAGGCGCTCGAGAAGATCTCCTGACTCGCTTAAGCGCTTTAGCTTTAGATCCTTCCGCCCCTACAAGTTTGTTAGTCACGCACCATGTTGAAGAGATTCCGACTGGAACTACTCATGCATTATTACTTCGAGACGGGGCGATCGTGGCCGCGGGCCCAATAGATCAAGTCTTAACTTCGCAAAATATTTCACAAACTTTTGCTTTAACGATTAATTTAACTTTCGAAGGCGGACGGTGGTTCGCTCGGGCGCTTTAAATAATAAAATAAAATTAGCGCCGGTCCACATAAAGTGAACCGGCGCTAATTAATTACTACGGCTTATTAACCTACCCAAGCATTAATTGGAGAGCTTAGGAAGTAGACCATAAACAGGCCGGAGATGAGCCATAACATCCAGTGGACCTCTTTACCGCGGCCTTGGACTGCACGTACTACTACGTGAGAGACAAAACCTGCACCGATTCCAACTGTGATGTTGTAAGTAAATGGCATCAAGATAATTGTTAAGAATGCTGGGATTGCGATACCCAAATCATTCCATTCAATTCCCTTAATTTGGGTCATCATTAAGAAGCCAACAATTACCAATGCTGGTGTTGCTGCTTCGTAAGGAATGATGGCAACAAGTGGAGATAGGAAAGTAGTAAGTAAGAAGCAGATACCGGTAACTACAGAAGCCAATCCGGTACGTGCACCTTCACCAACACCTGATGCTGATTCAATGTAGGAGGTATTTGATGAGATTGAAGAAGCTCCACCAGCGATAGCCGCAACTGAGTCAACTAACAAAATCTTGTTAGCGTTTGGAACATTTCCATCTTTGTCATTTAGCCCTGCTTCTGCACCAATTGCAGTCATGGTTCCCATGGTGTCGAAGAAGTCCGCCAAAAGCAGTGTGAAGACAAATAGAACTGCCGAGATCACACTGATGCGAGTAAATGCACCAAATAAATCAAAACTTCCGATGATACTGAAATCAGGAGTTGCAACAATTTGATCTGGCATGGCAGGAACATTTAAGCCCCAGCCTTTTGGATTCACTTTGTCAGGAGCAATAAAGTTAGGACCGATCTTGAATGCGGATTCGATAATTACGGCTAATACTGTCGCCGACACGATTCCGATCAAAATAGCAGCTTTAACTTTCTTCACCATCAAACCGATCATTAGGAATAATCCGAAAGCAAATACCACGATCGGCCATCCAACAAGAGTTCCACCATCGCCAAGAGTTACCGGGACGGGACCAGAACCAGTTTTGCGCACGAATCCGGCATCTACTAAACCAATCAATGCAATAAATAATCCGATACCAACAGAGATTGCTATTTTCAATTGAGTTGGCACTGCACGGAAGACCGCAACACGGAAACCGGTAAGCACCAAAATCAAAATAATTAAGCCTTCAAGTACAACAAGGCCCATTGCTTCTTGCCAAGTCATTTTCGATGCGATTCCTACCGCTACGAAAGTATTAAGACCTAGACCGGTTGCAAGTGCCAATGGAAAATTAGCCACAACGCCCATCAGGATTGTCAAAACTCCTGCAACTAGAGCGGTTACCGCGGCAATCTTCGCTAAGTTTGGAGCATCTCCACCAATAAATTTACCGGTGCTATCTTTTGAAAGACCGATGATTAGTGGATTCAAAGCCACGATGTATGCCATCGTGAAGAACGTAACCAAACCTCCGCGAATTTCGCGCCCTACGGTTGATCCACGTTCACTGATTTTGAAGTATGAATCGAGCATTATCCCTCTTAACTGTTTTGGTAACGGGGGTGTTTGCGACCCCGTGCGAAGTAACGGCTCGCGACGCCGAAGGAAGATGTCATTAACTTACCTGTGGATTTGCTTAATGAGCGGTAAAACGCCGGACTATTTCGAGCCAAAAAGCAATAGAAAAGCCGATGAACAGCGCAAATAGGAAGGTTCCTACCCCAACTCGGCCACCTAAGGCCCATCCCATACTCAAAACTATTAACTCGATAAACAGGCGCACTCGCCCGACTGGGAGCCCACTTCGGTAATGCAACGCGGTCATTAATCCATCTCGTGGTCCGGGGCCTAGGCCACAGGTTAAGTAGAGCGAACTGCCTGCTCCCACGATTAAGACCCCAATAGTAGAAAGGGTTAATTGTTCCCAAAGCAAGGTTGGAGTGGGGAGAAGATCTACTGTTAATTGAATGAAAAAGGCGACCAGAACGATATTGGCAATAGTTCCAAAGCCAGGTTTTTCGCGAAGTGGTATCCAAATCAAAAGTACGATCGTACTAATAATGAAAGTCCACCAACCCAAAGCTATACCCGTCCGCAAACTTAATCCCTGTGCCAAAACGGTCCATGGTGCATTGCCAAGATGTGCGACAACCAACAAACCATCACCAATACCGAAAAGCGCCAATCCAATAACTAGAATTAAAAAGCGCACTGGTGTTAAAGACCAAGTATTTGATGCTCGCCAAGGTGTATCCGGAATAGTTCTCGAGAGTCTAAATCTCATAGCAGCATCTTAGGCGAAATCCATATATCCATATACCCTTATGCAAATGGCTACACAACTTGAACTTTCTTATTGGCAAGCGATATTAACTGGTTTTTTGCAGGGGATAACTGAGTTATTTCCGATTTCAAGTCTGGGTCATTCGATTTTAGTACCTGCATGGATTGGCGGGAGTTGGAGCTCTTTTCTAACTAATACAACTGATGGGGAGTCTCCTTATTTATTGATGATAATCGCATTGCACGCGGCTAGTGCGATAACTTTATTACTGATTTTTTGGAAACGATGGCTGAAATTAATCGCAGCTTTTTTTAGAAGTTTGAAATCGCGTTCGTTGGAAACCCCAGAATCAAGAATTATCTGGTTGATTTTACTTGCCACAATTCCGGTAGGTGTTTTGGGCATCGCGTTTGAGCGGGATTTCCAAGTTTTGTTTTCGGAACCGCTGGCGGCAAGTATTTTTCTAACTCTAAACGGAGTTATTTTGATAATTGCCGAGAAATCAAGTAAAAGGAAAACACTTACCGACTCAGATGAAACTCTGATTCATCGGATTTCTTTTAAGAGTGCTTTCACTATTGGTGTAGCGCAATCAACTGCGTTGTTTCCTGGCATCAGCAGGTTTGGTGTAACTATGGGCGCTGGACTAAACCGAGGGTTGTCACATTCGGCGGCCTCTGATTTTGCTTTTCTTTTAGCAACACCAGTAATTCTCGGAGCTGGATTGCTAAAAATTCCTGATTTATTTAATCCAGAGATTAGCCACATACTTGGACCAGTTCTTGTTGGATCGATTATTGCAGCGCTTGGCACATATATTTCGGTAAAAATACTGGTCAACTGGTTTAAGAATCACACTTTGTATCCGTTTGCGATTTACTGCTTAATAATAGGTATGATCTCTATGGTGAAGTTCTTATGATCGGTACATTAATAAATGTTGTAGCAATTTTGATTGGTACCGCTTTAGGCACTCTCATAGGTGGTCGAATTCCCGGCAGAACCCGCACTCTAGTTACCGATGCACTCGGATTAGTTTCCTTTTTAGCTGCAGCGGGTGCCGCCTCAGCAATGTGGAATGCAGATTTTGTTGCCGCAGTTGGTGAAGGTTGGCCAATTTTAGTTGTGCTTGGCTCGTTATTAATTGGTGGCTTGATTGGATCTGCTTTACGGATTGAAGATCGCTTAAATGGTCTGGGCAAGGTTCTAGAGCGAAAATTCTCTAAATCAGATGATGGAAATTTTGTCGCAGGTTTTGTGAGTGCCTCTTTAATTTTCTGCGTTGGTCCAATGGCGATTTTAGGAAGTATTAGTGATGGCCTTGGCGAAGGAAACTCACTTTTGATTCTTAAGAGTGTGATGGATGGATTTGCCGCGATAGCTTTTGCTGCAGCACTCGGATGGGGCGTTGCTGCCTCTGCCCTCTCAGTTCTTGTATATCAGGGGGCATGGAGCGCAGTTGGTTTCGCATTAGGTTCAGTTTTGGCGGAGTATCAAATCGCAGCGATGACCAGTGTTGGTGGCATGCTGCTCGTAGGAATAGGAATGCGATTATTGAACATCAAAATTATCGCCATCGGAGATTTGCTTCCCGCTCTTGCCGTCGCGCCACTCTTAGCAGTTTTAGTAGCTAACCTTCATTAACCTTCACTAAAT
The DNA here is from genome assembly GCA_009701305.1 of Actinomycetota bacterium. Taxonomy (GTDB): domain Bacteria; phylum Actinomycetota; class Actinomycetes; order Nanopelagicales; family Nanopelagicaceae; genus UBA3012. The sequence goes on along the minus strand of WLKK01000018.1, from coordinate 6,576 downwards.
CTTCGAAATATCAATCACAAATCGATATTTAACATCTGATTTAACGGTTCGATCCCATGCGGTATTAATGTAATCAGGTGCGATAACTTCAACATCACTTGTGATGTTATGTTCTCCAGAAAAATCTAACATCTCCTGCAATTCGCGAACTCCACCAATCATCGAACCGGCTAATCGTCGACGCTGGCCAAGTAGCACACCTGCTGGAACACTGTAGGGAGCTCCCGGCAAACCGATTAGCACCAAAGTGCCATCTAATTTAAGCATTCCCAAATAATCTTCCAGGTTAAGGTCAACAGAGACTGTATTTAGGATCAAGTCAAAGTTTTTGGCTAGTCTCTTAAAATCTTCATTGCTGGCTTTTGCGACGAAATGAGTTGCGCCCATTGCTAACGCATCTTCACGTTTTTCGGGGGAGTGCGAGAAAACAGTGACTTCAGCACCCATCGCTTTCGCATATTTGACACCCATATGACCCAATCCACCTAAACCTAAAATGGCAACTTTTTTACCAGGTCCAGCATTCCAATGTCGTAGTGGTGAATAAAGAGTGATGCCAGCACATAAAAGTGGAGCAACGTTAGCTAATTCGAGATTTGCTGGAATCCGCACCACATAATCTTCGGCAACAACTATAACTTTCGAGTATCCACCTTGAGCGACTGTTACTCCGTCGCGTTCTAAGCCGTTGTAAGTACCGGTCATGCCCTCTAAACAGTATTGCTCCACACCGGCTAAACAATTTTCACATTTACGGCAAGAGTCAACAAAGACGCCAACCCCAACAACTTGTCCGACTGAGAACTTTTTTGCTTTCTCACCTACAGCAATCACTTTTCCAACAATTTCATGTCCTGGAACCATCGGGAATAATGCTGATCCCCACTCCTCACGAACCTGATGGATATCTGAATGACAGATACCTGCATAGGTGATCTCAATCACCACATCCTCAGATCTAGGCTCACGTCTTTCAAACTCAAAAGGTGCAATTTGAGCGCTAGCAGTCAAAGCGGCGTATCCACGTGTTTTTAACATTGATTCCCTCGTTATTAATTGAATAGATAAAAGATAAGTTTCCGAGTTATTTACTAATTGCATTAATTATAACCGGAAACTGTGAAATTCTCGCATCCGTATCGTGAGATGATCTCTCATGTGATTGCTACTTCGAGTTTAGAGCTGCGTGCAGGTGCGCGACTTTTGGTCTCCGGAGTGAGCATCCGAATAAATAGCGGCGATCGAATTGGTTTTGTCGGCAGAAATGGTGCCGGTAAAAGCACTCTTGCGAAAGTCCTAGCAGGTCAAACATTGCCCGCCGGTGGCCAAGTAAATCGAAGCGGCACCATTGGGTATCTTCCACAAGACCCGCGTACGGGTGATGAAGCTGGCACTGTTTTAGATCGAATTTTGTCAGTGCGCGGATTGGATCTAATTGTGGAACGAATGCGCCAAGCAGAAGAGGCGATGGCTAATACCGAAGGCGAAGAGTTAGAGGCGGTCCTTGCAAAGTACTCAAGAGCCGATAGTGAATTTAATGCTGCAGGTGGTTATTCGGCAACTGCTGAGGCCGAAGCTATCGCCACAAATCTAGGAATACCAGAGCGGTTATTTGACCAAAATATTGGATCATTAAGCGGTGGTCAACGCAGGAGAGTGGAATTAGCACGGATTCTTTTTAGTGGCGCCGAAACTTTATTACTTGATGAACCTACAAACCATTTAGATGCTGATTCCATCAATTGGTTACGCGAGTTTTTAGCAAAGTATGCGGGTGGCTTAGTAGTTATTAGTCATGATGTTGCCTTAATCGAAACAGTAGTTAATAAAGTTTTTTATTTAGATGCAAATCGAAATGTAATTGATGTATACAACATGGGATGGAAGAAGTATTTACAACAACGAGAAGCCGATGAACATCGCCGTAAAAGCGAGCGAGCCAATGCTGAAAAGCGAGCGGCCATTCTTGAGAAGCAAGCCGAGAAAATGCGTGCCAAAGCAACCAAAGCTAAAGCCGCTCAAGGTATGTTCCGTCGTGCCGAGAAATTACTTTCTAATCTTGAAGATGAACGTAAAAGTGATCGTGTGGCAAGGCTACGTTTTCCAACTCCATCGCCTTGTGGAAAGACTCCACTTTCGGCTACCGGTTTAAGTAAATCTTATGGCTCACTTGAAATATTTACTGATGTGGATTTAGCAATCGACAAAGGATCCCGGGTTGTGATTTTGGGATTAAATGGTGCCGGCAAAACAACATTACTTCGGATATTAGCGGGGGAGTTGGAATCCGATACAGGTGAAGTTGTCGCCGGCCATGGATTGAAAATTGGGTATTACGCACAGGAACATGAATCTCTAGATTACGAAAGAACTGTTCTTGAAAATATGTTGAGTTCGGCTGATGATATTCGCGAACCAGAGGCCCGTAATGTTTTAGGTTCTTTTTTGTTTTCAGGTGATGATGTTAAAAAACCAGTAAAAGTTTTAAGTGGTGGGGAAAAAACTAGACTTGCCCTTGCGATGTTAGTTGTGAGCGCTGCGAATGTTCTCTTATTAGATGAACCAACTAACAACTTAGATCCCGCATCGCGCGATGAAATTTTGGGCGCATTAAGTGAATATCAAGGTTCAGTCATTTTAGTTTCACATGATGAGGGCGCAGTTGTTTCCTTGAAGCCAGAACGAGTTCTTTTGCTACCTGATGGGGAAGAGGATTTGTGGAATGAGGAGTATCTAGATTTAATTATGTTGGAATAAAATTAGAATTCGAAAATTGCAGCAATTCTGTGGCCAGGATGATCTAACGCAATCTTCTTTCTTCCGTTTAAGAATGGAATTTCTCCTAAAACCACTGAACCCAGTATTTCTGCTCCAGTTAAACCAACTAAGGTAATTCCAGCACTTAGAGTTCCGCCAGTAGCCAGTACATCATCAACAATTATTACTTTATCCAGATCTCCTAGTTGATCTTTGTGCAACTCAAGTGAATCAGATCCATATTCGAGTGCATATTGAACTTTATGAACTTCTCTTGGAAGCTTTCCCGGTTTACGCAATAAGACGAACCCTAAATTGTGTCTTGCCGCTATAGCTGCTGCAAATACAAATCCACGGGCTTCCAAGCCGGCGACGTGCGTAGCTCCCGATAAAGATCCGGCCATGGCATCGACGCATAATGTAAATGCTTGAGCATTGGCAACTAACGGTGTGATGTCTTTAAACATAACGCCTGGCTTTGGATAATCTGCCACATCTTTAATGAGCGCTTGGGCTTTCGAAAGTGAATCAATCATTGTGAGTATTAATCTTCACGCAATGGTTTAGGAGGTGCTGATTTCACCCAGCGCCACACTGCAAGTAGAGAGCAAGTCAATCCGATAAATCCCATGACGGTGCCGCCGGTACTTACATTTGATAAAATTAAAGGGCCGCTGATTGATGAAGCCATAATTGATATGGGCAAGATGAAAAAAATGTGCCATCTTTGACGTTTCATGAAAGTTAAACCCAAGGCAAGGGGCGCCAAGATCGCTGGAAAAAATAGAATCATGGCAACCAATAATGCTAAGTCGGCCATCTAATTTCCCGCCTTCCTTAAGCCGGCATCAAATTTATGCTGTTGTGAAGGCTAACTTACCGCCAGCCATGCCACTTTCAAGCAAGCGATGAGCTTTAGCGGCCTCCTCGAAGGTAAAGATTTGAAGTGGAGGCAGCTCTAAGGCGCCAGATAGTTGGGCGCTAACAAGGTCATTGATGCGTTCTTTTTTCTCATTAAAGGTGGAAATAAAATCTGAAAGCGTTGGGCGGGATAAGTAGATTGAATTTCTAGTCAAAGTTAATGGATTTATTGGTTCAACTGGCCCACTAGCCGCGCCGTAAAGCACCATGTCACCTCTTCTGGCCACCAGTTCTATAGTTTGGTTAAAAGTATCTTTTCCAACGCTGTCATAAACAACATTGACTCCCATTCCCTTTGTCAAGAGATTTACTTTGTCGTTCATTTCTGAATAAGTGCATGCATCTTCAAAACCCAAACTCTGCAATTTTTCTAATTTGATCTTGGTGGAAGTAACTGGAATAACTCGAGCACCGCCGCGTTTTAATAATTGAATTAAGATAGATCCAACACCACCAGAGGCAGCGGTGACTAAAGCGGTTGTCTTTGCCGAGGCAACATGTGATGAGGTCGCCAGAAAGTGTGCAGTTAATCCTTGCAAAAGCAACGGCAATAATTTCTCTGCAGATATGTTGGCCGGCAATGGGATTAATTGATCCTCACTAAGAGTCAGAAACTGGGCATAAGATTTTGTGGCACCAGACCAACCAACTCGATCGCCGATTTTGAAATTTTGAAGAGGTGTAGAACTTTCCAAGATAATACCGATGCCTTCTACCCCTAAAATCCCAGGAAATACCATTGGTCTTTCCCCGCGGCGTTGATAAATATCGAAGAAATTAATTCCAGCCATTTCAACTTTAATTAGAATTTGTTCGCCAGGATTATTTGATGAGACCGGAAGTGGAAATTCTTCAACTTTAAGTTGATCCGGTGAACCAATAGCCGATATGGAAATAGCCCGCACAAACACCCCATCCTAGATTGATATATCTCTAATGATTGTGACCGAACGGGGACTTGAACCCCGAATCCCTTGCGAGAACTAGCACCTCAAGCTAGCGCGTCTGCCAATTCCGCCACCCGGTCAGATGATGTTGAGCCATGTCAAGAGGTACTCTACCAAGATCACGGTTTAGAGTTCAAAGTGGGGGAGGATATGCAAATGCGAAGCACCGATTACGGGCGACTTGAGAATGAAGCTGTATCTATCTGTCAAAAATTGATCCAAATCCCTAGTGTTAATTTTGGTGAAGGAAATGGAAATGAAAAAGAGATCGCAATTTTCGTAAGTGATTTTTTAACAAGTTGCGGAATTGCAAATCAAATTATAGAGAGTGCCCCAAATCGTGCAAATGTGATTGCTCGCATTAAGGGTTCAGACAGTTCACGCCCAGGTTTAGTTTTGCATGGACATCTAGATACCGTTCCGGCGACCGTGGCAGATTGGAAGCATGATCCATGGTCTGGTGAAATTATTGATGGAGAGATCTGGGGACGTGGTGCAGTAGATATGAAAGATATGGACGCCATGATTTTAGCAATCGTTGCTGATTGGCAACGCACCGGATTTATCCCACCAAGAGATATTGTTTTAGCTTTTTTTGCAGATGAGGAAGCTGGTTCGCTATTTGGTTCAAGATGGTTAGTCCAGCACCATCCAGAACTTTTCAATAATTGTTCAGAAGCAATTTCAGAGGTTGGTGGTTTTTCGGCAACTTTGCCTAATGGAAAAAGATTCTATTTAATTGAAAATGCCGAAAAAGGTTTCCATTGGATGCGTTTAATTTCTGAGGGAACGGCTGGACATGGTTCGATGATCAATTTGGAGAACGCGATAACTGCCTTAAGCCAAAGTGTGGCAAAGATTGGAACTTATAACTGGCCAGTTCGTCAAACGCAGACTGTTAATTTTTTTCTAGGCAAAGTGGCCGAAGCCTGCGACATGAAGTACGACCCAGAACACCCAGAAAATATTGTCGCCCAACTTGGATCGATGGCCAAGATGATTGGGGCCACAACTCGTAACACCGCTAACCCGACAATGTTGGCATCCGGTTATAAAGCCAACGTGATCCCACAAACTGCGACTGCAACTATTGATGGAAGATTTTTACCAGGGTATGAAGAAGAGTTCATGGCAACCTTGCATTCATTGCTGAATGAAGGTGTGCGCATTGAAACAATTGCGACAGATGCAGCGCTTGAATTTCCGTTTGAAGGCAAATTAGTTGATGCTATGTGTGCTGCAATTATTTCCGAAGATCCAGAAGGAATACCGGTTCCATATTGCATGAGTGGCGGTACCGACAATAAAGCGTTAGCAGTACTGGGAATAACTGGCTTCGGTTTTGCCCCTTTAAAATTGCCACCTGATTTAGATTTTATGGCGCTTTTTCACGGGATAAACGAGAGAGTTCCAGTTAGTTCCATAAAATTTGGGGTCCGGGTATTAGATAAATTCTTACAAAATTGTTAGTTGTTAATTAGCCAACGAAAGTTGCGGCTTAATAATCCGGCGACGTAAGGTCACCAAATGCCGTCCGTCTGGATAAATTCGAACTCGATCTAAAATCCAACTACCCATTTCGGCTCTTTCCACCAACATAGAACGGACAACATTAATTTTCATCCCTTTTGGGATTTGGATTGTTTGATATTCGTAAGAGTTAGTAGATTGAATTTCAATCGCCTGCCTCTGAAATATCATTTAAAGCAGAACGCACCAGATCAGGCAAAACCAAATCATTTGATCTTAAAGCGCCGCGTAATTGCGCAGAAGTTCGAGCACCAATAATTGCGCTTGAAATTCCTGGTGCGTCCCTTACCCAACTCAATGCAATCTCAAGTGGCGCGGCCCCTAATCCGTCGGCAGCAGTGCTTACTGCTGTAACAATTTGCTTAGATCGAGCATCAAGATAATTTGCCACAAATGGACCTAGATGTGGACTTGCCCCACG
>WLKK01000017.1 GCA_009701305.1 Actinomycetota bacterium | reverse complement strand
TAAATATCTCATGAATTCCGCGCTCATTTAAAGTTTTAAGTGCAGCAGCAGTTGTTCCATTTGGACTTGTAACATTTTCGCGCAAGGTTGTTGGTGTTTTCCCTGAATCTCGCAACATCGTTGCAGCACCGTAAATAGTTTGGACACTTAATTGATGTGCATCCTCAGGTGTCAGGCCTAACTCGATTCCAGCCGCCACCATTGCTTCGATGATCAGAAAAAAGTATGCCGGTCCTGATCCACTTAGTGCAGTAACTGCATCTTGCAAATGCTCTTCAACGCGAATCACTTTGCCTGTGCCATTTAATAGTTTTTCGGCGAGCGCTAAATCTTTTTCACTGCAATGAGTGCCCCCAGAAATGGCTTCCATTCCTTCACCAACTAATGCTGGGGTATTTGGCATTACCCGGATAACTGGAACGCGCTTGCCTTTGAGTCCAGCTTCGATGCCAGCAATCTTTTTACCTGCTGCAAGGCTAATTAGTACAGTCTCTGCAGAGATGTGATCTGAAATTTCGGCAACGCTCGTCGCCAAATCTTGAGGTTTAACGATTAAAAATATTGCCGCGAATCCTGATAATGCCTCTAGCCCGGAGAGCTCACCAACACCATATTGTGCACAAATCTCTTTACTTCGCTCTCGCCGCTTTTCTAATATCGAAATAGAACTGGGCACGGTTCCTGATTTTATGAGTCCGGCGATAATCGCCTCTCCCATTGCACCAGCACCGATGATCAATATCTGGCTCATAAGGCAGAGCCTACAACGCCAACATCTCGACAGGTCGGTAAGCCAACTGAAAGCCAGCACCCACCCAATTCCTACCGATGTAACCAGAACCTAAAAAAGCCTCTACCCTTGTGCCTTATGCCTGAGGTAGTAATTGATTTCCCGCGCGACTGGGTTGAATTTGATAACCCTGCAGATCCATTTGGTGAGCGTTTTCGTTGTGATTTAACTTGGCTTACCTCTAATTGGACCTGTATTTATGGCAATGGTTGTAAGGGAATTTACGCTGATCGTCCTAATGATGGATGTTGTTCTGAAGGTGCGCTTTATTCTGACAAAAAAGATGAAGAACGCGTGCTTAAATTTGCTAAAAAATTAAAAAAATCTCAATGGCAGTACTTTGACAAAGCCCAACCTAAGAAAAAAGGTGGCAAATTAAAAATCTCCGAAGTAGATGAAGACGGTGATCGAAAAACTCGAAAAGTAGAAGATGGTTGCATCTTCTTAAATCGAAAAGGTCATACTGCTGAAGGTTTTACTGGAGATTTTGGTTGCGTTCTACACCATCTTGCTCAAAGCGAAGGTGTCCACTTTGTTAAGACAAAGCCTGATGTATGTTGGCAATTACCAATTCGCCGGAGTTTTGAAAAAGTTGATCTCGGCGATGATGTCGAAGTATCAGTCACAGTTATAGGTGAATATGAAAGTCGCGGTTGGGGACCTGGTGGAGAAGATTTTCACTGGTACTGCACCAGTAACTCTGACGCACATGTTGGCAAAGATCCGGTCTACATCTCAAATGAAGCAGAACTTACTGAATTGATGGGCAAAAAAGCTTATGCGGAATTGAAGCAGATTTGCGATGCTCGGATGGAAATCAAACGAGCTGCATCTCCCAAATTGTTGCCATTTCTACTTGAGCATCCAGCCACGACTTTAGCTCGCAAAGAGGCTGCCGCAAGGATTCAATAGCAAAAGGTCAGTTGTAAGTCGTACTCTTAGAACATGGCTAAAGCATCGCTCAAAGAGCCCTTCCGCTGCTCGGAATGTGGTTGGAGTACCTCCAAGTGGGTAGGTCGCTGTGGTGAATGCCAGGCGTGGGGAAGTATTGATGAGGGCACTCGCAAACTTAATGTTGTAGCCGCAGGGGCGGTTACTGCGACCGCGCGCCCAATTGGTGAAGTTGATTTAGCAGCAGCGCAATCTCGATCAAGTGGTGTCGCAGAGTTAGATCGCACCCTTGGTGGTGGATTAGTTCCTGGTGCTGTTGTTTTACTTGCCGGTGAGCCCGGAGTTGGAAAATCTACTTTGCTCTTAACTGTTGCGGCAGAGAGCGCCCGCACTGGCTTAACTGCACTTTATGTAACAGGTGAAGAATCCACAGCGCAAGTTAGATTGCGTGCCGAACGACTTTCTGCAATTCATCCATCTCTTTGGTTAGCAGCTGAAAATGAATTGAGTGCAGTTGTTGCACATATAGATGCTGTTAAACCTGATTTATTAATTATTGACTCAATCCAAACAATGGCCAGCGCTGCTGTTGAAGGATCCCCTGGTGGCGTCACCCAAGTACGCGAAGTTGCAAATACTGCAATTAGAATCGCGAAAGATCGTGGAATAACCGTAATTTTAGTTGGTCACGTTACAAAAGATGGATCAATCGCCGGTCCAAGATTGCTCGAACATTTAGTAGATGTGGTGCTTAACTTTGAAGGGGACCGACATTCACGGTTGCGGTTAGTCAGATCAATCAAAAATCGATTTGGGGCAACTGATGAAGTTGGATGTTTTGATTTACATGATGGTGGAATCTCAGGTGTAACTGATCCAAGTGGACTTTTCACAACTCGTCATGCCGAACCTGTTCCGGGAACTTGCGTCACAGTTGCACTTGAGGGTCGGCGAGCACTTGTTGCCGAAATCCAAGCATTAGTCGGAGTTGAAAAAGATCGTGATTATGGAAACGCCCGTCGAGTTACTAGCGGATTAGATAGTGCTCGAACCGCAATGACACTTGCAGTTCTAGAGTTACGGGCAAATACAAAATTAGCCGGGCGAGATGTTTATGTAGCAACAGTTGGTGGAATGAAATTAACCGAGCCAGCTGCTGATCTTGCTGCCGCACTTGCGGTCGCCTCTGCAGCGGTGGGCTTAGCCTTGCCCGCAGATTTAATTGCAATTGGTGAAGTTGGTCTTGCTGGTGAAATTAGAAAGGTGACGGGTGGTCAACAACGGATAGCTGAGGCAGCCCGACTTGGATTTAAGCGCGCATTAATTCCGGCCGGAAGTGATATCAAGGTTGCTGGAATTGAAATTGTTGAAGTGCACCGGATATCTCAAGCTCTCGAAAAAGTAAAACTCCTAGAACGCTAGGAAGAAACGATGTATTCACCGCTGATCTGCACCGGAATTTCCGTTAATGCAGCACGAGTTGGTCCAGCGATTGCTTTCCCGTTTTGCAAAGGATCAAATCTTGCTCCATGACATGGACAGATTAATTCTTTGCTCGCTTGATCATAATCAACCGTGCAACCTTGATGGGTACACACTGCCGAAAAAGCACAAACCGCATCGGTAGCAGTACGAATTAATATTCCTGGATCACCTGATGTAAGTTTAATTTGCAACGCACTTCCTACATTTAAATCTGAAATTGCCACAATTGCATTAGTGGGGGCACCGCCGCCTTGCTTTGTGACAACTTTTGCTGCCGAGAATGCGATCTTTGCTGGTCTAGCAAAGAAATTTCCTAGTGATGCGAATGCGATTGAGAGAGCACCCACAACTCCAATACCAATAGCACCTCTTCGATCAACATTTAAAACTCTAGAAACTGTGCGTTTTCTTGGCATGACAGATAATGCAAAAACTAACCACATAATTAAATATGCAGTGTCAGGGGCTAAGAAATATGGTGTTGTATAAAATGTAGAAGAAAGCCAAAGAGATGCTGAAAGTCCGGCACCGGCAACTGCCGCCAAAAAGGGCAATACTCCAAAAAGAGTTGCTAAGCCAATTGCAATTTCGCCAACCATCGTGCCAGCGCCAACCAGAGTTGCGTGCTCAACCATCTTATTTAACAGTGGTGAGATTGGAGATTGTTGTGCAAAACCAGCAAGTTGCTTGCCAATATATGTCGTGGCATCTGGATTTAGAAATCCTCCATCAAGGGCCTTATCAATGCCAGCGTAAGTAAAAGTAATTCCCAGCCAAAGGCGTAATAAGCGCACGCTCCAACTCTGGTGTGTCCAACTTTTAGCAACACCTTGCAAAAATTCTTGAACGCTACTCATCATGCTCCTTAAATAGGTGGATCAAATATAAACAATGTTCCGGAGAATCCACCGTCAACTGGTATTGCGATACCAGTAACAAAATCCGAGGCTGCACTTCCTAAAAATGCGGCCACACCCTCAAAATCTGACCCCGTTCCCCACCTATTTGCCGGCGTGCGTTGCATAACTTGCTGCTCAAGTCCTGGGATTGAACGGGATTGGGTTGTCATTTCGGTTTTCACCCATCCCGGCAGAACCGCATTTACTTGAATATTATCCGCACCCCAAGCTACTGCTAAAGATTTAGCTAATTGAACTACCGCACCTTTTGTAGCCGCATATGCGGAAGTTATTCCAAATCCAAAGATGCTTGTCATTGAGCCAATTGTGATTATTTTTCCGCCACCACGCTTTTTCATTTCTGGATAAACGGCTTGGCAGCACTCGAAAACCGCAGTTAAATTTGTATCTAAAACATCTTTCCAATCTGCTTTAGAAAAATCTTCTGGTCTTTTGCGAATATTAATTCCGGCATTGGCTACTAAAATATCAATTGAGCCAAGTTTTGCAACTGTATCAATTACGGCTTGATCAATATCTGCTCGAATATTTACATCAACTTTAAATGCAACTGCGCGTACTCCAAGGGATTCAAGTTCAGCTACCGCTTTGGCACTTTTTTCGAGGTTGCGCGACCAGATCGCGATATTTGCACCGGATTTAGCAAATCCCCGCGCAAATCCAAGACCGATTCCACCATTTCCACCAGTGACTACGGCAACTTTGCCATGCAAGTCAAAGGCGGATGATGACATTACTGAAAGTTAAACTGCTGGAGTTTCGGCCAGATCCTCAGGTGTGTTGGGTGTTGAACTTTTTGGTTCACCAGTAAAAGTGAACTTTGCGTCAACTCCTTCGCCTTCAGTATCAACAACGATAATTTCACCGGCTTTAAGTTCACCAAATAAAATCTTCTCAGAGAGAATATCTTCAATCTCTCGTTGAATGGTTCGGCGTAATGGACGCGCTCCCATTACTGGGTCATAACCGCGGGATGCGATCAATGCCTTGGCGGAAGGTTTCAATTCGATACCCATATCTTTGGCCTTCAACCGCTCATCAAGTAGTGCAATCATCAAATCAACAATTTGGACAATCTCTGCTTCTGTCAATTGATGGAAGACAACTATCTCGTCAATACGGTTCAAAAATTCTGGACGGAAATGGGCTTTAAGTTCATCAGTAACTTTATTGCGCATCCGCTCATAAGAGGTTTGTGAATCACCACTATTAGCAAAACCAAGTCCGGCACCCTTTGAAATATCACGAGTTCCAAGGTTTGTAGTCATGATGATGATTGTGTTTTTGAAATCTACAACGCGACCTTGCGCATCTGTTAAGCGTCCATCTTCAAGAACTTGTAGCAAGGAGTTGAAGATATCTGGATGTGCTTTTTCAATCTCATCAAAGAGCACAACTGAGAATGGACGGCGCCGAACTTTCTCGGTGAGTTGTCCGCCCTCGTCATAACCAACATATCCTGGAGGTGAACCAAATAACCGTGAAACAGTATGGCGCTCGGCGTACTCACTCATATCAAGTTGAATAAGTGCATCTGCGTCACCAAATAAGAAACTAGCTAAAGTACGTGATAGTTCAGTCTTACCAACTCCAGAAGGACCGGCGAAGATAAATGAGCCGCCAGGACGTTTAGGATCTTTCAATCCTGCTCGTGCACGACGAATCGCTTGTGAAAGTGCCTTAATGGCTTGATCTTGGCCAATTACCCGTTTGTGTAGCTCATCTTCCATGCGTAACAAACGTGAGGTCTCTTCCTCAGTCAATTTCACAATCGGAATTCCCGTAGATGCAGCAAGAACTTCAGCAATCTCCTCTTCGCCAACAACTGAAACCTGGTCTAAATCTCCAGCTTTCCATTGCTTCTCGCGCTCACTTTTTTCTTGAATCAGAGTTTTTTCTTTATCGCGAAGTGAGGCTGCTTTTTCAAAATCTTGCCCATCAATTGCCGACTCTTTTTCGCGTCGAACATTTGCGATGCGGTCATCAAACTCACGTAAATCAGGTGGTGCTGTCATTCGCTTGATGCGCAGACGAGATCCGGCTTCATCAATAAGGTCAATTGCTTTATCTGGCAAGAAGCGATCTGAAACATACCGATCTGCCAGAGTAGCAGCCGCAACTAAAGCTGTATCTGTAATTGAAACATGGTGATGTGACTCGTAACGATCACGAAGTCCTTTTAAAATCTCGATAGTGTGAGTTACAGATGGTTCAGCAACTTGAATTGGCTGAAAACGTCGTTCAAGTGCAGCATCTTTTTCTAAATGTTTGCGGTATTCATCAAGAGTTGTGGCACCAATTGTCTGAAGTTCGCCACGTGCCAACATAGGTTTCAAAATGCTTGCCGCATCAATTGCACCTTCAGCTGCACCTGCTCCTACCAATGTATGAATTTCGTCAATGAAAAGAATGATGTCACCACGGGTGCGAATCTCTTTCAATACTTTCTTCAAACGCTCTTCAAAATCTCCACGGTAGCGACTTCCGGCAACTAACGCACCAAGATCTAGTGAATAGATTTGCTTATCTTTAATAGTTTCTGGAACTAAGTTTTTAACAATCGCCTGAGCAAGTCCTTCAACCACCGCAGTTTTACCAACGCCTGGTTCACCAATTAATACTGGGTTATTTTTTGTACGACGGGAAAGAATTTGCATTACGCGTTCAATCTCTTTTTCGCGACCAATTACCGGATCGAGTTTTCCTTCACGAGCAGCAGCAGTTAAGTTGCGACCAAATTGATCAAGCACAAGTGAGGTAGATGGAGTTCCTTCAGCAGGACCGCTAGAAGTTGCGGCCTCTTTACCTTGATAACCTGAAAGCAATTGAATCACTTGTTGACGTACGCGATTTAAATCTGCGCCAAGTTTTACCAAAACTTGAGCAGCAACGCCTTCGCCTTCACGAATTAAGCCAAGCAAAATATGTTCGGTGCCAATGTAATTGTGTCCGAGTTGCAAAGCTTCACGAAGCGAAAGTTCTAATACTTTTTTAGCACGTGGAGTAAATGGAATATGTCCACTTGGAGCTTGTTGGCCTTGACCAATAATCTCTTCAACTTGTGCACGAACTGCTTCAAGTGAAATCCCAAGTGATTCAAGAGCTTTTGCGGCTACACCTTCACCTTCGTGAATTAAGCCAAGCAAAATGTGCTCAGTGCCGATGTAATTGTGATTGAGCATGCGAGCTTCTTCTTGCGCGAGTACAACTACTCGTCTGGCTCGGTCAGTAAACCGCTCAAACATGGCAACTCCTCTAACTATGTAATGTGCCCCTTTTGCGTGGGTACATCTCCAAGCCTAATCATCTCTTACTCAGGCGGCACATTGGGTGGTATTTCTTTTAACGCTCAACCAGGCTCAAATATGCCCACGGAGCCACTTTGAAATTGCTGGTCCACCAGATCTAGCCAAAATCCCGCAATCTGCCCCAATCCATAGTTTGAGCGGTGATTGCCCAAATCTTTAAAGAAGCCGCAACATTCTGGTGTTCCCCAGGGTGTTTGGCTTCACACTCTCCAGCTCCAAGAATTCAGCAATACCCGCATCGTATGAGAGCAAAAGCTCTTGGTAAACGGCTGGATCAACAGGGGTTCCTTGAATTTCAACAAATCCATGTCTACTAAAGAAATCTGTTTCAAATGTTAAACAGAAAATTCTTTTTACTCCAAGTTCGATTGCACGAGTTGTGATGTGATCCATTATTTGCGACCCGATGCCAGTGCCTCGATATTTTTCAACAACAGCCATGGTTCGCACTTCTGCTAAATCTTCCCAAAGAATATGCAGTGCGCCGCAACCAATAACTTCGCCATCTATTTCAGCAACTGTAAATTCCTGAACAGATTCATAAAGAGTTACGGTTTCTTTTGTAAGTAACCTGCGGCCAAGTGCATAAGTATCGATAATTTGTCGAAGTTTTTTAATGTCACTTGTGCGGGCTGGACGGATTATTGGATTCATTCTGGTTTCACTAGTGGAAATAAAATAGTTTCCCGAATTCCAAGACCAGTTAGTGCCATCAATAATCTATCTACACCCATGCCCATCCCTCCCAGTGGCGGCATTCCAAATTCAAGAGCGCGTAAAAAATCCTCATCTAAGACCATGGCTTCAACATCACCTTTTGCACCAAGTGCTGCTTGTGCTACTAACCGTTCACGTTGAATAACTGGATCTGTTAATTCGGAGTAACCAGTTGCAAGTTCGAAACCATCAATATATAAATCCCATTTCTCAGCGACACCTGGGATATCTCGATGTGCTCGAACCAGTGGTGATGTGTCCAACGGAAATCCCATAACAAAGGTTGGAGTTTTCAACTCTGGCTTAACTAAATGTTCAAACAATTCTTCTAGCAATTTTCCGGTGATCCATTTTGGATCAACTGATAAGCCGACTTTTTTTGCTAATTCAATTAGCTCATCATGAGAAGTCATTGCGGTAACTTCTACGCCAACTGCTTTAGAAACAGATCCGTACAGTGAAATCTGATCCCACTTTCCACCTAAATCACTTTCGCGCCCATCAAAATGTGTGACTGTTGTAGATCCACAGCTTGCAATTGCTGCTTCTTGCACTAATGATCTTGTTAACTCAATCATCGAATTCCAATCTCCATAAGATTGGTAAGACTCGATCATTGCAAACTCTGGCGAGTGTGAAGAGTCAGCGCCTTCATTTCTAAAATTTCGGTTGATTTCGAAAACTCGCTCAATACCACCAACAATGCAACGTTTTAAATAAAGTTCTGGTGCAATTCTAAGAAAAAGTTCCATGTCATAGGCGTTAATGTGAGTCTTAAATGGTCGGGCAGCAGCTCCGCCATGTAATACCTGCAACATTGGGGTTTCGACTTCAATAAAATCTCGCTGGGAAAATGTGTCGCGAAGAGATTTCATTACAACTGGTCGTAAGCGGGCATTTGATCTGGCTTCTGGTCTAACTATTAAATCCACATAACGCATCCGAACCCGGGTCTCTTCAGATAAAGGTTTATGTTCTACAGGTAGCGGACGTAAAGTTTTAGCTGCCATATTCCAAGAAGATGCCAGAATTGAAAGTTCGCCGCGTTTTGATGTGATTATTTCGCCAGTGACACTTACAAAATCACCAATATCTACAAAGGTTTTCCACTGTCCCAAAACTTCTTCGCCAACTTTGTCTAATGAGAACATCGCTTGTAATTCAGTTCCATCACCTTCGCGTAAAGTTGCAAAACATAACTTTCCGGTATCTCGCTTAAAGATAACTCGACCACTCAAGCTCTCTGTTACCCCAGTTTTTACATCAATGGCTAAATCCGCAAACTTTTCTCGTATCGATTTAAGTGAAGAGGTGCGTGGAACCGCAACTGGATAAGGCGCAACCCCTGAGGAAATTAAAGATTCTCTTTTTTCATGTCGGATTCGAATCTGCTCTGGCAGATCATCCACTTCGGCGCCGCTATTGCTTTCCTGCGCACCTTTTTCGCTCATGGGTAGAGGGTACCGGTTCTAGTGGTTTCGTTCGTGCACCAAGCGAAGGCCAATCAAGGTCAAATCTGGTTCGTGAAAATCAATGGTTTCACAAATTCCAATAACTAAGGTTGCCAATCCGCCAGTAGCAACTACCGTGATTCCATCTACATCAAGTTCATCACTAATCCGCCTTACCAAGCCATCCACCTGTCCAGCAAAGCCATAGATTGTTCCAGATTGCAAAGCTTCGACAGTATTTTTCCCTATAACTGATTTCGGTTTAATTAATTCAACTTTTCTAAGTTGTGCAGCTCGAGCCGCTAACGCCTCAACAGAGATTTCAATTCCGGGTGCAAGTGCCCCACCTAAAAATTCTCCTTTCGCTGATACAACATCAAAATTAGTAGAGGTACCAAAATCCACAACAATTACTGGACCGTTTTCACCAAACATCTCATGAGCGGCCAATGTGTTTGCGATTCGATCTGATCCAATCTCCTTTGGATTATCTACAAGCAGCGGAACGCCAGTTTTAATACCAGGTTCAAGTATGGTCGATGGTGTTTGCGCGTAATGCCTGGAAAGCATTGTGCGTAATTCACGCAGAACTGCCGGAACTGTTGAACATAGCGAGATACCACTTACCTCAAAATCTTCTACTAAAGAACGGTATTTAATCCATAACTCATCAGCGGTGTCACGTGGATCTGTCTTAACTCGCCATGAATGTAAAATCTTTTGATCATCAAAAATTCCTAAGACTGTATTGGTATTCCCAACATCTATGGTTAGTAACATTTTATTTCTCCTTAACTTTAAGATCTAAACCAATATCAAGAATTGCAGCAGAGTGGGTTAACGCACCTATCGCAATAAAATCAACTCCACTTTCAGCATACTTACGGGCATTTTCTAAAGTGATTCCCCCTGACGCTTCAAGTTTTGTTCGGTTAGCACATTGTGCAACTGCTACTTTGCATTCCTCTGGTGACATGTTGTCTAGCAAAATTAAATCTACTTTGCCCGCTATCGCTTCTTCCATTTGATCTAAGTGATCAATCTCAACTTCGATAGAAAGGTTTGGAAATTTACTTCGCACGTCTTTAATTGCCTTTGTAATACTTCCTGTTGCCGCGATGTGATTATCTTTTATGAGAGCAGCGTCAGATAAGTTCATCCGATGATTTGTGGCCCCTCCCATTCGGACTGCAAACTTTTCAATTTCTCGCCATCCTGGTGTGGTTTTCCGGGTATCGCGAATTATGCAACCTGTTCCTTTTACCGCTTCGACCCAAATATTTGAAATGGTTGCAACACCTGAGAGCCGCGAAAGAAAATTTAAAGCGGTTCGCTCTGCAAAAAGTAAATCGGTTACTTTTCCAGTAGCTTCAAAAATCAATTCTCCCGCTTTAACTTTGCTTCCTTCGGGAATTTGCTTAGCAAAAGTAATTGCAGAGTTTCCAGCAATTTCAAGCACAGCTTGTGCAGCAAAGATTCCAGCAACAACGCCAGCCTTTCTGGCATTAAATTGAGCGACTGCTATTTGATTAGCTGGGATCGTTGCAACTGTTGTTGCATCTAAACCACTGCCCAAATCTTCTCGAAGTGCTGCATCAACTAATGCCTCGAAAGGTTGCGGTGATATTTTGTGCTCCAGCATTGTTGCAACAAGTTGATTAGATAATCTACTCATTAATCACCTTTTCTAAATTGTGAAGGTAATTTCCGGCCATATCCATCTCTTGTAAAATCCGCTGCTGCCATGAATCTAATGAGTTAGGGAAATCCTCTCGCCAATGTGATCCCCGAGTCTCTTCTCTAATTAGCGCTGAGCGCACTAAAACATTTGCCAAACAATGCAAATTAGTTACTTCCCAAGCCTCAACGCAAGGTTGATTTGATGTTCTTTTTGCTAACTGATCCAAGGTAGCCAATACCTCTTCTAAAGATTCTCTAGTTCTAATTACGCCAGCACCTTTGCTCATAGCATTAGCGATATCTGTTCTAATTGCAGGATCAAGCAAAATGCTCTTTGAATTATTTTCTACCGGCTCACTTTGAGCAGGAAGATTTACTTTTAAATCATCAGCAATTCTTGCTGCGAAAACTAATCCTTCTAATAAAGAGTTAGAAGCCAATCTATTTGCGCCATGAACACCGGTACATGCTGTTTCACCACATGCATATAACCCCGAAATACTTGAAAGCCCAGATAAATTGACGCGAACTCCACCGGAGGCGTAATGAGCGGCAGGTGCAACTGGGATTAAATCTTTTGTTGGATCAATATTGTGATCTAAACAAGATTGATAAATAGTTGGGAAACGTTCTGAAAAATTTGATACCGCATTCACGTCTAGCCAGACATGATCACTTCCATTTTTAATCATCTCGCGCATAATTACTTTTGCTACAACATCTCGCGGAGCCAAATCTGCTAATTCATGTGCGCCCTGCATAAAGCGAACGCCAGCATCATTAACTAAAACTGCACCTTCACCGCGAACCGCTTCACTAATAAGTGGTTGTTGTCCACTTGCATTATTGCCAAGCCACATAACTGTTGGGTGAAATTGAATGAATTCAACATCGGCTATACCGGCCCCCGCACGTAATGCCAGTGCTACTCCATCTCCAGTTGATACTGGAGGATTTGTGGTTTGAGCAAAGACTTGCCCTAGCCCTCCTGTTCCTAAAATCACCGCTCGTCCAAGAGCTCGACCCACACCATCACGACTACCTTGACCAATAACATGCAATGTCACTCCACAAACTCGACCATCATCGTCAACAAGAGCATCAAGTACAAGTGCATTCTCAATTAATTCAATTCCCTCATCTTGGGTTACGGCTGCAAGTAGGGCTCGTGAAATTTCGGCCCCGGTTGCATCACCTCCAGCATGCAAGATGCGATTTCGGTGGTGACCGCCTTCGCGCGTTAATGCGATCTCACCACTTACTGATCTATCAAAAACTGCACCTCTTGCAATTAATCTTTCAACAGCACCAGGTCCTTCGGAAACTAAAATCCTTACTGCTTCAACATCGCAAAGTCCTGCCCCTGCAACAATCGTGTCCTCTTCATGTTCTGCTGGAGAATCCCCTGGGCCGAGCGCCGCAGCAATTCCGCCTTGCGCCCATTTTGTGGAACCCGCATCAACGCGAGCTTTTGTTACTAACAAAACAGATAATCCGTTAGCGCGAACTTGAAGAGCGGTAGTTAACCCTGCTATTCCTGATCCAACAATTATCACATCACTTTTTATTGTCCAACCTGGGCTAGGTGCAAGTAATTTCATTTGCCTCGCCCTTCTGGCTCGATAACGGCCGCTAAATTATCTATTAACCTGACTGAGCCTACCCAACCAGCAAGAAGTAGTTGAACTGCTCCAAAATGGGATTGATCAACCTCAAGCAAGCTCTTGGGATTCACTATTGCAAAATAATCCAACTTGAAATCTATTTCAGTGGTTAGTTCAGCTAGGGCAGTATCTTTCATTTCAGCGTAACTTTGTTTTTTACTGGCGGCATCTAGCGCTCTAGAAATTACAAGTGCTGACGTCGCTTGCTCTGAAGATAGTCTGACATTTCGCGAAGAGAGTGCCAATCCGGATATTTCTCTAACAGTTCTAGCTGAAACAATTTCGATCTCAGGGTGTGAGCGTTTTGAAAATTCACGAATTAAAAATAATTGTTGAAAATCTTTCTCGCCAAAAATCGCATAATCTGGTTTTACAATTTCAAATAGCCGATTTACAACAGTCAAGACACCATCAAAATGACCGGCGCGAGTATGTCCCTCATAAATACGTCCAAGTTCGCCCGCATCAATTAATTTATATTTGTCTGGATATATCTCAGAGACTTCCGGAGTCCATAAAATATCAACTCCAGCCGCTTCGGCTAATTTAATATCTTCAATTAAAGTACGCGGATATTTATCTAAATCCTCAACTGATTCAAATTGAGTGGGATTGATAAATATGCTCATTACAACTTGTTCCGCTAAAGTTTTAGCCTGCTTAACTAAAGATAAATGCCCTTGGTGCAAGGCGCCCATTGTTGGAACAAAAGCAATCTTGCTTCCGCCCAGCGCTGTATCCGCACTAGGAAGATATTTTAATAAGTGTTGCATGCACTGCTCCAGTCCGCTGCTCGGGTACCAGGCTTCATGAGGAGTTTACTCGGTAAGTACTCCACTCTCCAACAGATGAGAAATTGAGCCAAATCCTGGCAAGGTCGCTGTTGGATCTATCTCAATCCATGGTTGCAACACGAATCCACGCTCATGCGCACGGGGATGTGGAATCGTTAACTCAGGTGAATTAATAAGCATTTCATCACACTTAATTAAATCAATATCAAGAAACCGCGGGCCCCATTTAACAGTGCTGTCATTTCGTTCACGTCCATGTGCACTTTCAATTGCCTGGGCCGCCAATAACAACTCTGCTGGCTCTAAATTTGTTTCAATTATAACTACTGCATTTAAAAAATCTGGTTGTGGGGGACCACCAATTGGTCTTGTTTGATAAAAAGATGACAACGCAATTACTTCGCTAACTTCATTTAATGCTTCAGATGCAGAGCTCAAAATTTCTGCACTGTTTCCAAGATTGGAACCGAGTGACAATACTGCTCTCATCGAACTCGTTCTATTCTCACTGCAACATCCAAAATTTCTGCCCCGACTGGTGCTTCTGGTTTATGAATGACAACTGAAACTGATTTTGCCTGCATAAAATTGTTCAAAATATCTTCGCTAATAAGTTCTGCTAATTTTTCAATTAAATTTACCGGTGGGCCAGTCAAAATATTTATCACCATTCCGACTACTAATGAATAATCAATTGTTTGATTTAATTCATCATTCTTCCCTGCCTTTGAAAGATCTAATCCAATTTCAACATCAACGGAGAACGATTGACCATTTTTTCTTTCAAAATCATGAACCCCGTGAAATCCAACTGCGGAGATGCCAGTAAGAATAATTTTATCCATTACTTGGCCTCGCTTTCGGAATTTGATTTATCAACTATATCAATCGCTATTTTATGGCCCTTGACCGAATGGGTGCGCACTCCCCATATTTTATTTTTAGCACAAAGCGAAGTAATAGCTATAGAAGCGGCTTCTCGCTCGATAGGTGAGAGTTCCTCCCCTAAAAATCTCTTTCTAGATGCCCCAATTAGAATTGGGAAACCTAAATTAGTAAACATTTCTAAATTTTGAATAATCTCCCAGTTATGTTCTGGCAACTTTGCAAATCCTAATCCTGGATCAAGAATTATTTGACTTTCGAGTACTCCTGAAAACTTTAAAGAATCTACTCTTCCTAATAGTTCAGCTATTACTTCTGAATTAACATCCTTATAAATAGCTTTACTCTGCATACTCTCTGAAGAACCGCGCCAGTGCATCACAACATATTTAACGCCACTGTTCGCAACCACTTCGGCCATTTTTGGATCTGCTAAACCACCACTTACATCATTAATAATTTTCGCTCCTGCATTTAACGCCTTTAGGGCCACGTTAGCTCTAGTTGTATCAATACTGATTGTTACCTCAGGGAAAGATTTTGCAATTGCTTCAATTACTGGAATTGTCCGAAGTAACTCTTCTGCTTCAGTAATTCGCGCCGCCCCGGGACGGGTTGATTCTCCACCGACATCAATAATGTCCACGCCTTCTGAAATCATTTCTTGCGCGCGATTTATCGCCGCAGGAAGAGAGTTGTGCATTCCACCATCTGCAAATGAATCAGGAGTGACGTTCAAGATTCCCATTACTAAGGTCTTCAATTTAACGACCTAAGATTAAACTAATCGCTTCCGCACGAGTTGCTGAATCACGCAATTGTCCGCGAACAGCACTTGTTGTGGTTCGCGCTTTAGGTTTCTTGGCTCCCCGCATGGACATACATAAGTGTTCGCAATCAATTATGACAATTACTCCCGCTGCCTCAAGAATTTCAACTAAAGAATCTGCAATCTGCGTCGTTAAACGTTCTTGTACCTGAGGACGTCGAGCAAAGAGATCTACCAATCGGGCAAGTTTTGAAAGGCCGGTAATCCTTCCGCTTTCACCAGGTATGTAACCAATATGGGCAACTCCATGAAATGGTGTGAGATGGTGTTCGCAATGAGAAAAAACTTCAATGTCGCGAACGATAATTAATTCACGATGGCCGGCATCAAATGTTGTAGTTAAAACTTCCTCTGGCGAACTCCATAACCCGGCAAAATTTTCCTGCATAGCTCTCGCAACTCGTGCAGGTGTATCTCGTAAACCCTCGCGTTCTGGATCTTCACCTAATGCAATTAATAATTCAAGCACAGCTGCTTCTGCTCTTTTTTGATCAAAAGGATGCTTGGCTCTTCCCTCATGTGGTGATGTGAATGAGATTGGTGTTATTTCATCCATCGAGGCTCGGCTTTTCATAAACAATCGCTGGACGATTTGAAGGTTTGCGAAGCGGTGATCCAGTCCAAGCCGCACGGGCCGGTCTTGATTTAACTTGCGCAAACAATTCCAAGATCTCCTCTTTTTCAAGAGTTTCTTTATCCATTAGCCGCTTCACTAATCCATCAAGCACATCGCGATTATTCTCTAGAATTTCATAAGCTTCAAGATGTGCACCTTCGATTAAGCTTTTAACTTCTTGATCCACTATCGCAGCAAGAGATTCTGAGTAATCCCTTTGATGTCCATAGTTCATTCCCATAAAAGGTTCGCCATCTTTGCTTCCTAATTTAATGGCTCCGATTTTCTCACTCAATCCATATTGGGTAACCATGGCCCGCGCCAGTGCACTAGCTTTTTCAATGTCATTGGCGGCCCCAGTAGTTGGATCATGGAATATCAACTCTTCTGCTGCACGTCCGCCTAATGTGTAAGCCAACTCATCAAGTAACTGTGCTCGAGATTGCGAGTATTTATCTTCATCCGGCAACACCATCGTGTAACCCAACGCTCGACCACGTGGCATGATCGTAATTTTTTGAACTGGATCAGTATTAGGAAGAGCATGAGCCACAAGTGCATGCCCACCTTCGTGATAAGCCGTAATCAATCTTTCATTATCACTCATCAAGCGACTAGTTTTTTGCGGCCCTGCCATAACTCGATCTACGGATTCAGCCAATGCTTCGTTAGAAATTACTTTCTCTTCTTTACGAGCAGTCAGTAATGCCGCTTCATTAACGACGTTCGCTAAATCAGCACCAGTGAAACCTGGGGTTCTTCTAGCTAGTGCTAGTAAATCAACCCCATCTGCTAACGGTTTATTTTTGGTATGAATTTTTAAAATTTCATTACGCCCTTTTAAATCTGGCCGTTCAACAGCAATTTGTCGATCAAAACGACCGGGACGAAGCAAAGCCGGGTCGAGGATATCTGGACGATTAGTTGCTGCAATAAGAATTACTGACCCATTTGCTTCAAAACCATCCATCTCTACTAATAATTGATTAAGTGTCTGTTCACGTTCGTCATGTCCGCCACCCATGCCAGCGCCACGATGACGACCTACAGCATCTATCTCATCAACAAAAACAATTGCCGGAGCATTTAGCCGTGCTTGTGCAAATAAATCCCGAACTCTTGATGCTCCAACGCCGACAAACATCTCAACAAAATCTGAACCTGAGATTGAATAAAAAGGCACACTTGCTTCTCCAGCTACCGCTTTGGCTAGCAAAGTTTTACCAGTTCCTGGAGGACCGTACAACAGCACACCTTTGGGGATTTTTGCGCCCAACTCTTGATACTTTTCAGGAGCAACTAAAAAATCTTTAATTTCACGCAACTCTTCAATTGCTTCATCTACGCCAGCAACATCTTCAAATTTAGTCTGTGGTGTTTCTTTTGAATTTAATTTAGCTCTTGATTTTCCAAATGAAAATGCTTTACCGGCACCTTGTGCTCGACTCATTACAAAGAAAAAGATAAAACCTATTAAAAGGAAGGGAAGTAATGTGAAAATCAGGGAAACTAGTAATGATTGGGTTGGGACTTTTACATTCCATTTTTTAGGTGGTGGATTTTGAGCCAACAATTCAACTATTTGCGGTTCTTGCGCTGTGATGTAAGAGGCTTCTAACTTTGAAGCGCCATCAATCATTACGCCTGCTTTTAGCACAACACGAATCAACTGCTCTTTATCTACTAGCAAAACTGAATCAGCTTGTTTCCCAGAAATCACCGAAAGTACTGTAGAAGTATCTACAACTTTAAAACTTTTACTTAAATTCATAATTTGGGTATAGCCAATAGCAAGCAGCATTGCTACAACTAACCAAGTTAGTGGTGACTTTAAATATTTTTTAACTTTAACCAAAACTTTTCCGATCATGTTTTCCGATCATGTTTTTCGATTACGCTATGAGTACATGTGTGGTGAAAGAACTGCAACTACAGAAAGATTTCGGTACTTCTCATTAAAATCTAAGCCGTAGCCAACAACAAATGCAGGCGGGATATCAAATCCCACATATTTAACATTGACTTCAACTTTAGCCGCTTCTGGTTTACGAAAGATTGTGCAAATTTCTACACTTTTTGCACCACGTGATTCTAAATTTGCTTTTAACCACGATAGCGTCAACCCGGTATCAACAATATCTTCGACAATCAAAACATTTCGCCCAGTAATATCACAATCTAAATCTTTTAAGATTCGAACAACTCCACTGGATTTAGTTCCCGACCCATAAGAAGAAACTGCCATCCAATCCATTTCAATATGTCGTTGAATGGCCCTGGACAAATCTGCCATGGCCATAACTGCACCTTTTAATACACCAATCAGAAGTAAATCTTTTCCTTCGTAATCTTTTTCGATCTTTCGAGCGATCTCATTTATGCGCACCTTCAATTGTTCTTCAGTTACCACAACTTCGGTGACTTCATCTTTGATTACCGACAGATCCACAGGTGAACTCCCTCTTGATTACGCTGGCTCTCTACTACTTTGAGAGGGTTAGTCTGCCGGAATCTCGGCGGGCTGTAATGCCACCGGCCAAAGCCACCGCGCCCTGCCCCTTCCAGGCTCCGACCAGCGCATCTACCTCAAGAATCTGCTCAGCACTCAGGGTTGGGGCACCCATCGCTTCAATCGCCCGCTTGATAACCCGTTTTCGCACAGCGATAGGCAGTTCGGAGATCGATTCGATCGGAATCTCGGCTGGATCCGCCAGGCTGGCAAAAATATCCCCGGCAATCAGATCAAGGGCATCAGCATCCTCACGCAGGATCCGTGAAGTGCGAGCTAGTGCTTTGGAAATTCCTGGGCCAATCTCTTTTTCCATCTTTGGCAAGATTTCATTTCGAACCCGGACTCGGGCAAAACTTAACTCTTCATTTTGCGGATCGCTCCAAAATTCAATTCCACTTTCTTTGCATGCGCTTAATACTTGGGCTCTAGTTAATTCAAGAAATGGTCGCACATACCTGCCAACGTGAAAAGCCATTCCGGAAAGTGAACGAGTACCAGACCCTCTTGCTAAACCAAGTAATACCGTCTCTGCTAAATCATCTTCGGTATGACCAAGAAAAATCGCAACCGCACCAATTCGATCCGCCTCCGCATCAAGTGCTTCATAACGCGCGCGCCGTGCTGCTGCCTCTGTTCCTCCGTTACTAACATTACTACTAACTTCAACTTGAGAAATTTTTGCTTCTGTAATTCCTAATTCAATTAATTTTTTTTGTGCACCTAACGCCACTTCACCTGAACCATTTTGTAATTGATGATCGACAACTAGTGCGCTCAACTGAATTCCAACTTTATTTGCTTCAAGGTTTGTTGCTGCAGCTAATAAAAGCGAATCTGCGCCTCCTGATACGGCGAGCAGAATTCGATCTCCAGGTTCAAAATGCGCCAGTGCATTTCGAACCACTCTGCGCGCATCAATCATCATGAGTTAATCTAAAAATCCGCGCACGCCGCTGTACTTCTCAACTTTGTCTGGATCTAATTCAAATCCAATTCCCGGTTTAGTAGGAATCTCGAGTAGTCCATCGCTATCTAATTTCCAAGGCTCGGTTGCTAAATCATCAACGTAGGCCGAACCAGTGCAATACTCAACTTTTTCTGCGGTGAGAATTGCTGATGAAAGTTGTAAATCAACTGCTAGACCAATTGCGGTATTCCAACCATGTGGGATGACTCGAATCGCGTACTCATCTGCCATGGCAGCAATTCTGCGGAATTCCCCAATGCCGCCAACTTTTGTCACATCCGGTTGAATAATGTCGAAAGCGCGTTCAGTAATAAATGGGGTAAAACTTTGCCGGCGGGTTAATACTTCACATCCAGTGATTGGCACTGGTGATTGCTTGCGAAGTTCTACGAAATCAGCCAAATCATCTGGTCTTAGCGCTTCTTCAAACCAACCAACGTTGTAATCAGCGAGCATCTTTGATGCGTTAATTGCCCAACGCAGATTTCCGCGCCAATAAGCATCACTACCGCCCGCGTCTACTGCCAAGAAGCAATCATCGCCAATCGCTTTGCGCGCACTTTTAACTAGGAGTTCATCATTGGCAGTATCAATTCTGCCAAATGTTCCCCAGCCAATTTTGAATGCCTTGAAACCCTGCCCTCTTAATTCAGTTAAATTCGCATTCATTATTTTTGGTTCATCCATCAAAAGCGATGCATAAGGCATAACTTTCTCGCGCAACCTTCCGCCAAAAAAACGCCCAATTGGTTGGCCAGTAATTTTTCCAAAAATATC
Source organism: Actinomycetota bacterium (assembly GCA_009701305.1). Classification (GTDB taxonomy): domain Bacteria; phylum Actinomycetota; class Actinomycetes; order Nanopelagicales; family Nanopelagicaceae; genus UBA3012. The sequence continues at coordinate 3,939 of WLKK01000017.1, read as the reverse complement.
CCACAAAGCGATATCAATTCCACTAATTGTGTGAGTAATGGAACCCCCACGTCCAAGCCAAAATGTATTTTGATGCAACTTTTCACTAACCCGCTCCGGCTCAACTGCACTCTCACCAATTAACATAGGTTTCAACACTTCTAGTGAGGCAGCAACTAAATCTGAACTTGTAAATACGGTACCAACGCCGACCACTCCAGAATCTGTTTTGATTGAGATTAAGGTGTGAACAACGCTGTCTGGTTTTAACTCTTCTGTCCATCCACCTTTAGGTGTTGCGCCTTTTAAACCAGCAAATTTCACATCAATAATCTTCACTTTGTAAACTCCATTTGAGATAGTGGGCGAGAAGTAGCAGTGCAAACTATAGATAAATTTGCTTCAAATGACTATACCCGACCACCAAATGGAATCAATCCCTGAATTGAATATATCGAACTGAACAATAATCCTTTTTTAGTGTTGTGGGCTTCCCACATCATCCCGTTTCCGGCATAAATTGTGATGTGGTGGATGGTGCTGATATCTGCCTTATAGGAATAAAAAATTAAGTCTCCAGGAACCAACTCACTTAATGGAACCCGCTTGGTCCAACTGTAATAAATCCGCGAGTTCACGCGATCCCACTGTGTGTAATCCAAACCAGCAGTTCTATAAGCAGCAAAGACCAAACCGGAACAATCAAAACTACCTGGGCCTTCATTGCCCCATACATATGGTTTACGCGCAAGTACTTGTTTTTTTGCAAATGCAACTGCTTCACTTCTCTGGCTTTCGCTTGTCCTAAATGTAGAGCGACCATTACTAAATCCAATTCCATTTACTGGCCAGATTTTCGCTTGTCCAGTTGTTTGACCTGCTCTATTTGCTAATTCTTCTTCTAATATTGCTAATTGTCTTTGTTGCTCTAGCGTAACTCGTTTTTTCCGTGCACTTGAAAGTTCTCTAATTATTTGTGCCTGAATCTTTTCTAATTTATTTACTTCAACTTGTTGCTCGGCCTTTGCACTATCAGCAACTTTCTTAGCCGCGGCAACTCGAGCAGTTGCAACTGCTTGCTCGGCGCGCGCAGCATCCGCTTCAGCTTTTGCTTCCGCTGCAGCTGCTTGGGCAATTTTTAATCTTGCCAGCACTGTTGAATTTCCTTCACCAAGTGCATCAAGGATTGAAAGTCGATCTGCTAAATCTTGTGGTCCATTTGCATTAAGTATGGAATCGAAATCAGTAAACCCAGAGCCCATGATGTAAGCGTTTGCTGCCATTTTTCCGATTCGCATATTTGCGCCAGCAACCGCAGCGATTGCCGCTCTCTCCTTTTCCGCGGCTTTTTGTGCTTTTTTTGTGGAAACAACAAGTGCTGCCTGTTCTCGAAGATAAATTGCTCGAGCTGCATTCGCTTTTACTGTTAGCGCTCTTAACTGATTAGCTGCCGCGGCCAGTTTTGCTTTAGCTTTTGCCGCTTCATTTGCTTTTGCGATCTCTTTATCTTTTGCTGCTTTAATTTCTGCAAGAGTTGGTTTACGAGTTGCCGATTGTGCTTCTATTGGTGTGGCTATAAATGTAATAGCCAAAACGCAGGCCAATAAGCCAGCTGCGCTACGGCTAGAAAACACATTTCCCCCTTGTCGCTGCTTTAGGGAAGTTAAGACAGTGACGAATGCCTTTAGGATAAATGAGTCTCTTTAGAAAAGCCGGTTATTTGAAAGATTTTGTGGCTGTGTCCTGCTCAAATATTAATTAACTACATCTCGGCGTTTAAATAATGTCGCGGCCGCCACAGCAAAAATTAACAAATATGCCGCACTTCCAGCTAACGCTCGTGAATATGAAAAATCAACGCCAAACTGCACGGGAATAGCGCTCATCAATTGTCCAGGCAGCCATTTTGATATGCCATTAACGGTAGCGGAGAGAATATTTTCAATCACCAAAATCCAAGCGACCGCAATGGAAATTGAAGTAATTGGCGACCGCAATAACAACCCAAGAGTCATCCCGACCGTTCCATATGAGATAACAGAGAGGAATACGTTTCCAAATGTTGAACCAAATAGAGAAATCGCACTAGAAGTAAACCATTGATCAGTACTAACACCTTTAGTTCCGGCCAGAGATACTGAAATTGCAATACTCACAATCGCCGAAAAGAAAACAGTGACTAATGCAAATGAAATCATGGCAATATATTTCCCAGACAACAACAATAACCTTCTTGGCTCACGTACTAACAAATTCCGCAAAGTTCCATTTGTGTACTCAATTGCCGTTTGTGCAGCAAAGACACAAAGAGCAATCACACCAAGCAACCCGGCTGAGTTTGCAAAGCCCACATATAAGCCATTTGGCAGTGCAAGTGTTTCGCGCGTAATCATCGTTCCTTCACGACCATTACCGCGTGGGGAATCCAGAAGTAAAAATAGTAATGATGAAATCAATCCGGTCAAGCCGATAACTGCAGCCATAGTTCCCAAAAATAAAGTTGGGCGACGTAGCTTGCGCCATTCCGATTTAAATATGCGGATCATTAATTATCACTTGTCAATTCAAAAAATGTCTCTTCCAAAGTTGGACGAGCAGTGACTAATGATGATAAAACTATCCCAGCAGCAAAAGCACTTTTATTAAAACTAGTTGCAAATGTAATGTCAGCGACTATGTGAACAGCTTCATCCACAATTTTCGCTTGGTGCCCAGAATTAGTAGCAATCTCAACAAGCCGTGCTAAATCTTGCGGATTAGTAGTGCTAGCGATAACAGTTGGTTGCTGCGCAGTTAGTAAGGCTTTTGTCTGTCCCCAAAATAAAACTTTTCCATCTCGTAGCATTACTAGGTCATCAGATATTGCTTCAATCTCTAAGAGTAAATGCGAAGAAACCAGAACCGTTAAGCCATATCCAGCTAAATCTCCAAGTAATTCACGCACTTCTTGAATTCCAGCAGGGTCTAATCCATTTGTTGGTTCATCGAGTATTAATAATTCTGGAGATGGCAGCAAGGCTGCGGCAATTCCTAATCTTTGTTTCATTCCTAATGAGTAAGTCTTGAATTTTGAGCTTCCACGATCTAACAATCCAACTTGATCCAATAACTGATCTACCCGATCGTGCGGGAAATTACCCAGAGTTGCTAATACCTTTAAATTTTCTCGCCCAGATAGCGCCGGATAAAAAGCCGGTCCTTCAATTAAAGCGCCAACTTTTCCCAAGAATCTTTCCGGATGTGTAAGTGGTTCGCCTAAAACGGTACCTACGCCCGTTGTTGGTTTAACTAAACCCAACAGCATCCGAATAGTTGTGGTTTTACCTGCCCCATTTGGTCCGACAAATCCACAAATGGTTCCACGCGGGACTTCAAAAGAAATATGGTCAACGGCATTTCGTTCACCATAACGTTTAGTTAAATCTGTTACCGAAATCGCGGCAGTTTGGGAAGTTGACACCTTGTAACAATTGCACATTTAATGAATAAATCCAACAATCCTTAAGTTAGTTGTTAATTAAGCGTCTGGGACTCCCACATAAACTTTTACCTGTGCCCCAGCGGGCAAGTTGGTCCCCATCTTCGGGGACAAATCCCGGACCATTCGCGTAGCTTTCCCAGAGTTCGGTGATTGATCAATAATTTGCGCAACTAAATCAAGTGCTGCAAGTGCGCCGGTAACTTGTTCTGCACTCAATCCGGTTAGATCTGGAACTTTCCGAGCGTACTTTGCTGGATTGAGAACCATGGAAAGAGTCTGTGGCAAAGGAATTACCCGGGCGCTCCCATCAGGATTTTTAATTAACCATTCAGGTGCCACACAATCATTTGGGACGCATGGCCGATGGATCCAAGCACGAATATTTCCACCACCTTTTATTGTTCGTGGTGAGATTAAATAAATCCCATCCCCAGTGAATTTGTCACTACTCAAGGTTGCATTTTGCAATATCGGAGCGG